>SXIE01000447.1 GCA_005772945.1 Pseudomonadota bacterium
CGCCCCGGTAGCGCGCCGGATCGAAGAAGCGGCGGTGGATCGCGCCGCTGCTGGCGCCCGGGCCGCCGTGAAGAAAGACGACCGGCTTGCCGCGCGGATTGCCGGCCTCCTCGTAGAAGAGTTCGTGCCCGCCCGGCACCGGTAGGCGACCTTGGACGTAGGCCTCGATGGGCGGATAGAGCCACGTGAGCGGGTCGCGGAGGCGGGCTTCGCGGGGCGTGGTGGGGGTGGTTGCGCGGACGGATTCGAGCACGGCGAGGCCTCCGAGGGTGTCGCACACCATGCACCCGAAGGGGCCCACGTGTCACACGCGCTCGGGGGCGCGGGGGCGCGGGGGCGCGGACGGACAGCGCCGGAGACGTCAATCGTGGAAGCGGAACGTCGCCTCGATCGTGCCACTGCCGACGTCACTGGCCTTGCCGATGATCGAGAAGATGCTGCCGAGCTTGTACTCGAAGGTGATGACGTTCTCGCCTTTGTCGGAGCCGAACTCGCGCAGGTATTGGTAGCGAAGGAGCAGCGCTTTGGTGATGTACTTGCCGACGGTGATGCGGAGATCGCTGAAGTCCCCGGCGCTGGAATCGACGGTCAGGATGTCGATCGGCAGCTTGGCGAGGAGCGGGCCCGTCAGCTTGGTCAGGAACGAGCCGGCGAGGCTGTTGGCGACGCTGGTCACGCCGCCCGAGAGCTGCTGTGAGAGCGGCGCGCTGCTCGCGGGCGCACCGAGCGCGATGATCGAGAGGACATTCTGCTCGTCCATCGGCGGGTTCGAGCTGAAGACGACTTTGGGCGCGCGCGCGTTGCCCGTGACGCGCACCGCGACGAAGGAGTCGCGCGAGGCGGTGAGCCCGAGCGCGGTCAGGTCGACGTCCTCGATGCTGCGGCGCGCCGCGAAGTAGAGCTGGGGATCGCTGTCGATGTCGCCGGTGAAGACGACGCGCGAGTCGTCGTCGACCTTGAAAGAGCGGCCGTAGAGCTCGATCGACTCGCGCGGGACATAGAGCGTTCCGAAGATGCCGAGCTCGGAGGAGACGGTGCGGAAGGCGAGCTCACCGTGGGGCATCAGGTTCGCGCCGACCTCGGCGCCGAGCGTCAATGCCAACGTCGGCCTCAGGGCGAGCTCGCCGGGCGGGATCGACATGGCGACATCCAGCTCGAGCGGGACGCGGTAGCCGCGGGCGACCGTGCGGCTCTCGGGGACCTCGGGCTCGCCTCGCACGAAGTGCACGTCGCGCGGTAGGCCGATCGGGCGGACCGACCGGTCACCCAGGCGCGGCGCGACGAGCGCGTCGAGGACGGTGACCTTGCCCGTGACTCTCGGGCGCGCGAGCGTGCCGCCGAGGGCGAGGAAGCCGTCGAGCCGCCCGGACATGTCGGGCTTGTCGAGGAGGTGGAAGCGCTGGAAGTCGGCGCGGGCCGTGACGGCGATCGCCTTCGGGTCGAGGGACGGCAGGGTGGCCTTGAAGGACAGCGCGAAGCGCGAGGGTTTGCCGTGGTCGTCGGGGTCGGTGAACTCGAGCCCCTCGACGGTCACCGTGTTGTCGGCGTCGAAGAGGACGAGCGCGGACGCCTCGTCGCGCTTGAAGCCGATCGGGGCAATGGCGAGCTCTTCGAAGTAGAAGTCGAGGCTGCCGACCAGGCTCGGCTTGCCGAGCGTCCCGTCGATGTCAACCGCCCCGTTGACGCGGCCGCGGGTCGATCCCAGGATCGGGCGCAGGCTTGAGGCGAGCCCCTCGAGTCGGAATTCGCCGGCCGAGATCGTCCCGGTCACGCCGACCGTTTCGATCGCGCGCGGCATGCCGTCGAGCAGGACGCGCGAGCCCAGGTCGGCGGACGCGATCACGTTGAAGTGCTCGCCGCCGACCTTGCCCTCCTGGAGGAGCGTCGCGCGCAGCTCGGTGCGAAGCGGGCCGATGTGAAGGCCGATACGCGCGTCGTTGGCGAAGTTCCGCGCGGAAACGGATTCCATCACGGCTTTGGCGAGATCCTCTTTCCGGATCGTCGCGGCGAGGGCCGCGAGGAGGTTGACGGATGGAACCGTCCGGACGCGCACGGCGGCGTCGGCGACCGGCCCGCCGGGGCCGCCGCGAACGACGAGCATGGCCGCCACGTAGGCGTCGGGAAAGAAGAGCGCCGCGTTCTCGCCGAGCTCCTGACTGAGTTCCCAGAGATCGTTGGACGGGACGTCGGCGGTCGCGAAGTCGCCGCGCAGGCGCGGGTCTTCGAGGATCCGTGCGGCGTTGGCCGGGTCGCCGACGAGGGCCGCGAGGCGCGGCACGACCAGGTCGCCCTCGACGAGGCGCTCGCCCGAGCGCGTCTGCGTGACGAGCGTCACGTGCAGGTCGGGGCCGTCGGTGGTGATGTCGAGGCGCGTGGTCGTCTCGATCGGGAAGCCGCGGAAGCCGTCGAGCGTGACGTGTCCGACGAGCTGGGGGGCCGCGCGGGGACCGCCGAGCGTGACGAGCACGTCCAGGCGCGCGCCGCGCAGGATGGGTGGCAGGAGATCGGCGAGGGGGAGGTGCGAGAGATTCGTGCCAGGTGGGAGCTTGACGAGGAGGCTCGACTCACCGGCGTCGAGGCGCGCGCGCAGCGTTTCGAGCGGGCGCGGGTCCCCAAGGAGCTGCCCGAGCGAGTGCGGAATCGTTGCCTGGACGTGGAGCAGGAGCGGTGCCGGCAAGGTGGCGGGTGCGCGCGCGGAGGCCCGGGCCAGGTCGAGGGTGACGGTGGTCTCATGCCTATGCGCGTGGACCGCGAGCGCGAGGGTTCCGTGGGTGAAGTCGTCGACGGCGCCGCGGCGGACGACCCCGGCGGGAAGACCGACGAACAGGTCGGCCACGGTCAGGCGGAGGTCGACCTCGGGGTCGTCGCTCGAGCCGCTGGCCGTGAGATCGAGCGCACCGCGGCCGGAGACGGCGCGCGCACCGAGGTTGGCGCCGCTCGACGCGACCGGGGGCGGTGCGCCGGGGGTGGCCGCGCGCAGGAGCGCGAGCACGCCGGCCACGTCCACGTTGAGCCCGCTGAGGTGCGCGTCGACGATCGAGCCCGAGCGCCAGTCGACGTGGGGCGGGGCGAACCCGACGGCGACCGGAAGTCGGGCGCGCACGTCGAGCCTGCCGGGGGCCGAGCCCTGCGGCGCTCCCGGGGCGCCCCAGCTGGCGTAGCCGGTGACGTCGAGGCCCGGTTCGGACTCGCCGAGCGAGACGGTGAAGGAGCCGCCGAAGGGGCCGTGTTCGTCGATGCGGAGGTCGCCGAGCTCGAGCGTGGCGTGGAGGCGCGGACGCGCGAAGGTGCCGCCGATCGCGAGATCGAGGTCGATCTGGCCGGCGAGCGCGAGGGCCGGCAGCGCGAGGCCGGTGAGGTCGCGGACCTGGTCGTGCCAGCGGGCGATGTCGAGGTTCTCGCCGTGAACGAGGAGCTCGAGCTGCGGCCCGTCGGCGCCGGCCAGGCGGATGCGGCCCCCTACGATGATTTGACCGGCGGGGGCGCCGGGCGGGGCGCGCGCGTCGACGAGGACGAGCTGCCCGAGCGCGAGCCAACCGTCCTTGCCGAAGCTGGCCCCATTCCACTGGAGGACGGCGACGGCGCGCGCTGTGTCGGTGATGACGAGGTCGTCGACGGCGAACGTGACGGGGGTGGCGCCAGCCGGGAGGGTGACCGTGCCGCGGGCGGACCCGCTCCAGCGTCCGCGCTCGTCGAAGGTCGCGTCGAACACGAGGTCGCCTTCGCCGCGAGCCGCGAGGGTGACGGTGGCGGTGTCGAACCGGTGGCCGGGGAAGGCGGCGGGGACGAGCCCGATCAGCTTGGCGGTGGCGGTCCCGCGCGTGATGAGCGCTTGGCTGCGGGGCCCGTTGGGCCCGTTGGGCCCGTTGGGGTCGATCGCCAGGTCGAGGTCCACGTTCGCGCCTTGGACGCTCGCCTCGGGCGCCGCGACGCCGCGCAAGGCGACCTGGCCGCGGACGTCCCAGGGGGCGCTCAGCGCGGCCGGGGTTTGAAAGGTCAGATCGAGGTCGGCCTGGTCGATGCGGCGCGGGCCGATACGCAGCGCGTCGAGGGTGCCGCGAAGGCTGCCGCGGACGGCGCCGACGGGCTCGGGAGCGTCGGGGGCCAGGTCGACGACGCCATCGAAGGTGAGGTCCGCGAGCGCGAGCGCGAGCTCGGAACCGCTTCGGAAGCCGGCGGGACGCGCCTCGACATGGACCTCGGCGCGGCCGTGGTGGGGGTCGAACGAGGGCGGCGACACGTCGCGCACGTGAAGCGTGAGTGCGCCACGCGCGAGCGATTCGCTCCCGCGGTGGGCCCCGGCGAGCTCGACCCGCACGTGGGCATTGGGGAGCCACGGGCGCGCGCCGCGGGTCGCGTCGGCGACGAGGTGCAGGGCGTCGACCGAGACATCGTCGCGGCTGCGCAGGGCCTGCGCTTGGGCATGGAATGCCTGGACGTCGGCCTCGGCACGCAGTTGCCAGGCACCGTCGACGGTCGGGTCGAGGGCGTCGGCGGTGAGCGTCGCGGACCCCGCGCGAAAGCCGTCGAAGGCGAGCGCGCCGGCGGAGAGGTCGAGGTGGCCGGTCGGCTGTCCGACCCCGTCCCAGGCGAACATCGCCGCGCCGCGCGAGGTGTCGAGGGTGACGGGTTCCTCGTGATCGCCGAGGTCGACGCGACCCGCGGCCGTGAGCGCGAACGTGGTATTGGCGGCGATGATCGGCACCGCGCCAGGCGCCCAGGTGACGAGCACCTGCGCGTCGAGGGCGTCCAGCGTGCCGGCGAGCGCGGGTTGTCCGGCGAGCGCAGCCCAGCGCGCGAGGTCGAAGGCGTCGCTGTGGACGTGCGCGATGAAGATCGGCGGGTCGGCGTCGCGCGCGCTCGGCTCGCGCACGATCGTCGCTTCGAGGCGGGCGCCGACCGCAGAGGATGCGGCACCGGGCGCGGCCACGAATTCGTCCAGGCGCACCTCGGCGGCGACTTCCGCGCGTGGCGCAAACGGCGTGTCGGTGCCGCGGAGCGTGACCTGCACGTCCACGCCGCTGCCGAGGAGCGCATCGGACCAGCCGGCCGCGAGCGCCGCGACCGGGACGCGGCCGGAAAGCGAGACGCCGAGTTGCCATGCGCCGAGCGTGATTTGATCGGAGAAGAGACCATCCGTACCCAGGAAGCGCCCATCGCCGTGGACGGAGACGCGCGCGTCGGCCGAGCTGACCTCGAGCGCGAGCGACGCGCGTCCTTCGTCGAGCGCGAGGAAGCCGCTGCCGCGCACCTCGTCGGTGAAGGCGGCCAAGGACGGCACGAAGGCGCCGAGCGCGGCGACGTCCAGGCGGAGGTCGTCGATGGTCAGGCGGGCCGCGTCGGGGCGGCTTCCCAGGCCGACGAGCGCGATGTGACCGGCGAGCGAGACGGCGTGCGGGCCGGCCTGGATCTGGAGGCGCTCGACGGTCACGGCGGAGGCGCCGAGCACGCCGTCGGAGACGACGAGGATCGCCCCCATCGGCGCATCCGGCGAGCGGAGCGCGCGCGCGATGCGGCTGTCGCCGCGCGGGACGGCCGTCACGGTGAGGTTCGACCACGCGAGCCCGCCGTCGGCAATGCGCAGCGTCAAGGCGATCTCGAGCGGCGCCAGGGCGAGGGCCTCGGCGGGGGCGGCCGGGACGAGGCGCTCGAGGGTGCCGCGCGTGACGTGGATCCCCTCGAGGTGCACTTGCCAGGGGGACGGCACCGCGGTCGGAACGGGCGGGGTCCGGAGCTCGAAGGCGCGGAGGAGAGCGATGCGTTTCTGGTCGTCGAAGAAGGCGACCGTCGCCCCTTCGGCCTCGACATTCGAGACGCGCACCTCGGCGCTCAAGAGTGCGAGCGGGGCGAAATCGGCGCGCAGCGACTCCACGCCGATGACGAGGACGCCGTCCGGATCGGTGATGCGCACGCCGCGCAGCTCGACGTCGAACGGCAGGGTCCCGGCGATCTCGTCAATCGAAAAGTGGCCGCGAAAGGTGCCATTGAGGGCATCGAGGGCGATGCCCTTGGCGAAGTCGCGGCCCGGCCCGGTTTGCAGGAACGCGAACGCGAGGAGCAGGAGCAGCGTGAGGATGGCGACCAGCCACGCGAGGAGCTTCAGCGCGAAACGGAATGGGCGGCGCGGGCGGCGTGGACTTGGAGCGGGCGTGGCCCGGAGGCCGGGCGAGGGCGGCGACGCGGGGGCAGCGGGCGCGGCGTCGGCCATCAGAAGGCCTGCCCGAGGGTGGCGAGGAACTTGAGCTCGCCCTTGCGGAGGTCGATGCGGCGCGAGGCGTCGACGCGAATCGGACCGACCGGCGTGTTGATGCGCAGGCCCATCCCGAGCGCGACGACGAGGTCGCCGAAGTCGACGTCGGCGGTGCGACTCCAGAGGTTGCCGGCGTCGAGGAACCCGACGACGCCGAAGCCATCGAAGTGGAAGCGCACCTCGCCGTTGACCTCGAAGAGGTAGTTGCCGCCGACGAAGTTGCGGTCGCTCGCGCCCGTGTCTTCGGGGCACTTGGCGTTGACGTAGAGGCCGCTCTCGGCGTCGGCGCTCTTGCAGACGTAGTCGCCCATGCGGTTCGTGTCGAAGGCGCGATGGGAGTTCTGTCCGCCGGAGAGGAAGCGCGCGGCGAGTGGCGTGCCTTGGGCGCGGGGGAAGAAGACGATGCCGCCGAGAGCGCGCGCGGCGAAGGTGACGAACGGGAGAAAGGACGGCGTGAGGAAGCCGCGCAGCTCGAGCTGGAGCTGCCCGAATTCGCTCTGCGAGCCGCTCCACGGGCCGCCGAGGCGCGCGCCGAGCACCCCGTAGAATCCGTTGCGCGTGTCGATGGCGTTGTCGCGCAGATCGACCACCAGCGACGCATCGAACCACGCGGCGAAGTCGATGTTGCGCATGCGGAGCGCGGCGGTGTCGAGCGCCTCGTCGGTCGTGACCATGACGCGGAACAGGTAGTCGAGGTAATTCAAGTTCCATCCGAGGCGCGCCGAGAGCGGCCCCGCGAGGCGACGCGAGAAGGCGACGACGCCGCCGACCTCCTGGCGGTCGCTGCCCTGCGTCGGGTCGCGCGCGTAGCTCACGCCGAGCGTGAGCTTGAGGTACTCCTCGAAGAACGACGGGACCTCGAGCGAGGCGCCGGAGTCGATCGCGAACTGCGGGTCGCTGAACCCGGTGACGCCCAGGAAGTCGGAGAAGCTGATCGCGGGCTTGGCGGCTATCTGGAACAGGAGGAGCTCGCTCGCGACGTCGCGATGGGTGAAGGCCAGCGGGAGTCCGAAGCGCAGCTCGGTCGCGGCGATGGTGGCCGCAAGCGAGACGCTGACGTCCCACGGTGTCGCCTCCTGCAGCTCGAGGTCGAGGCCGACGACGGACGGGCGGGCGAGGCGATCCTGCGCTTCGTCGGATCGCTCGGACGCCTCGCTGGGCGCGGCGGGCGGCGTGGCGTCCGGGGTCCCGGGCGTGGCCGGCGCGGTCCCCAGGAGCGGACGAAGCTGGACCGAGAGGAGGACCCCGAGCTCGTAGAGCCGCCGTTCCGCGTCATGCAGACGCGCGGCATCGAGCACGTCGCCCCGCTTGATCGCGGCGCGCGCGAGGGCGCGCTCGGCATCGACCATGTGGTTGTTGAGGACGCGCGGGGGGCCTGCGGCGCGCACCAGCGGGCCGCTATCGATCGTGTAGACGACGAGCGCGCGGTCGGTGTCCTTCGAGATCCAGTTGTCGCCGCCGACCCGCGCGTACAGAAACCCGGCCGCCCGGAAGGCGCGACCGATCGCCTCGAGACCTGCTTGGTACGCCTCCTCGGTCCAGGCATCGCCGCGCGCGAGTGGCACCATGGTCGGAAGTTCGCCTGCGAGGCGGGCCAGGCGCCGCTTCGCCTCGGCGTCGTCCGCCTCGCCGTCGTCGGCCTCGCGCTGCACGCCGACGAAGCGCACCTCGGTCACGCGCGGCTGCTTGCCCTCGGCGATGTCGAACTCCGCCCGCGTGCGACGGCCGCTCAAGTCCGCGATGCGCCAGGCGCGGGTGCGTGCGTGGAAGTAGCCGCGCGCCGCGTAGATGCTCTCGAGGCGGCGCGCGTCGATGGCGATATCGACAGGCCGGACGAGCGCATCCTGTGCAGACGTATCGAATCCCTGGGTGCGCGA
>SXIE01000448.1 GCA_005772945.1 Pseudomonadota bacterium
CTGGTGCGCGCCGGCCGCTTCCGAGCCGATCTCTTCTATCGCCTCGCGGTCGTGCGCGTCCGTCTGCCGTCGCTCAAGGCGCGGCGCGAGGACATCCCGCTGCTGGTCGGCACCATGCTGGCGCAGCGTGGGCTCGAGCCGCAGCCGATCGGCGGGCCCGAGCTCGAGTGGCTGCTCGCGCACGGCTGGCCGGGGAACGTGCGCGAGCTGCGCAACGCCGGCGAGCGCGCCATCGCGCTGTCGCCCGGCGCGCGTCGCTTCAGCGAGCTGCGTTGGGCCTTTCTCCCGAGCGCCGCCGCGCCGCCGACGGCCGAAGGTGCGCGCCCCGCCCCGAGCGTTCAGACGGAGGCGCCGTTCGCGGCGGCGCGCAATGCCGTCCTCGACGGCTTCGAGCGCACGTACCTCGCAGCGCTCGTCCAGCGCTACCCCGACAACCTCAGCGCCATGGCCCGCGCGGCCCACCTCGATCGGAAGACGCTGCGCGCGCTCCTCGCCAAGCACCACCTGACGATTCCACGCGCGGGCGGCTGACGACCCCGCCGTCCACACCGGCTGTCCGATGTCCGCCGCCGTCGAGATCGACCACTCTGGTCGGTCGATTCGGTCACGACAGCGCCGACCTCACGATACCGCGCTCGGGTGGACGAGCGCGTCGTCGCCGCGACCGCCGACGCCGATGACGATGGCCGTGATGTTGTCGGTCGAGCCGCGCTCGAGGGCGCGGTGGACGAGGCGCTCGGCCGCGCCCTGGCGCGAGGGGAACGCGAGCTCCTCGGCCAGCTCGGGGGCCGGGACGAAGCTGGAGACGCCGTCGGTGCAGAGGAGGTAGCGGTCGCCCTCCTCAGGCAGGTCGAGCGCCACGGTCGGCCTGAGCCAACCTTCGACCCCGAGGGCGCGCGTCACGTAGTTGCGGAGGTGAGGCGGGGCCTCCTCGGAACCAAGGACACCGGCCGCGCGCAGCTCGGCGACGACCGAGTGGTCGGTCGTGAGGGCGACCAGGCGCCCGCGTCGCCAACGATAGATCCGGCTGTCGCCGACGTGGGCGATGGCGACGCGATCGCCCGCCAGGTAAAGCGCGGCGATGGTGGTGCCGAGGCGCGGGTGCTGCGCGTTGCGCGCTTCCATGACGCTGCGATGCGCCAGGCGGATCGCCTGATCGAGGACGTTCTCCGCGGGGCTGCGTGCCGGATCGGCGGGAAAGGGCCAGGTGCGCTCGCGATCCTCGTGAAGGGTGCGGACGAAGTTGGCGAGCTCGGTCAGCGCGAGGGCGCTCGCGATCTCGCCGCCCTCGTAGCCCCCCATCCCGTCGGCCACAGCGTAGAGGCCGAGGTCGTTCGCGACCAGGATGGCGTCTTCGTTGTTCTGGCGGCGTCCGCGGGTGGTGGTGGCTGCGGCGTAGAGATGCATGGTCGTGACTCCCGTTCGTTGGACCTGGACGGGAGTCGTAGGAGCACGGCGCGTGCCACGCCTCGCGACCAGGATCTTCGCCAACGCCTGGGGAAGCGTCCCCCACCTCGAGGGCCCCACTGAGGAGCGCCGCCCCAGGGGGTCACGTCGACCGGCCCGCGAAGTGCGGAAAATGCACGTAATTAACCGTCGGAAGGGGCTGACGGTATTGCCGAATCCGAAAAAGTGCCGTTTGGCCGTTTTCGGCCACGGGCGGACCGGCTACGCGGGCTCGCGACCGGCGGATTTGGTGCGGGCAAGCGCTCCGCGCTCTTCCCGCCCAGCCGATTCAGCGCGCGCGACGGCGCCCTCGAGCCAGGTGATGAGCGTGCGCATGCGCTTCTGGATGGCCGGAGACCACTGTTCGGGCTCGGCGCGTGCCAGGTCCAGCACGAGGTGGTTCGCGCCGCGGAACCTCACCCCAGCGATGGGACGGCCGCGCCGCTTCCTGACGAGGGCGTCGAGCTCGTTGGCCAGTTGCTCCTCGCCGAGGCCGCGGCGCGCCGCCGCCGCGATCGTCGGCTCGATGCTCACGCGCGGATGGCGCTGGACGAAGGTCGCGACGACGGCGCCGTGCCGAAGCGTCAGGCCGTGGGTGCGGACCAAGGCGCGCACCGCGTCCGGCATGCGCCCGACGGCCGCGACGCGCGCGTGATCACGCGCGACCATGCCGCAGAGCTGCGCGATCTCGTCGCCGTTGTGGCCTTCGTCGTGGAGCTTGAAGACGAAGTAGCTCAGGTCGACGCCACGCAGCTTGCGATGCGCGACGTTCTCGGCCCAGGCGATGCGCCAGGCCTCGCGGTCGTCGCAGGCGACGACGATGGCCTTGGCGAACGGGCGCCCGAGCTCGCTGAGCGCGCGCAGGCGGCGAAAGCCGGCGATGATCTGGTAGCGCCCGTCGGGTCGGCGACGCAAGAACACCGGGACCTGCTGGGGGGTCACGCGCAGCTCGGCCACCAGATCATCGACGGCGATGATGGCGCGCTGGCGGAAGGTGTCGTCGCTCGAGTCGATTTCGCGAAGCGAGATCTCCTCGACGACGTGCGGCGTGACCAAGGGCGGGCGTCCGGTGACGGCGAGCTTGCGGGGTGCCATGGCTCTAGCCTATCGCAAGCGGCCGGCGTTCGGCGAGTGCAGATGGGCGTGAGCCCCGGCGCGTGTCCGCGAGCGTCCGCGCGGGCGTTGACCGACAAGACGCAGATGGGCCAAGATGGCCGGGTCCCGCGCCGGGTGGCCCCATGAACGAGCCGACGAACGAGCCGACGACCTCCGTGACCGCGTCGCAGCCGTCGCGCATCCTCCTCATCGCGCCGCACGCCGACGACGAGCTGTTCGGCGCGGGGGCGTCGCTGCTGCGGTGGCGCGATGCGGGCGCCCAGATCCACATGCTGCTGGTCGCATGCTCAGACGTGCGCATGCGCCACACCGGCGGCGTCGTGACGGCGGCGACGCGCGCGGCCGAGTTCACGAAGTCGGCCGAGGCGGTCTCGACGACCGTGCCGACGATCCTCTGGATGAACGACGCGCGCCTCGACGAGCAGCCGCTCTCGGCGCTGGTGTCGAAGCTCGACGATGCGCTCGATGCGTTTCGGCCGGATCTGATGCTCATCCCGGAGCCGAGCTACCACCAGGATCACCAATACGTGAACCGCGCCTGCGTGGCGGCGTTGAGGCCCACCGGCGGCGCGCGACCGGCCAAGGTGTTGGCGTACGAGGTGCCGACCTCGACGGGGATCGGCAGCCCGGCGTTCTCGCCGACGATGTACGTCAACGTGTCCGAGCAGATCGAGCGCAAGGCCGAGCTGCTGCGGCAGATCTACGTGAGTCAGTACACGGCGGTCGAGCGCGGCGGCCTCGCCGAGCATGGCATGCGGCGCCACGCGAGCTACCGCGGGGCCGAGTGCGGGGTCGAGTTTGCCGAGGCCTACGTGGTGTTGCGCGAGCTGGTGCGATGATCCTCGTCGTGCCCGAGGCGGGCGGGGATGCGGGCGTGGGGTGCCTGCGCATGGCCGGGGCGCTGGCGTGCGGGCCGTCCGGGGCGCCGCGTATCGGCCGCGTGCACGCCTGGGATGCGTCAGGGTCGCTGCCGCTCGCGGGGCTGCTGCCGCCAGAGACGGCGCTGACCATCGGGGTGGTGCCGCTCGCGACCGCGCACGAAGCGCTCGTCGAGGCGCTCGCCACCGAGCTGGCGGCGCTCGCGGCCACGGGCCGGCCGCTCGTCTTGGCGCCGACGGCCGAGCACATGACGGGAGCGCTCATCGCGCTGGCGGCCGCGCGGCGGCTCCCGTCCTCGCTCCGGACGTGGCTGCCGAGCGCGGACGGGTACGCGGCCTCGCGCGACAAGGTGCTCTTGGCGCGGCACCTCCACGCCGCGGGCCTCGGGCATGTCGCCATCGAGACGGGGGCCTGGAGCGAGGCGCGCACGTTCGGCAAGCCGCGCGACGGGGTCGGCTCGCGCGGTTGCGCGCGCGTGCAAACGTCGGCCGAGGCGGCGCTGCTGGCGGCCACGGGACACGTCTTCCAGCCGCTCTTGGGCGGTCCGGACTACGTGGTGGACGTGGCGGCCGGGCGGGCGCTGACGCGCGTCGTCATGCGGCAGCGGGGTGGAGCAGACACGCAGTTCGTGGTCGTCGCGGAGCCGGCTCTCGAGGCGCTCGCGCAGGAGGTCGCGGCGTCGCTCGGGGCGCCGGTGGCGAATGTTCAGGCCAAGAAGGTCGGCGACGGCTGGCGTGTCTTCGACGTGGGGACGCGCTTTTCGGGGGCTGCGTGCGCAGCGCGCCTGGCGGGCGTCAACTGGCTCGCGGGGCTCTTGAGCGCGGACGCGGGCGAGCGCGCGGCGACGTGGTTCGCGCCGCGTTTCGGGACGAGCGTCCAGCGCCGCTTCGAGGAAGTCACGGTGGCGTCATGATCGGAAATCCCGCGGACGATCGCACGCACGTCGCCTTCTGGAGCGCCACGCAGCGCGCGCCCGATCGCTCGGACGCCGAGCGCGTCACGACAAGGACCGACCTCGGGTGAGGTGCGGCGTCAGCTCGATTCCGGGGCTCTCTCCGTCGGGAGCGTGAAGCCGACCGCGGCGGTGAAGTCGCGGATGGCCGTCTGGATGGTCGCGCCGACCCGCGCGGCGACGGCCGGATCCGCGTGGCTGAGGATCTGCCGTTTGACGATCGCGACCAGCGCGCGATTGGCGTTGTGGTGGGCGCGCACCTCGGCGTCGAACGCACGGAAGGTGGCCATGGCGTCGGGGGCTGAGAGGATGCGGATGATGGCGTCGTAGCCTTCCTCGGACCAGATCGAGCGCATGCCGAACGTGAGCACCGTCTGGATGTCGGGCGCAATGCGGGCGGCGATCGCGGCCACGGCGTCGACGTGATAGGCCTGGCAGTAGACGGGCTCGGTGTAGAGGATGGCCTTGTTGGCCGAGACGGCGTCACTGAAGGACTGATCGCCGCTGACGACCGTCGGGGGCTCGGCGGCGAGGAGCAGCCGGCGCATGTCGCGGTAGGGCAGCGGGAAGAACGAGACGACGCGCAGGTGCTTACCCGACGGGGCGATGGGGGTCGTCACCGTGACGGGCGTGGCATCGGCCGGCACGAGCCCGGCTTGGGCGTAGCCGAGGAAGGTCAGCGAGGCGACGCCGCGGCTGCGCAGGCGGGCCACGAGCGCGTCGTTGACGAAGGCGTCGTGGAGCTCTTGGGGAGTGCGCGGGGTCGGGAGGACCAGGTCGACGTCGCGGGTGTGGCTTCTCCCTGAGCCGCTCTCCATGATCGACACGTAGTCGAGGAAGAGGTCATAGCCCGAGGTCGCGTAGCCGGCGTAGAGCGCGGCGTCGGGCGTGGTGCTCGCGACCTGGCGCAGGTGAGCGCCGAGGGCCGGGTGCTCGATCGCGGCGAGCTGGGCCGCGCGCGCCGCCGGGTCGCGCTCGATCTCCAGGGCCTGGGCGGTCAGCGCCTCGTCGATGTGGATGCCGACCTCGCCGACGTCGAGTCCGCAGGCGCGCGCCGCGAGGAGCGGCTGGGCCATGAAGGCCCGGAGCGGGTTGTCGGCTCGCTCCGAGACGAGGCCTTCGAGGATGTGGCCGATGGGGTAGGGGCGCTTGCCGTCCTCGGCGCAGAGGATGTCGCCGGTCGAGGCGCGGTGTCCGAGGTCGTCGGGCGAGACGCCGGCCGTCCGCGCCGCCTCGTCCATGTACGTGTCGACGAAGGCTTCGAGAGGCGGCATGAGGCCCTTGAAGGCGTCATTGCGGAGGTAGCGCAGCGAGCCGTACTCGGAGAGGTAGACGAACGGCGTCGCGGGCGAGACGGCGAGCGCGGCTAGGACGGCCTCGCGGCTGCGGCAGTGATCGAAGTTGCCGGGGGCCGAGATGACGAGCGTCGGTGTGCGATGGGTCTGGAGCTTGGCGAACTCGTCGACGCCGTAGAGGGCGACGCCCTCGGGGCGGCCGAAGCGCTCCTGCTTGGCGCGTCCGGTGCTGGCGAGGATGAGCTCGCAGGCGGGCATGGCCTGGTGGAGGAGGCGGAGGAGCTTGGTCGCAAACGCGATGTCGCCCAAGCCCGCGTCGACCTCATTATAGAGGACGATGCTGGTGCCGGCCGGGATCGCCGCGTCCTCGAACGTCAGGTCGATGGCGCTCTCGAGCTGCTGGCGAAGAACATAGGCGCGGTGGATCCAGCCGCTCACGCTCGGAATCGGGATGTGCAGGCGGTCGTCGGTCATCGGCGGTTCCCTCGCAGTTCCGTTTCGGCCGCAGCGTCCGTCAGCGGCGCGTGCGCTCGGCGGCGCGCCGCACTTTGCGTCCGATCGTCTCGAGTGTCGACTCCGGAACGTAGTCCGCGACGCCGGCGGCGAGCGCGCCGCTCATGACCCCGAAGTCGTCGTCGGGCCCAACGACGATGATCGGGACGGCGTCGCGCGGGCGTCCGGCGGTCGTCGCGCGGAGCTCGGCGAGGCCGGCCGCCGGGTCGCGTCGCAGATCGAGCACAAGGGCGACGAGGTCCGTCGGAGGCGCCTGGCGCGGCGCGAGCGGCGCCGGCTCCCAGCCATGCGCGCGCAAGACCATCGCAGCCGACACCGCATCTGTCGGGGGCGCGCCGCTGGCGGCGATCTCGACGAGTCCGACGCGAATGGCGTGGCTCCCCTCGCTCGGCGTGCGGTCGACGGCGTAGGGATCGCGCGGCACCGGGGTCATCGGCGTCAGGCTCGCGGCGCGCGCACGGGCGTCGCGTTCCAGCGTCTCGCGCGCGGGCGGGGTGGGCCCGAGGGCCGCGCCGAGCGCCTGTTCCAGCTCGGCCGCGCTCTGCGGGCGGCTCTGGGGCGCCTTCTGCAGCGCCCAGAGGATGGCCGCCTCGAGGGGCTTGGCGATGGGGTGGCTCACGCGCTCGGACGGCGGAACGGGCGGCTCGTAGAGGTGCATCGTCATCGTCTCGAGCGCAGACGCGCCGTCGAAGGGCACGTGCCCCGTCACCAGCTCATAGAGCACGCAGCCGAGCGCGTAGAGGTCGCTGCGCGGGTCGAGCGGCCGATCGAGCGCCTGCTCGGGTGCCATGAACGCAGGCGTTCCCGACACCGTGCCCTGGCGCGTCAGGCGCTGTTGGCTCGTGTCGCGAAAGAGGTAGGCCAGCCCGAAGTCGACGAGCTTGACGCGCTCGCGCTGGTCGCGGTCGAGCGTGATGAGGACGTTCTCGGGCTTGAGATCCCGGTGCAGGAGGCCGAGGTCGTGCGCCGCGCCCAGCACCTGACAGAGCTGGCGCCCGAGGTCGACGACGCGCTCGGTCGTAAGCGGAAACTCGCGTCCGACAAGGCTCGCGAGCGTCTCGCCCGGGACGTACTCCATCGCGATATAGAGCTGACCTTCGTAGCTCCCGTGATCGTAGACGACGACCGAGCCGGGATGAACGAGGCGGCTCGCGGCGCGCGCCTCGCGCCTCGCGCTCGAAGCGCGCCATCAGATCCGCGCGGCCCGACAGCTCGGGGTGCAGCATCTTGAGCGCCACCGGCCGCTGGAGCGCGACCTGGGTCGCGAGGTACACCGTGCCGAGGCCGCCGACGCCGAGCAGGCGGTCGATGCGGTAGCGATCGGCGATGAGCTTGTCCTCAGGCGGCGTCACGCGCGCTCCTTGAGAAGAAAGACCTCGGTCGCATCGGTGCGCCCGCGTAGCGCGACGTGCCCCAGCGAGACGGTCTCGAAGGCGCCTTGCAGGCGGTCGCGCGTGTCGCGTGTCAGGACAATCTGCTGCGGCTGGGCGATCTGCTCGAGGCGCGCGCAGATGTTCACCGCGCTGCCGATCGCCGTGTACTCC
>SXIE01000449.1 GCA_005772945.1 Pseudomonadota bacterium
ACGGGCGCGGCGGCGCGGGCGCGGGTGCATGGCCTGCGGGCGGCGGTCGACCTGGTCCTCTGCGGCAGCAACACGGCCCTCATCGACGATCCGCAGCTGACGGTGCGAGAGATCGCTCGCGAAGGTGCCGAGGTCATGCCGGGGTATCGCGCGCCGCGCCGCGGGGTCGTCGACTCCCAGCTGCGCGTGCGGCCCGACGCGCGCATGTATGCGCCGCTGGCCGCTCCGACGGACGCCGGCTCCGACGCCGGCTCCGATGGACGGCCGCTGGTCGCGACCGCGTTGGCACTTTCGGATCCGCGCGCGGCGGCGCTCGCGTCCGCCGGCGTCGAGGTCCTCTCGCTCCCGGATCCGACCGGCGCGCGCGTCGACCTGCCGGCGTTCTTCGCGGCGCGTGGCCGCCTCCCGAGCGGCCCGGTGACCGCCGTGCTGGTCGAGGGCGGCGGCGCGCTCGCGGCGCGGCTGTTCGCGAACAAGTTGGTACACCAATTATTTGTACACCAAGCATCGTGCCTCTACGGCGCGCGCGGGGTCCCCGCGGTCGGCGTGTTGGACACCGAGACGTGCCTCACGTTGGAATCTGTCACGCCCCTCGGCAACGACCTCGAGCTCGACTTCACGGTGGGCGCATGACGCCGAACGAACCCCAGGAGCGTGCCATGTTCACAGGCATCATCGAGGATCTCGGGCGCGTCGAGAGCGCGCAGCGCGCCGGTGGCAGCAGTGGTATGCGCCTCGTCGTCGCGAGTCGGCTCGCGACCGGCGACCTCGCGGACGTCAAGCTCGGCGACAGCGTGGCGGTGCTCGGCGCCTGCCTCACGGTGGTCGAGCACACGCGCGGCCGCTTTGCGTTCGACGTCAGCCCCGAGACGCTCGCGCGCACGACCCTCGGCGCGCTCGTGCCGGGCGCCGTCGTCCACCTCGAGCGCGCGTTGCGGCTCGGCGCGCGCCTCGACGGCCACCTGGTCCAGGGGCACGTCGACGGGGTCGCGACGCTGGTCGAGCGCGCAAGGGCCGGGGGCACCGGCGCGGGCTGGGAGCTCACCTTCGAGCTGCCGCCCGAGCTCGCGCGACAGGTGGTCCTGAAGGGATCGATCGCGCTCGACGGCGTCTCGCTCACGGTCGCGCAGCTCGAGGACACCGAGCGGCGGACGGCGCGCGTCCGGATCGCCGTCGTCCCCCACACGGCCGAGAAGACGCGCCTCACCGAGCTCACCATCGGCGCCAAGGTCAACGTCGAGACCGATCTCCTCGGCAAGTACGTCGCGCGGCTCCTGGGCGCCGAGGCCTCCGCTCCGGACGCCGCGGGCGCCAGCGCGGCGGGCGGCATCACGCGCGAACGCCTTTCGGCGCTGGGCTTCGGAGAGCGTTGAAAAACGGCTCGGGCGCTCCTATAAGGAGCGCGCCCGCTCTTTCAGACCTCGGATCCGGAGTGCTCGCCATGCCACGCACCATCGAAGGCCAACTCGACGCCACGGGACTGCGCCTCGGCCTGGTCGTCAGTCGCTTCAACAGCTTCATCACCGAGCACCTCCTGAGCGGCGCGATCGACGCGCTCGTGCGCCACGGCGCGCGCGACGTGGACCTCACGGTCGTGCGCGTCCCGGGCGCCTGGGAGATCCCGCTGGTCGCCCGCAGGATGGCCGAGCAGCCCGGCGAGTACGACGCCGTCATCGCGCTCGGGGCCGTCATCCGCGGCTCGACGCCCCACTTCGAGATGGTCGCCAGCGAGGTGTCCAAGGGCGTGGCGCAGGCCTCGCTCGCGACCGGCGTCCCGATCGCCTTCGGCGTCCTGACGACCGACACGATCGATCAGGCGATCGAGCGCGCCGGCAGCAAGGCTGGCAACAAGGGCGCCGAGGCCGCCATGACCGCGGTCGAGATGGTGCGCGTGCTCGGCCAGCTCGGCGCCGCGGGTGCGCGAGGCACGCCCGGCCCCAAGGGCGAGTCGTGAGCCGCCGCGAGACGCCCAAGAGCGCGCGACGCCGACGCGGACGCGAGCTGGCGCTGCAGGCGCTGTTTTCGCTCGACCTCCCGACCGCGCAGACAGCGGCCGCGCTGGGTCCGACCATGCACCGCGTCCGTGAGCGCGCGCTCGCGGCCGAGGCCGAGCTGTCCTTCGCCGATGGGCGTGCCGAGGAGGCGCGCGAGGCGGTGGAGTGGCTCCTGCGCCTCGATCCGACGCACCTCGAGGGCCAGGCCCTGCTCGCGGCCGTCACGGCCACCGGACCCGCGCCGCTCCCACTCGGCGAGGCCGAGCGCGCCGAGCTCGAGGCCGTGCGCGGCACCAACGACGAGCTGACGTTCACCGACAAACTCGTGCGCGGGGTCGTGCAGCACCGCGACGGCCTCGACCAGCGCATCGCGGACTCGTCGACCAATTGGCGCGTGCCGCGCATGGCCCTCGTCGATCGCAACATCTTGCGCGTCGCCGTTTACGAGCTCGTGTCCCTGCCGGAGATCCCGCCGCGCGTCATCCTCAACGAGGCGATCGAGATCGCGAAGCGCTACGGCACGGCGGACTCGGGCTCGTTCATCAACGGCATCCTCGACCGCATCGCGAACCAGGTCCGCGGCCTCGGGCAGCTCGCCGCGGGCCACGCGGCCGCGCCCGACGCCGGCGATGACGAGGCCGCGTCGACCGACGGAGCCCCCGCGTCCGACTTGCCCGACGCGGCGGTCTGAGGCAGCAGCCGTGGTCGCGCATGGCCTGCAAGGCGCAACGTGGACGGTGCTCCGCCCCGACCTGCGCGTCCTCGACGACCACCCGTCCGACCTCCTGGTGCTCACCGCGTTCCAGGACGAACGCCCGCTCGAGGGGCTCGCGGGGCTCGTCGATTGGCGCCTGTGCGGAGCCCTCTCGGGTTGGCGCGTCGGCGGTTTCTCGACCGGCGCCTTCGGCGAGCAGGTCCTCATGCCGACCGGGCGCCGGCTCTCGCACCCCAAGCTCCTCCTGATGGGGCTCGGGCCACGCGCCGAGCACCGCGCCGACCGCGCGATCGCGTTGGCCGCACGCGCCCTGACGGCCGCCGAGGGCCTCGGCGTGACGGCGCTGACGACCTGCCTCTTCGGCCTCGATCAGCTCGCCAATCCGCTCGAGCGCACCGCACCCAAGCTCGTCACGACGCTGCGCGAAGCCACCTGGCTCGGGCGCGTCCAGCTCGTCGCGACCGACGAGGACGAGCGCAAGATGCGCGACGGCATCGCGTTCGCAGCGCGGCGCTGACCTCACGGTCTTGACCGGGCGCCGGGCGGGCGTAGGTTCGCCGCAACTCTTGCACGTTGGTGCAAACAAGCAAACGTCATCCGGAGGGGAAGCTCGTGTCAGAATCCACCACCCGCCAATCTGATTCGCCGGTTCAGAGCACGCCGCTGGGGCCCGCGCCCGGTGCGCCCGGTGCGTCCGCGTGTACGCGTCACGCGCCGGGCCGACGCATGCAGCCGGCGCGGGTGGCGACCGGCCAGATCGCCAAGTTCTACGACCGCATCGCGCCCATGTACGACGGCTGGGCGTGGCTCACCGAGCGCAAGGCCCGCAAGCTCGCGGTCGAGCGTGCCGCCGTGCAGGACGGCGAGTCGGTCCTCGAGGTCGCCGTCGGGACGGGCCTGATGTTTCGCGATCTCTTACGCAAGAACCCGACAGGCAAGACGGTCGGGGTCGATCTCACCGAGGGCATGCTCGCGCGCGCCAAGACCAAGGCGCAGGCGTTTCCGGCCGAGCAGTGGGCGCTGAGCGTCGGGGATGCGCGGAAGCTGCCGTACGCAGACGCGACCTTCGATCTCATCGTCAACAACTACATGTTCGACCTGCTCCCCGAGACCGACTTCGGGCCGGTGCTGGCCGAGTTCCAGCGCGTTCTCAAGCCGGGCGGTCGCATGGTCCTGGTCAACATGGCGACAGCCAGCCCGCTCAATCTCTGGGAGCTCGTCTACCGCGTGCGCCCGAGCCTGCTCGGCGGCTGCCGCGGTGTCCAGCTCGAGCCTTTCGTGCGCGCCAGCGGCTTCGAGCGGGTCGAGCGCGAGACGCTCTCGCAGCTCGGCTTCCACTCGGAGCTGGTCACGGCGCGACGTCCCGCCTGACTCGATTGGATCACCGAGGCTTGCCAGCAGGCGGCGGCGGGGGTTTGGCGATCGCGATCGCGCGCTAGCTGCGGCGCCCGCTCAGGCCCGCTCGCCGCGCGCGCGCACGAGCAGCGCGTGATCCGGATCGGCCTTGGTCTCGAGCAGCTCGGTGCGCGAGCGGATGAGCTGCGAGAGCTGCCGGAAGCCGTAGCTGCGCGGATCGAAGCCCGGGTCGAGGCGATGGAGGTAGTTGCCTATGACCCCGAGCGGCGCCCACCCGTCCTCACCGACGGCCATGTCGAACGCCTCGAGCAGCAGCGGGTCGAGCGCGCGCGTGTCCTCCTTGCCGTCGGCCGCGCTGGCCGCTTGGACCTCGGCGGTCGCCACGCTCGCCCCGGCCTTCGCGTCCGACTTGCCTTTGGCGGGCGCCCGGGACGCCTTCGCGTCCTTGGCTGGTCCGGCCGCCGCAGCCGCAATCGGGGCGGTCGCGACGAGGTTCTCCGTGTACACGAAGACGTTGCACCCGTTCACGAAGGGCCGCGGCGTCTTCTTCTCGCCGATCCCCATCACGAAGAATCCGCTCTCGCGAATGCGGGTCGCCAGCCGCGTGTAGTCGCTGTCGGAGGACACGATGCAGAACGCGTCCACGACGTTCG
>SXIE01000450.1 GCA_005772945.1 Pseudomonadota bacterium
GCCACCGGGGCGGCGGGCGCGACCTTCGCCGGGGTCCGAGCGGGTGCCTCGGCGGTCGCGTCGGGCAGCGGCGTCCCATCCTCGGGACAGAAGCGGAAGACCATTCCCCAGCGCTGCTGGCAAACGGGGCAGACCTTTTGGCTCATCGTGGGCTCATGGGGTGAGGCTCGTCTCCCAGTGGGTCGCCCGGAACAAATCCGGGGCGCTCGCCCGCGGCGTACTCCGCCGTCGGGGGATCATCGACGCGCGCCGGCGGGACTGTCAAGCGACGGCCTCAGCTTCGCCACCTTCGCGCGACGGGCGCACCGATAGGCCTTCGGGGCACCTTGCGGGGCGCTCCTGGTGCCGACCACCACGCCGCGCCATGACGGCGCATTCCCGCGCCGGACGAGCCTCGGCCTTCATGCTTGCCCGCGGATCCGGCGCTTGCTAAGGACGCGCGTCCCTTGTCCGTGGTCACGCGCCGGGCCCCGACCGCGCCTCCCCTGCCCCGAGGTTACCGATGAAAGCCATCTTGCTTGCCGCCGGAGTCGGTGACCGCCTCCGCCCCTTCACCGATCACCACCCCAAGTGCCTCGTCGACGTCGGCGGCCGCTCGCTGCTCGCGCGCCACCTCGACCACCTCTCGGCCATCCCCGAGATCGTCGAGCTCGTGCTGGTGGTCGGCTACCTGGACGATCAGATCCGCGATGGCGTCGCCGCCTGGAAGCGCGCGACCGGCAGCCCGTTCAAGGTCACGTTCGAGGTCAACCCGGAGTTCCGCAAGGGCTCGATCCTTTCCCTCCAAACGGCCCATGCGCACCTGGTCGCCGACGACTGCGTCATCATGGACGCCGACGTCATCTACCCGCGCGAGGTCATGACGCGCCTCGTGCACTCGGCCCACCCGAACTGCTTCCTGCTCGACGAGCAGGCGGTCCAGACCGGCGAGGAGATGATGGTCTGCGTGCGCGCCGGACGCGCGCTGCACATCGCGCGGAGCCGCGAAGCCTCGACCCAGACCGGCTGGGACCTCACGGGCGAGGGCGTCGGCTTCTTCAAGCTCGACCGCCACGACTCGCGCGCGCTGGTCGAGACGATGCGGACGATGATCGCGGCCGGGCAGGATCGGGTCGAGTACGAGGCCGCGCTCGATGTCTTCATGAAGGATCACGTCGCCGGTTACGAGCCGGTCGGGGACCTGCCCTGGACCGAGATCGACTTCGCCGAGGACGTCGAGAAGGCCCAGACGGACGTCCTCCCGGCGATCGAAGCCCTGGGTGGCTGAGGTCGTCGCGTCCGACGCGCGTGTACGTGCGACCCACGATCGTTTGAGTACCAACCATTCATGCTGAAGTTCTTCCTGCCGATCCTGGCGCTGCTCGTCGTGATCCCGACCCTCATCTGGGGGTTCCCCGAGGTCTGGGCGCTGACCGCGATCATCCCGTCGTTCATCGCGGCGGCGACGCTCCAGCACTCGCGCCAACGCGCCGAGGGCCCCGTCGCGCCGACGGTACCGGGCGCGCCGACCACCCCGCGCCTCGTGCGTCCGGGCGTGGTCGTCCTGGGCGGGCTCTTCGGACTCGGCACCGGGGCCGCGTCCGTGACGCTGATGTGGGCGGCGGTCGCGCCGTCGCACATCGTCATCGCGACGGACAGAGTCATCATGGCGTCGCTCGACCGCGTCTGGGCGCAGGTCGGCGACCCTCTGCGTCGGCCGAGCTGGGGCCAATGGGTGAAGGACGTCGAGCCCATGGGCAAGGGCGGTACGCCCGCCGTTGGTAGCGAGTTCCGGGCCGTGCTCGCGCTCGAGCGCATGGAGGTCCCGGCAACCCTGACGATCACCGGCATCAAACCGCCGACCTTCCTCGCGTGGCGGATCTCGTCCCAAGCCGCCTGGACGCTCGCGAACATGACCGAGTCGATCACGCTCGTGCAGCAGGACAACGGGGTCTTGGTCCGTTACGAGCTCGCGTACGACGTGGACTCGGTGTTTGGCCGCGTGGCCGAGCGCATCGCCGTCCGGCGCGCGGCCGAGCGCACCGCGGACGAGGCGCTCAAGACACTGGACACGACCGTCACCAGCACCCAATGACGCTCGCGATCCGGGCGCACGACTCGATTCATGCGTTCGACGACGCGGCGTGGGAGGCGCTGGTCGCGCACACGCGCGGCGCCACACCGTTTGTGTACAAAGGATTCCTGTCGGCCCTCGAGGACGCGGGAACGGTCGGCGGCCGGACCGGCTGGCGCCCGCACTACCTCGCGGCCTACGCGCCTGAGGCGGCCGACGTCCATGGCGCGGGCGCGACCGACGCGACCGGATCGGGCCAACCCGAGCGCCTCGTCGGCGTCGCGCTCGGCTGGGTCAAGGCTCATTCGATGGGCGAGTTCGTCCACGACTGGGGCTGGGCTGAGGCCGCCCAGCGCGCGGGGATCGCGTACTACCCCAAGCTCGTCCTGGCGGTGCCCTTCACGCCCGCCGTCGGGGCACGCCTCTTGGTCGACGCGCGCCTCGGCGACGCCGGCGTGCGAGACGTGCGTCGCGCGCTGCTCGAGGCCGCAACCGCGTCGGCCGAGGCGCTCGGCTGCTCGAGCGTGCACGTCCTCTTCGCGCTCGCGGAGGAGATCGACGCCGCCGCCGAGCTCGGTTTCCACACGCGGCTCGGGTGCCAGTTCCACTGGCAGGACGAGGGCTACGCGGACTTCGAGGCGTTCCTTGGCCGTTTCGACAGCAAGCGCCGCAATCAGATCCGGCGCGAACGACGCCGCGTCCGCGAGGCCGGCGTGACCGTCCACGCGCGCGCGGGCCATGCCATCGGCGACGAGCTCGTGGGCCCCGCGCACGCGCTCTACGGCGTGACGGTCGATCGCTACCCGTGGGGTCGCCGCTACTTGAACCGCGACTTCTTCGAGCTCCTCTGGCAGCGCATGCGACCCGCGCTGCAGCTCCTCGTCGCCACGCGCGGCGCGGGGCCCGCACCCGGCGAACCGTTCGACCCCGGCGCGATCGTCGGCGGCAGCGTGAACCTGCAGGGGCTCGGCGAAGGCGGCGCGCTTCGGCGTTGGGGCCGCTATTGGGGCGCCCTCGCGGACGTCGACGCCCTGCACTTCGAGGTCTGCTCGTACGCGGCGATCGACGACTGCATCCGCACCGGCGTCGCGGTCTTCGAAGCCGGCGCCGGCGGCGGCGAGCACAAGCTCGGCCGTGGCTTCATGCCGTTCGGCACGCGCTCGGCGCACCGCGTTTTCGATTCGCGCTTTCACGCGGCCGTCGGCGATTTCTGCGCACGCGAGGCCGTCGCCATCGAGGCCGACATGGCGCGCCTCGCGCGCGAAGTATTCGCCCGATGACGACCCACGGAGCCGATCACGCGGGCCTCCCGGAGGTCGTCGTCGCACCCTCCTGGCGCCGCGCGCTGGCCGGTCTCGTCGGTTGGGCGCTCGGCCTCGCGCTCTGGATCGGCGCCATCGCCCTATTCGTCGCGCTCGACGCGGATCCGCCCGCCGCCCAGCCCTGGAACCTGCTCGATCGCATCGTCGACTACCTGCAGGCGCGCCCGGGCGTCCTGTGGGTCGCGTTCGCAGCCGCCGTCGTCGCCGCGATCGGGATCCCTTTCCTCGTGCACTGGCGTGGCTGGCGAACGCCCGGCATGCGCCTCCTGCACATCACGCTCATCGACGCGCGCGGCGTCCGCCCCGCCCCCGGACGCCTTCTTGCGTGGCTCGCCGCGCGCTTCCTCGGCGTCGCCGCGGGCGGCCTCAGCCTCTATTGGAGTCTCGTCGACCGCGATCGCCGTACGCTGCACGACCGCATCGCCGGCGTCTGGGTCGTCCATGAACGCCCCGCGTCCGGTCCACCGCGCCCACCGCGTGATCCGTTGCGCACCCCGGCGCCACGAGTCGCGAGCGCTCGCTCGGAGCCGACGATCGGGACCTGGGGTGGGCCGACCGATCGCCGCTGAGGGGCTTGATTCGCCACGCGTCGACGACACGCGACGCCGCCGACCGCGCCGTTCAGCGCTTCACCTGCGCCGCGTCATGGGGCGCGTCACGTCTTTATTGACGGCCCCGCCGAACCGCCTAGCGTCGGCCCGAGCCGCGGGCATTCCACGGCGAACCATCACGACAGGAGTTCCCCCAATGAAGAAGCTAGCACTCGCTCTCGCCACGTTGGCCCCGCTCGCGCTCGCGGGCAGCGCCCAAGCCAAGGACGTGAAGGGCCGCTTCGGCCTCGGCGGCCAGGTCGATTCGGGCCTCGCCGGTGGCCTCAGCTTGAAGTACTGGATCTCGGACCTCGGCCTGCAGGCCATCATCGGCTTCGGCTTCAACGGCGGCGTCGATCCCGACGGCGAGGCCGGCCCGCTCGACGCCACGAGCTCGACCGACTTCCGCGTTGGGATCCGCGCGCTCTACAACTTCGCACGCGCCAACGACACCAACATGTACGGCGGCGCCGGCGTCTCGCTGAGCACCGGCGACGTCAGCGGCGGCCATGCGGACATGGGCCTGGGCGTCCAGATCAACCTGCTCCTCGGCGTCGAGCACTTCTTCACCGACTACTTCTCGGTCGCCGGCCACATCGGCCTCGACGTCAATCTGCCGCGCGATCCGGACACCTCGAACTCGACGTCGGACGACTCCTCGGCGCTCTCGATCGACCTCCGCTCGATCTCGTGGGGCACCTCGTTCCACTTCTACTTCTGAGTTCCACGGAGCTCCCCGGGGCATCGTCCCCACACCGCGCCGGGCCACGTGCCCGGCGTTCGTGTTTGTGGTCGCCCTCGTTGCGCAAAGCCGCCGTGCGCGCCTCGTTGCGCCGCCCTCGCGCCCCGCCGCGGCTGTGCTATGCTCCCGCCGGGCAATGGACATGAGGCGCGAAACCCCGGAGAGCCGCTCGTGAAGGCCTGCTGGAGCTGCGGGGCATCCGTGTCCCCCACGCATCGGTTCTGCCTGCGTTGTGGCGCGGACACGACCAAGCCGCCGGACGCCGCCGAGGCGCAGGACGAGCTCGTCGGCCAGACCCTGGTCGGCAAGTTCCGCGTCGAGCGCCAGATCGGCTACGGCGCGATGGGCACCATCTACAAGGCCGACCAGATCGCGCTGCAGAAAGCCGTCGTCATCAAGGTGCTCCATCGGCACCTACTCGGCGACCCCGAGCTCATCCAGCGTTTCCATCGCGAAGCGCGCGCCGCCAGCCGCCTGAACCATCCGAACTGCGTGCAGATCATCGACTTCGGCTCGCTCGAGGACGGCTCGCTCTACATCGCGATGGAGTACATCGCGGGCACCGATCTCGCGACCATCCTCGAGCGCGAGTACCCGCTCGATCATCGGCGCCTCATCGCGATCACCAAGCAGATCTGCGTGGCGCTCGACGAGGCGGCGGCGAACGGGGTCCTGCACCGCGACCTCAAGCCCGAAAACATCATGATCGAGGACCGGCGGACGCACCGCGATCACGTGAAGGTCGTCGATTTCGGCATCGCCAAGCTCGAGGACAATAATCCCAACTCGAAGCGCTCGTTCCAGACGCGCACCGGCATCGTATGCGGGACGCCCGAGTACATGAGCCCCGAGCAGGCCCGCGGGCAGAAGCTCGACCCGCGCTCGGACCTCTATGCGCTCGGGGTCATGCTCTATCACCTCGTGACGGATCGCCTGCCGTTCGATGCGCCGTCGCCGATCGAGGTCGTGACCAAGCACATCTCGGAAGCGCCGGTTCCGCCGAGCACCTATAGCAAGGATCTGCCGCCGGCCTTCGAGCAGCTCATCCTGACGCTGCTCGAAAAGGACCGCGAGAAGCGCCCGGCCAGCGCGATGGACGTGAGCGCCGAGCTCGATCGCATCGACCGCGAGCTCGCGCAGCGCGTCGACGAGGTGACGGCCAAGCCCGCCGACGATCAGACCGTCGTCGACATGCGCCCCATCTCGCAGCTCATCGAGCTCATCGAGATGGGCCTCAAACCCGGGGCCGTCTTGAGCGCGAGCGCCGCGCCGCATGCCCCGGCGCCTGCGCCCACGACCGCGGTCGACCCGCAGAGCGACACGACCGACCAAGCGACGACGCGCGAGCGCCTCCGCAAGGACAGCGTGCGCGACGCGCAGACCGAGGTCCAGCCTCGACCCACGCCGTCCAACCCGACGACCGGACCGCGCGATGGCGAGCCGCGTCCGCGCCCCGGACAGAGCGCGCTGGTGCGCGTGAAGGCGGCCTCGCGCGATCAGGGCTCGGGCGTGGCGACCGCCGCGCCGCGCGTCGAGGCCGAGGCGCGCGAGGGGCGACGCGCCGCGGACGCGCCGCGGCGACGTCAGGCCCGCCCGGTGGACGAGAAGGCCGTGCCGCGCCGGCCCTCGCGCCAGAAGACGGTCTTCATCCTCGTCATCGCCGGCGTCGCGC
>SXIE01000451.1 GCA_005772945.1 Pseudomonadota bacterium
CACCTCACACGCCGCCAAGGACCGCGCGCAAGATACCGCGGGGTCCGAAAGAACGTCTTCGACTTACGCCGCACCGCCGCGGTCGAGAACCTGATCACGGCCGACAGGCTCGCTTCCTAGATTCTGTTCGGTGTTCTAGTTCTCCTGTGGCTCACGGCGACGCTCCTCGGGCTTGGCGGCTGTCAGCGGCGTCCGCCCGGCGCGCCCGATCGCAATGCGCCGCCTGACGCCGGCTTGCCGACCTATGTGAAGAGCTACGGGATCGACGGTGCCGACTTTCTCGCGCGCCAGGTCGCCGGGACGCCCGACGGCGGGAGCTATCAGCTCGGGGTGGTGAGCGGCTCGGACCCTGCGACGGCGACGCTGTCGCTGGCGCTCCTGCGGCTCGACGACGAGGGCAACGTCCAGTGGGCGCGGCGCTATGGGCGCTATGACATCAACGGCAAGATGAAGACGATCGTCGGGGCGGCCGAGGCGACCGATGGCAGCGTGTGGGTGGCCGGGCGCTCGCTCGACGATCGGGCGATGGTCTTCAAGCTCGATGCGAGCGGTCAGCGCGTGTCCTACCAGATCCTCGACAACGCCAACGCGCGCGTGGATCTCGCGGCGATTGCGGCCGACCGGAATGGCGGCTTCGTGCTCGCCGGAACCGCCGAGGCCACAGTGTCGGACGGGCGTCCGTTCAACGGCGGCGATCTCTGGCTCGTGCACGGCGACGAGAACGGGGCGATCACCTGGCGCGTCGACAACGATCCGACCGACGACGAAGCCAGCGAGCTGACGAACGAGACGGTCCGCGACATCGACGTCGACACGAACGGCGGCGTCACGGTCGTCGGCCAGCAATATGGCCGCTCGGCGGGCCCGCGCTTCTGGGTCGCCCATTACCACGAGAGCGGCGCGCACGCCTTCTCGGCACGGGACCATCGCGGGACCGCGGTGGCCTCGGTCCTCATCCCGCACGTCACGGACACCCACGTCGACCGGCTCGGACTCGTGGCTGTCGGTGAGGTGGCGGCGGCGACGACCTCGGACCCGTATCTCGCCCAATACGACCTCGCGTACGACGCCCCCGGCGACGTGGATTTCGACGACACGATGGCGATCGGATCGACGGCGCCGTGGGTGAATCAAGGCTATGTCGGCGTGGCGGCCGGGCCCACCGACAACCACGTCCTGGTCGCCGCGAACCGCTACACGGCGTGCGAGCCGGCCGATTCGCGGTGCGGGGTTCTCGGCGGGGCGTTGCGCGTACACGACGCGGACGATGGGTTCGCCGGGGACGAGCCGATCGGTCCGACGACGCTCGGTCTGCCGATGGACACCAGGTTCCTGCGCTTGGCGCGCGGCGCCGCCGCCGGCAGCGACTACTGGCTGCTCGTGAAGTATCCGACGCGCGAATCGCTCACGGTGCTCCGGCTCGGGGGCGCGGCCCTCGACGTGCGCGGCTCGTTCCCGGTCGTCGGCCCCGATGTCGCCGTCGCGCGATCGGGCGGCGTCTTGAGCTGGACCAACACGGTGCTCCAGCGCGTCGGTGACGACGGCGTGGAGCTCTGGCGGATGGAGGGGGCGACCGAGACCCCGCTCGCACTCGAGCCGATCGCGGTTGCTCCGCTGGCCGATGGCGATGGCGGCGCGATGGTCGCAGCGCTCGACGATGATGGCGCGTACCTCTTGGCGTACGGCGCCAACGGCGATCTCCGGGCCGCGCGCCGCTACCCGACGCTGGCCATCGCCGCGCTCGCGCCGATCGACCTGGATGGGGACGGTATCCCGGGCGACGCGGTATTGGCGGCCGGCGAGCACGGCATCGCCCGGGTTCGCCCCAACGGCGAGATCATCGACGTGGTGAGCATGCTGGCGCCAGGGGGCGCCACCTTCCGCGTGACCGGCACGATCGACACCGGCGGCGGGCGCGTCATGGTTCCGACGAGCGCGGGCCTCTGGTGGCTCGACGCCGCGGGTCAGAGCGTTGCGCTGTGGGGCGGCGGCCAATTCGGCGGATCGAACGGCAACGTCACGCCCGACGGTGGCCTGTGGCAGGTGTTGCCGAGTTGGACCGGCGCGCTCCTCGTTCGGCGCTACGATCGCAATGGGCAGCCGGTCGTGGCGCGGGACATCAAGCTGAGCGACGCGGCGGGCGAGACGCGCGTCTTGCCGGAGGTCTATCAGGGCGCCGCGCGCGCGGATGGGGGCCTCTTCGTCGCGGGCAGTGTCGTGCTCGGTGCGCAGCGCGGCGATACCTGTGGCGCGCACGAGAACTGCGCCGATGGCCTCGTGGTGAGCATCGATCCGGACGGCGAGGTCGCGTGGGTCGAGGTCTTCGGCGGCGCGCGCACCGAGCGCTTCGGATGGGCCAACGAGGTTGGGTCGCAGCAGCTGCCGGTCATCGACCTGATCGGCAAGACGGCGGTCGAGGGCGGGGTCGTGGCCTCGCCCGACGGCGGCGTCCTGCTGACGGGGATCACGAAGAGCTATGTGTTCCCGCGTGCTTCGGTCTTCTCGGTGCGTGTCGATGCCAACGGCCAGGTGGTCGAAGCGTGCGCCGCGCGCCGTGCCCACGCGATCGTCGCCGCGAGCGAGGAGGCGTACCCTGCAACGGCGCTGGGCGGGGTCCCTCCGGCGACCACGCTGAGCGAGCTGCCGACCCACGTCGAGCTCGAGCTGGAGAGCGACGCGATCGACATCGCAGCCGCCCGAACGTGCAGCGGCTTCTCGGAGGCGCCGGGATTGATCGTCACAGTCAGTGGGGCGGGCGCGGTCGCGAGCACGCCCGCCGGTGTCGCGTGCGAGGGGGCGTGCGCGGTCGCGACGGATTGCGCGCGCGACTGCGAGCAGGCCTTCGCGACCGACACCCGGGTCGATCTGGTCGCGACGCCGGCCGCGGGCAGCCGTTTTGTCGGCTGGGGGGGGGCGACTGCGCGACGGCCGCGACGGCCGCGACCGCTCAGGTGACGATGGTTGCAGCCAAGCGCTGCTCCGCCAGCTTCAGCTCCGGCGCAGCGCCGACCGGGAATTGCAACCGCACCGAGGACTGCGTCGCCTACTGCGCGGGACAATGTGCGACGCCGCGGCCCTATTGTGAGTCGCACGAGTCGCATCGCTGCTATTGCGGGTGCACCGAGTCGACCGAGTGAGGCACCGCGCGACGCGGTTGCCGACCGGGCCGACCCGGCGTAGCGTGCGCGACACGAGCGCGTAATTCCGAGGGGGCACGATGTTCTCGAGCGTGGACTGGGTCGGCGTGGTGTTGGCGGCGTTGGCGGCGTTCGGGGTCGGCGCCGTGTGGTTCGCGCCGCCGGTGTTCGGCAACCGCTGGGGCGCGCTCGTCAAGGCGTACGCGAAGCTGTCCGACGAGGACATGAAGCCGTCGGCGCCACCGATGATCTTCTGGCTCATCGGCGCCTTCATCAACGCGATTACGTTCGATGTCCTGATGGGCGCGTCTAAGGCGTACAGCGTGACGGACGGGCTCGTCATGGGCGGGCTCGTCGGCCTCGGCATCGGCCTGCCGCTTGCGAGCTGGCCCGTCATCTTCGCGCGCCAGCCGCGGGCCCTGTGGCTCATCAACGTGGGCGCGTTCACCGCGATGCAGCTGGTGATGGGGCTCGTGCTCGGGGCGCGGGCGGCCGCGTAATCGCGACGCGGATCAGTCCGCGTCGCCGAGCGCCATCGCGGCGGTCCGGTACGGGCGCGTGAAGACCCAGTCGGTGGGCGTCGAGAGCTTCTTGTCGAAGCGGTAGTCGCCGAGGCGGAAGTCCTGGAGCCCGCGAGGGCGGTCGACGCGCTCGGTCACCATGAAGCGGGCCATCAGGCCGCGCGCGCGCTTCACGAAGAGCATGAGCGCGGTCGGCAGGCCGCTCTTGACCTCCTTGAAGTGCAGGTTCAGGACCTTGCCGAGGCGGGGGTTCGGCGTGACGGCCTTGAAGTACTCGTTCGAGGCGAGGTTCACGAGCGTCGTGTCGGCGTGGTCCGCAAGGAGGTCGCCGAGGGTCTCGCCGATGCGAGCACCCCAGAACGCGTAGAGATCCTTGCCGCGCTTGGTCGCGAGGCGCGAGCCCATCTCGAGCCGGTAGGGTCGCATCCGATCGAGCGCACGCAGGACCCCGTAGAACCCGGAGAGGACGGCCACGTGCGATTGCGCGTAGGCGAGGGCGTCCGCGTCGAGGCTCGGGGCGTCGAGTCCGGCGTAGACCTCGCCCGTGAACGCCAGGATGGCGGGCTTGAGAGGGCGCAGCGGGTTCCCGCTGGCGGGGCCGTGGTCGACCTTCCAATTCTGGAATCGGTCCCAGTTGAGCTCGGCCAGGTCGTCCGAGAGATCCATCAGCGCGCCGAGCGCCTCGGCGGGAAGCTTCTTGACGACCGCGTGGAGCCGCTTCGTCTCGGCGAGGAGCAGGGGCTCGCTCGTCGCGAGCGCGAGCGGCGCGGGCTCGAAGTCCAGTTTCTTGGCGGGTGAGAGCACGGCAAGCATGACCGGCATTGGCCACCGAAACGGCGACGCGGTCAAGCGCCGCCTATTTCGGGCTCGCGCGCGTCGTGCGCGTCAACACCAGCGGCAGCGCGGCACCGAACGCGCGGGTGACCCCATTCCCCCCATCCCCCCCGGTCGCCTCACCGGGGCGCCCCCGCGGCACGAGCACGAGCACCTCTCCCGTGGCCACGCCCTCGTCCCCGGCCTCCTCGGCTCGCGCCGCCATCACCACACGGTGCGCCTCGACCGCCCACCCGACGCGCCCCTTCGCGCGCCCCGCCACCGCGCCACTGCCCGCCCGGAACACCGCGACCTGCCGCGCCTGCGCCGCCCCATCCGCGATCGCCAAACTCCGACCGGCCTTGACGACCAAAGCGCGGTCGCCGAGCGCCACCGTAGCCTCGCCCGCGTCCGTGATCGGCGGCGCCACCGCGCCCTCGGGCCACAGCGCCACCTTGGCTCCCCCCGCGCGCAGCTCGAAACGCGCCGCGTGCTTCCAGTGCGACGCCTCGCGCCCCGCGTCGTCCCAGGCGTCGATCGCCTCGTCATGCGACACGTCGACCGCCAGCTCGCCACCTGGAACGCGCTCGACCCCGTGCCGCTCGACCAGGTACCGCGCGTCCTGCGCTCCGTCGCCGCGTCGCTCGCTGAAGCTCCCATTGCGCGCCATCACCACCCGCGCGTGCGCCGGATCGGTGACGTCCACGCGCCACAGCGTCAGGCGTTTGCCCGTCACCGCCCCGCCTTGCCGCGATCCGTCGGTCTTCCAGCGCGCCTCGCGCCGGACCTCCAGCACGCGCGCCCCGTCCGCGAACACCTCGAGCGTCGCCGTCAGCGTGCGACTCACGTCGGGCGCCGTCTCCAGCTCCTCGGTCGCGAGCTTGCGCGTCCACGTCTCGCCCGGGGTTGTTTCGTTGAGGAGGCGCGCCGCCGCATCAACCGGCG
>SXIE01000452.1 GCA_005772945.1 Pseudomonadota bacterium
GCCGACCTGCGCGCCGATCCCCGTTCGCTGCGCGATCTCGAGGGCCTTCGCCTCCAGCTCGACGTCCCGGAACCCGCGCCCGAGCAGGTTCCCGTCCCGGGGCAAGGCGTCGAGGTAGCGCGCGCTCGCGAGCTTCGCGACCTTGAGCGCGTACTCCGCGCTCGTCCCGCCCACGACGACGGCGAGGTGGTACGGCGGGCACGCGGCGGTGCCCAGCGTCTTCATCTTCTCCTCGAGGAAGGCGTGGAGGCTCTTCGGGTTCAGGAGGGCCTTCGTCTCCTGGTACAGGTAGCTCTTGTTGGCCGACCCGCCCCCCTTGGTCATGAACAGGAACTTGTAGGCCGCCCCGTCCACGGCGGCGATCTCGATCTGCGCCGGGAGGTTCGTGCCGGTGTTCTTCTCCGTGTACATGTCGAGCGGGGCGAGCTGCGAGTACCGCAGGTTCGACCGCTGGTACGTGTCGAAGATCCCGCGCGCGAGGGCCTCCTCGTCGCCGCCGCCGGTGACGACGTACTGGCCCTTCTTGCCCATCACGATCGCCGTGCCCGTGTCCTGACACCCCGGCAGGACGAAGCCCGCCGCGATGTTCGCGTTCTTCAAGAGGTCCGTCGCGACGAAGCGGTCGTTGGGCGACGCGTCGGGATCCTGGAGGATGCTCGCGAGCTGGCGGAGGTGTCCGGGCCGGAGGAGGTGCGACACGTCCCGCACGGCCTCGGCCGCGAGCAAGGTCAGCGCCTCCTTCTCGACGGCGAGGAAGCGCTGGCCGCGCGCCTCGAAGGTGCTCACGTGGTCCTTCGTGAGCAGGCGGTACGGCGTGTCGTCGGGCCCGACGGGGAGGATCTCCTGGTACGCGAAGTCGGTCATGGACCGTTTTCTAGCACCGTCACCCCTGGAAGTTCATCCACCCCTTCCCGAAGCTCTCGGGCACCTCGTAGTAGGTGTGGGCGTGGAAGTGCTTCTTCGTCTTGTGCCGCGCGCAGAAGAGCTCCGCGCCCGCCGAGTCGCGCTGCACGGTGAGGCAGTCGGGGCAGGCGGGCTCGATCTCGGGGATGTCCTGCGAGTGGTAGTCGACGGGGCGCACGACGTGCACGGGGCACGGGGCCTTCTTCACCACCTCGGCGGCCACCGAGCCGAGGAAGAATCGCTTCACCGCGCCGAGATCCCGCGTGCCGATGACGATGAGGTCCGCGCGGAGCTGCGTCGCCACCTTCACGATCTCGATCCACGGCGTGCCGACAGAGAGGTGGCCGCGGACCTTCCCTCCGAAGGGCGTCGCCTTGATGACGTCGTCGAGGAGCTGCTTCTTCTCCTCGAGCAGCTCGGTCGCCGACGGCTGGGCCGAGATCCCCGTCGGCGGCAGCCACTCGAGCACCGTCACGTAGTGAATCTCCGCGCCGGGGTAGCCGCGCGCGAGGCGCGGCGTCGTGTGGGTGATGTCGTGTCTGCGGGAGTCTTCCACGACCGCGGCCAGGATGACGTGGCGTTCCTTCGATTCCATGATCCACCTCTCCGATGAGGACCGAGCACGCTTCGTACCAGGTCCAGGGTCAGGGCTTCGGGCGCACCACCAGCACCGACCGGTCGGCGTGGTTCACGACCTTCGCGGCGGTCGTCCCCAGGATGCGGTCGAGCGCGCCGTAGCCATGGGAGCCGACCACGATGAGATCGGCGTTCGTCTCCTTCGCTGCCCGGCAGATACCGTCCCACGGCGTCGCGATGTGCACGATGCAGTCCCGCACGGCGCCCGCGGGCAGCACGTCCGCGCGGTCCTTGAGATCCGCGGTCGCGCTCGCGATGAGGATCTCCGTGACGCTCCGGTCGCTGTTCAGGACCTCGCTCGGGAGCTCCGGGGGGATGCCCACGGACCGGTACAAGATCATCTTCGCTCCCGCGAGCGAGGCGAGCTTGTGCGCGACCGCGAGGACGTGGACCGCACGGGGCGAGCTGTCGAGGCAAACGAGGAAGGTCTCCATGTCCGGTCTCCTTACGATTTGTGCTTTTCGCGCCCGGCGAGCCCGTACTCGTGCAGCCGGTACTGGATGGTGCGCACGCTGATGTCGAGGATCTCGGCCGCGCGCGACGTCGACCCGTCGACGGCCTCGAGCGTCTTGAGGATCGCGAACTTCTCGATCTCGTCCATGGTCGATCCCGGCACGCGCAGGTTGCCGAACGCCTCCGGCGCAGCCTCGAAGGGCAGATCCGCCTCGTCGATGAGCGGCCCCTCCGCGAGGACGACCGCGCGCTCGATCGCGTTCTCGAGCGCACGCACGTTGCCGGGCCAGCGGTAGGTGACCAGCTTCGTGCGCGCCTTGTCGGTGAAGCCGTCGACCCGCTTGTGGTTCTCGAGCGCGAACTTCTGCAAGAAGTGCGTCGCGAGCACGATCACGTCGCCCCCGCGGAGGCGCAGCGCGGGCATGTCGATGTGCACCACGTTGAGCCGGTAGAAGAGATCCTCCCGGAACTTGCCGGCCCGCACGTCGGCGACGAGATCGCGGTTGGTCGCCGCGATGACGCGCACGTCGGTGTGGACAGGCTCGTTCCCGCCCACCCGCTCGAACGTGCGGTTCTGCAGGACCTGGAGCAGCTTCACCTGCGTGGCCGGCGGGATCTCCCCGATCTCGTCGAGGAACAAGGTCCCGCCGTTGGCCTGCTCGAAGACGCCGGCGCGCGTCTGGACCGCCCCGGTGAAGGCGCCCCGCACGTGACCGAAGAGCTCGCTCTCGGCCAGATCGGGCGGCACCGCCGAGCAATCGAAGATGACGAACGGCTTCTCGCTGCGCGCCGAGTGCTGATAGACCGCCTCGGCAACCAGCTCCTTGCCCGTCCCCGACTCGCCCTCGATCAGGACCGGCACGTTCGCGCGCGCGACCTTGGGAATGAGCGCGAAGATCTCGCGCATCTGCGGCGACTTGCCGATGAGGCGCCCGAGCCGCTCGGCGCGCGCCAGCTCGACGTGGACCCGGTCCTCCTCGAGCGCGAAGAACACCTCGGCCAGCCCGAGCTGCACCTTCGAGGTCGCGCCGAGGAAGGCCTCCTTGACGCGCACGCCGTCGACCCAGGTGCCGTTCTTCGAGCCCAGATCCGAGAGGAGATACCCCGCCCCGTCGTATTCCAGGCGGGCGTGGACGCGCGACACCGTCGGGTGCTCGACCGTGAAGTCGTTGTCGGGCGACGCGCCGAGGAAGACGCAGCGACGATCGAACGCCAGCGACGGCCCGCTCGGCGAGCGCAGGCGATAGCGTTGGAACTCGAGCGCCTCGATCGTGTCGGGGCTCACCTGGGTGTCGTGTCGCTTCATATAATAGGTGGTACCATGGCTCCCGGAGGCTCGTCATGTCGCACGAAAAAACTGCCCGTCCCCCCCGTGTCCTCATCCCGCTCGCGCCCGGCTTCGAAGAGCTCGAGGCGATCGCCCCGCTCGACTACTTGAGGCGCGCCGGCGCCCACGTCGTCACCGCCAGCGTCGGCGGCAAGAACCCGATCAAGAGCCGCGGCAACGCGCGCCTGATGGCCGACATCGACCTCGACGAGGCGCTCGCCGAGTGGGGCGACGACTGGGACGCCGTGGTCCTGCCGGGCGGTCCGGGGGTCGCGGTCCTCGCCGAATGCGCGCCGCTCATGGCGCTCGTCGGTCGCCGCCTCGCCGCGGCGAAATTGGTCGGCGCTATCTGCGCCGCGCCCGCGCTCCTTCCGCCCGCCGGTCTCGCCAAGACGACGCGCGTCACGAGCTGGCCCGGCAAGCAGGAAGAGCTGTCGCAGCTCGCGGTGTACGTCGAGGCCCCGGTCGTCGTCGACGGCGCCGTCATCACCAGTCGCGGTCCCGGCACCTCGGTGGCGTTTGCCCTCTCCCTGGTCGCGGCGCTCTTCGGCCAGGACGCGGCCGACGCGCTCGCCGCCGAGACCCAGGCGGGGTGACACCGGCGGGCGGCCACGCGCTCGTCACACGGCGCGTGGGGTCGGGTCGACGCATTTTTTTCGGAGCCGGATCCGAGAGACGTCGCCATCGAATTACGTCGATTCCCGGCTTTTTTTTCCGTTCGACTCGGGTGATACTCCGTTCATGGCCCGTCGCCTTCGTGTCGATTTTCCGGGTGCGTGGCACCACGTCGCTCATCGCGGCGTGGGGCGCACTCCGATCTTCGCCAGCGACGATCACTGCGTCCTGTTCCTCGACGAGCTGGGCGCCGTGGCCGCCCGCTTCGGCCTCGAGATCCACGGGTACGCACTTCTTCCCGATCGCGAGCACCTGCTCGTGCGCTCGGTCCACGGCAACCTCTCGGACGCCATGCGCCACCTGAGCGGCGCCTACACGCAACGCCTCAATCGCCTGCACGGCTGGGAGGGCCCGGTCTTCCAGGGGCGCTTCGCGAGCCAGCTCGTGATGGACGACGAGGCGCAGCGCGCGCTCGTCGGGTGGCTGCACCTGGCCCCGGTCGAGGCCGAGCTGGTCAAGCGCCCCGATGATCGCGCGTGGACCAGCCACCGTGCCCAGGCCGGCCTCGATCCTGCCTCACCCTGGCTCACGACTGATCACGTGCGCGGTCTCTTCGGCGGACCCAAGCGCCTCGCCGACGCGGTGCAACGCCTGCGCAGCGGCAAGGACGCCTGGCCCGAGGACTTCGCGCGCGCGAGCGGGCGCTTTCGGATGGATAGAGTCGGCGCCGGACTCCCGCGACCCCGGCGCGCGCGCGGCGCCGCCAAGGCCAAGGGATCGGACGCGAAGGCCGTCATTGCGGAGGTCGCCAAGCTCACGCACGTCTCCATCCGCGAGCTGAAGACCGCGCGCCGCGGGCGCGGCGCCAACCCTGCGCGACGCTTCGCCGTGCTCGTCCTCGGCGACGACCCGACCCTCAACCACCGCGACATCGCCGAGGCGCTCGCGATGTCCGTGCGCCAGGTCGGGAGCCTGCTCCAGCGGGCGCGCCAACACGGGACCAGCGACGACCTGGCCGCCTGGCGCGAGGCCTGGGCGAAAACGCGCTGACAGCACACGGCCTCACAGCGCCATCGCGCGCCATCGCGGCCGAACCTGGCCACGCGCGAGCCACTCTGATAGATGCGCCCTCTCTTCGCGACAGGAGCCCGCCATGCACCGGACGTCTTTGGCCCTCGCTCTCGGCATCGCCATCTCGCTCGTCGCCGCCTGCGCTGACGAAGGCGCGCCGGCCGAAGAAGTCTCGGTCGCGGTCGAGCCCGGCAAGGCCGACAACTACCTCTCGCCGACCTCGCGCGAGTACTTCCTCTCGGGCACCGGCAACGAGACGCTAGACGCCGCGACCGCGCCCGGCGACGACGCCGGCAAGGAAGCCGCCGTGCGCGAGCTCCTCCAGTTCCGCTTCAAGGCCTACGCCCACTTCATCAACGCGTACGTCACGAACAAGGGTCACGACGACGCCAACAAGGACTATGGCGGCTTCGGGGGCCTCGTGCGCGGCTCGACGCTCGACTTCGGCGTGACACCGACCTCCGAGGACAAGCTCGCCTGGCGCTTCACCTGGCAGTTCGAGATGGGCGGCCCGTCCGACATGCTCGACGATCTGCCACTCGAGACCGGCGCGAACGGCGAGCGCTTCTTCAACGTCCAGCTCCCCACGCTCGACGCCGCAGCGCTACGCAGCGAGAGCTACCCGAAGAGCTTCGACCCCGCGACCTATGTAGGCGCGCTGGAGACCTTGCGTGTGACCGTCCGCGTCGAGGATCGCTCGATCGACAGCTTTCCGCTCTACGAGGCGCTCGCGGACGACGCCAAGATCCAGGTCCTGCTCGTCGTCGGCGGCGACTACAACGCCGATCGCTACGACCTGAAGTCGGCCGCCACCCACGTCGCCTGGCTCAAGAGCGCCGGCTTCGCGCACGCCGCCAAGGCCTACACCGACGTCAAGCTCGACTCGGCGCCCTTCACCAAGACCATCGACATGAACGGCACCAAGGTCCTCGTCGAGGTCACGTTCCTCTACCCCGACATCGTCCCGGTCGACCGGCTCGCAGAGCTGCGCGCGGCCATCGTCGCGGGTTTCGGGACCGCCGACGTGGTGATCTACGACGGCCACGCCGGCCTCGATCCCGACTACTCGGGCATCGTCTATCACTACAACCCGCGCTTCGCGATCTCGGCGACCGAGCTCTCGAAACTGGCGCTGCCCGCGAAGTACCAGATCTACTGGTTCAACGGCTGCAAGACCTACGGCGCCTATCCGGAGGCCGTCTACAAGAACGAGCAGAAGAACTTCGAGAACCTCGATGTGGTCTCGACCGTGAGCTTCTCGTGGCTCAGTCAGCAGACCTTCACGACCTCGGGCTTCTTGACCGAGCTGCTGTCGATCGGCCAGAAGACGCACGACCCGCGCACCTGGAGCGAGATCCTGACGCGCGTCAATCAGCGCAGCAACTACAACGTCTACTACGGCGTCCACGGCATCGACGACAACCCGCACGTCAACCCGTACGCCGACCTCGCGACGCTGTGCAGCCCGTGCGCGACGAAGTCCGAGTGCCCCGGCGCCGGCAACCTCTGCCTCAAGGTCGGCACTGACACCGCGAAGTTCTGCGCGGTCGAGTGCACCGACGACGGCGGCTGCCCCGACGGCTACAAGTGCGGCGACATCGCGACGAGCGGCCAGATCTCGGGCCGCCAGTGCGTCCCGGCGGACCACACCTGCCCCTGAAGATCCGGCCTCGCCTCGACGCGACGCGACGCGACGTCAACCCGAGGTGTTGAGCTTCTCGAGCTCGTCCGCTCCCGGCAGCTGCGACAGATCCGGCACGACGATGATCTCGATGCGCCGGTTCTGCGAGCGGAGCTCGTCGGTGTCGTTCGCGACGCGCGGCTTGAACTCGCCGTGCGACGCGGCCGAGATGCGCATGGACGGCAGGCCGGCCTCGATCATCTCGAGCAAGACCGAGTGCGCGCGGTCGAAGGCGAGGTCCCAGTTCGAGCGGTAACGGGCCGTACGGATGGGGATATTGTCCGTGTGGCCTTCGATCTGGAAGCCGCGCTCGGGGATGGTCGCGAGAATCTTGGCGACCTCGGTGACGGCCGCCTTGCCCTCGGCCGAGAGCACCGCCGAGCCCGACGGGAACAGCACGTCCGTCGCCAGCTCGACCGTCATGCGCCCGTTGACGATGCGCACCTTCAGCTTGCCCGCGTCGATGAGGCTCTTGAAGCGCGCGAGTAGCCCGCGGAACTCGGCAATGCGCGCCTCGGCCTGGGCCTTGCGCGCCTGCACGTCTTTGAGGGCCGCCATCAGCTCTTTCTCGGTCGCGAGCATGCGCGTCCGGTCCGTCGCGAGCAGGATCTTCTCCGCGTTGAGCCCGTCGATCTGCGCCCGCAGCTGCGCCTCTTGCGCGGTCAGGCGCGCGACCTTGGCCTCGAGATCGGCGATGACCTCGCGGCTCTTCTGATCGCGGACCTCGGCGTCCCGCCGGTAGTCGTCGTACTCGCGCTTGAGCTCGTTGAACTTGCCCTTGGTGACACAGCCCGTGCCCGCCGCGCTCGCACCAAACAGACCCACCAACGATAGTATGTACACCAACTTTCTCACGGCCCGGCTCCTCTCGTCATCGCGATGCTCTGGTCGATTCTAGGGTGGGGTGGGCGGTGTCGGCTCTTGCGCCGTCTCGAGTACGACGCGCAGCCGCTCCCACGCCGCGCACGCGTCGCGGTCACCCGCCTGACACGCACGGCGGTAGAGGCGCGCCGCCGCCGGCCGATCGGGCGGCTGCACCGCCTCGAGCACGCGCGCCCAACCGACGCAGCCCTCGACGATCGCCGCATCACAAGCGCGCCGGAAGAGGGTCCGCGCGTTCACCAAGTCGACCGGTCCGGCGAGGCCACTCTCGAACGCGACGCCCAGGTTGCTGCAGCTCGCCAGATCGCCCGAGTCGCACGCGACCCGCCACAGCTCGACCGCGCGCGCCGCATCTTTCTCGCCGCCGCGCCCGCCCGCCATCATCGTCGCGAGGTTCGCACACGCCCGGATGATGCCCTGGCGACACGCGCCCTCGTCGAGCTCGCGCGCGCGCGGCTCGTTACGCGTCGTGCCGATGCCGTATTGATAAAGGTAGGCGAGGCTCGCGCAGCCGCCCGGATCGCCCCCCTCGCACGCGCGCTCGTAGAGCTCGATCGCCTTGACCTCGTTCTTGGGGACGACGTCGCCGAGCTGATGCACGAGCCCGAGGTTCGCGCACGCCGCCGGGCTACCCCTGGCGCACCCGTCCTCGAAGTAACGGTAGGCGCGCGTCTGGTCCGCCGGACCCGCTTTGCCGCGCGCCGCGATCGAGCCCGCCGCGTTGCAACCGGCGCCGTCCCCGAGCGTGCAACCCTTGTCGAACCATGCAAGCGCCGAGGCCGGATCCGGCTGCTCGGTCGCCGAACCCTTCTCCGCGATGCGGCCGCGCATCGTGCACGCGCCCGGGATCCGACCCTCGCACGCGAGCGCGCAGGTCGCCGCGTCGCGCCGCTCGAGGCATCCGAGGGCACGCGCGTCGTCGGCCCGCCGCAGCGTGATCTCACCCTTGGCGCCACACGCACTCGCGCCCACCACGAGCGCCATCAACGGGACGAAGACCCAGTTCATCGACACGCAACCTAGCACCAGGGATCGCGTCCGCCAACGTCAGCGTTGCGCCGCCGCGTGCCCCGTCGGAGGCGCTCGATGCGCGCCGCCGGTTGCGCGCGGGGCGGTGGCCGGCTACCCTCGGGCCTCGCGCGAACTCCCGAGGCAGCGCCCGAGGCGCTCGTCGCGAGACCATGACCGAGTATCACGTGGGGGCGACCATGCGTCCGATGTTCTTCGCTGTGGTTCTGACGATGCTCGCCATCGGCGGCGCGCCTGTCTATGCCGACAACAGCGAGACCTGTAAGAAGGCGACCGCGATCGTCGGGAAGAAGAACGCCAAGGCGTTCTCGAAGGCCGAGTGCCAGCAGGCGCTCGACAGCATCGAAGAGGAGCAGTGGCAGCTGTGGCTCGACATGGCGGCGGCTGACGAGCAAGCGTCGAACCCCGAGAAGGCCATCGCGACGCTCGCGCGCTTTGTCGACGCGGCCGACCTTCGCGAGGACAAGCTGGCCGCGAACTGGGCGCAGGTGCGCGATGAGGCGCGGACGACCCTGGCGCGGCTCGATGGCGAGCTGCTCAAGCGGAAGGCGCGCGTCACGTTCAAGGTCGTCCCCGAGACCGCGAGCGTCACGTTTCCGAGAGGGGTGCAGGGTACGCCGGAAAAAGCGCCTATCATCAAGTACTTCGCGCCGGGGGAGCACGTCGCGCGCGTCTTCGACGATGGGTCGCTGAAGGCGCGCGAGGTGAGGTTCACGGTCGAAAAGGGCCAGCGCTTGGTGCTCAAGGTCGACCTCTTGACGGACGCGCCGTCGGGCGCGGGCGTGCTGGAGTCCGAAGGGCCGGCGGTCGTCGGGCAGAACGGCAAATTCGGCACGGAGCCCGGCACGGGCGATCCCGGCACGGGCGACCCCGGGGCGACGGGGCCCGGCGCGGGTGGGCCCGACGGGGGGCCGAACACGATCCTCGAGAAGGATCTCGACCGCGAGGCGCCGCCGATCGCGCCCGCCCCGAACGTGTGGGACCGCATCGGCGCGGCCTCGTTCGGACTCGGGATCGCGGGGCTCACCGCCGGCGCGGTCTATCTCGCCGAGGGCCTTCGGCTCGACGACAACGCGGCGTGCAGCGGCGACGCGTGCCTCTTCGATCAGGCGCAGCGCAATCGAATCAAGGGTGACGCCCAGGTCGCCAAAGACCGCAGCATCGCCGGCTTCATCATCGGCGCGGTGTTCGTCGCCGGCGGCATCACGGCGCTGCTCTTGCCGGAGGACGACGCGCCGACGGACACAGGGCCCCAGCCGCGCCGCAAGGACGAACGGGACGCGCCGGGCGGCAAGGAGAAGACGGGCGACAAGGCCAGCCTTCGCGGGGTCACTCCGTGGATTGGGGCCGACGGCGGCGGGGTCGGCGCGGCGTTCGTCTTCTGAGGATCCGTGACACTGCGGATCCTGCTTCACGAGACGATGGACCCCGATGGGGCGCTGGCGGGTTGGTGCTCGCCGGAGCTCGCGGCGCGTGGGTTCAGCGTGCGCGTCTTTCCGGTTCAGGAGGCGATCCACGCGCTCGGGCCCGATGGGGTGCGGGCCGCGTTCATGGCGGTCGCGCGTGAGTTCGGGCCCGACGTGGTGCTGGTCCATCCGCCGTATGATTTCTTGGACCGCAAGACGATCGCGCGGCTGCAGACCGAGCTCGGGGCGAAGGTCGTCGCGTTCGCGTTCGACGAGCCGCTGTTCGCGGTGGCGCGCGGTCCGCTCGCGAGGGGTGCACCGCGCTCGCCCGCGACGGGTTCGTTGGTGTACAAATCATTTTGCGAGACGGCGCGCGCGTTCGATCGCTACGCGACGACCGACCGCGCGAGCGCGGAGCGGCTGGCCGCGGACGGGGTGCGGGCGGCGTGGGTGCCGCTGGCGGCAAGCCCGATTCCGCTCGCGACGCGCGCCGACGTGGCGGCGCCCGCGGGCCACGCAGTGCTGGTGGGGCGGGCGTATCCGCGGCGGGTGGCACTCGTCGAGGCGGTGCGAGCGGCGGGGATCCCCGTCGCCGTATTTGGCGCCGGCTGGCCCGGGCACGGGGCGCTGCGGGGGCCGGCGATGCATGCGATGCTGGCGAGCGCCGATGCGGTCGTGACGACGGCGGATTGGGAGGATGTCGCGGTGCCGATGGTCAAGGCGCGCCTCCTCGAGGCGGCGTTTCTGGGCGCGCGCCAGGTCGTGCAGGCGGCGCCGGATCTAGCGGCGTACCTGACGACTCCGGAGGAATGCTTGGTGTGGGAGGATACGGCGGGGCTCGTGGCGGCGCTGCGGGAGACGCTCGCGGATCCGGCCGCGGCCCGCCAGCGCGCGGAAAAAGCGCGGGCGCGGGCCCTCGCCGAACATCGCTGGGGCACGCGCTGGGACCAGCTGACGGAGGGACTCGTGCTGGACGCGGGGAGCACGGGCGGTGCGTCGCGCGCTGGCAACGACGCCTGGTGCCAACTGGTGGCCGCTCTCGCGCACGCCGCCGAACGCGACGGCCGAGCGCGCCTTGCGGCCGCCTTTTTTCGCGCCTGGTACGACACGGCGCCGAACGCGACGGCCGCCGCCGGCCTCGAGCGCGTGGGGGGGGCCGACGCAGGCGCCGACGCAGGCGTCGCCGCCACGCCAACGGACGCCGGCACGGCCGATGGCCTCTATGCGCGGGTCGGAGCGGCCCACGGTGCTCCGCGCGGACTCGGCGCCGCGGGCTACCTCGACCCCGCACCCGAGCGCGCCGCGTGGGCGTTCGCGGCGACCCCCGATCTGACGCGGCTCTCCGCGTGCGACGACGACTTCATCGTGGCGATGGCCGCGCTCGTGACCGCCCCCGAGGAGCCGCTTTCAGCGCCGGCCCGACGCGCGTGGAGCGCGCTCTTTCGGCGCGCGCTGGCCGCCGCCCCGAGGCAAGAGCACCTCGCGCGCCCGCACCGCGCGCGCTGGCAAGCAGCCTTGGAAACACTCGAAACGCGGCCCGAGGAGCCCGGACTCAGCCGTTCGTGATGACGTTGGCCGAGGCGGTCACCAGCTTGCCGGTGTTGCCGCAGTGCTTCTGCGCATCGTCCTTACGATGGGCGCCCTTCTTATTGATGATGACGTCCGGCGAGACCGCGGTAGCCGTCCACATATTGGGACCGCAGCACGCGACGTGAATGCCGACGTCGTCCTTGCGCAAGGCCGGCAAGCCGTTGACGAGCACGTCCGGCGAGCCGAGGATGGCCGGGCCTTTGGCCGGGTGAGGGCACGCGGGGCACCCGTGTGCATCGCCGGGGGCGTCGACTTCTCCGATATCCGTAAGGCGGCCTTGGCCGGGCATGATGCTCTCCTCGCGAGGTTCCGCCCCCCCAGGCGTTCGCGCGACGGAGTATGGGCTCGCAGACCCGCGCGTGTCAACGCTCTGCCCCCTGTGTTGGCTCGGGGCGGACCCGCGCGGGCCGGTGAAGATGCGCGTCGCGCGCGAACCTGCTATGGACGACCCGTCCGGTTCCCCGTCAGGAGAGACAGTCATGCACGAGCCGATGTCGACCGAAGAGATGGTGCGCCTGTGCAAGGCCCACACGCTGTACACGTGGACCAAGCAGAGCGCCGTGCATCCCATCCCCATCGCCCGCGCCGAGGGGATCTACTTCTGGACCCCGGACGGCAAGCGCTACACGGACTTCAACAGCCAGCTCATGAGCGTCAACATCGGCCATCACCACCCCAAGGTGCGTGAGGCGATGAAGGCGCAGATCGACGAGCTCGTCTTCGCGCATCCGCAGTCGGCGACCCAGGTCCGCGCGCGCGTCGGCAAGATGTTCGCCGACCTCACGCCCGGCCCGATCAACACGTTCTTCTTCACGCTCGGCGGCGCCGAGGCGAACGAGAACGCCATCCGCGCGGCCAAGCTCTACACGGGCCGCGAGAAGATCGTCGTCCGCCACCGCGCCTATCACGGCGCGACGGCCCTCACGATCAACATGACCGGCGACCCGCGCCGCTGGGCCAACGAGCCGGGCCCGCCGGGGATCATCCGCGTGCTCGACCCGCGCCCCTACAACTACAGTTTCGGGGACGACGACGCGACTATCGCGAAGCAGAACCTCCTCTATCTCGAGGAGATCCTGATGTACGAAAACCCGAAGTCGATCGCCGCGATCGTCATGGAGACGGTCACCGGCACGAACGGGATCTTGCCGCCGCCCGCCGGGTACATGCAGGGGATCCGCAAGATCTGCGACGAGCACGGCATCGTCATGATCCTCGACGAGGTCATGGCGGGGTACGGCCGCACGGGCAAGCTCTACGCGTTCGAGCACTACGACGTCATCCCCGACATCGTGACGCTCGCCAAGGGGCTGACGAGCTCCTATCTGCCGCTTGGCGCGGTGGGCCTGACGGACAAGATCGCCGACCACTTCCGCGACAACGTCTTCTACGGCGGCCTCACGTACAACTCGCACCCGATGCTGCTCGCGTGCGCCGAGGCGAACGTGAAGGTCATGATCGAAGAGGGCATGATCGAGAACGCCGCGCGGCTGGAAGGCGTCATGAAGAAGGAGATGGCGCGCCTCAAGGACCGCCATCCATCGTTCAAGGAAGGACGCGCCATCGGTCTCTTCGGCATCGTCGAGCTGCAGAAGAGCCGAAAGGGCGACCCGATGGCGCCCTACAACGGCACCAGCCCCGCCATGACCGAACTCGCCAAGGCCTTCGACGACGCGGGGATCTTCACGTTCTTCCGCTGGAACGCGTTCATGTGCAACCCGCCGCTGTGCATCACCGAGGCGCAGCTGCTGGAGACATTTGCAGCGATCGACAAGTGTATGGACGTGGCCGATCGGTACGTCGAGGCCTGAGCGATCACTCGACCAGCGCGAAGTGCATGAGGACCAGGTGCCAGGTGTCGTGCTCGGGCGCGGCGTCCTCGTCGGCCTCGGAGTGGTCGGCCAGCAGCGCGAACATCACCCGATACGTCAGCGGCGGGGTCTTCGCGACCCCGTCGCCCGACGATGCGCGCACGTTGGCGACAGCCCACGCGAGCTGCGCGTGGCTACTCGGGACGTAGCCCCAGCGGATCCCGCCGTCGAGGGCTAGGTCGAGCTTCCAAGCGGCGAACGTCTTGCGCGCCTTGGCGCCCACGTAGAGCTCCCCGGGGGCGCTGCCTGCGAGGACGACGTCCGGCCGCGCGGACCAGAACGCGGCCATCGTGGCGCGATCACCGATGGCCGCGCGCAGGGCGGCGACTGGGTCGCCGGGGCCGTCGTCGTCCATCGTCGCGGGCTTGGTCGAGGTGCCGGCCTTCGCGGCCGCCGCGGTCTCGGCGTTACCGAGCGGTCGCGCGATGAGGGTCACGCCGTCCGCGAGGCGGTCACTGCCGTGACCCGTCATCTCGCCCACGCTCGACACCATCAAGGGTACGACCTTCTTGCCGACTGCGAGCGCGCCCTCGGCGACGCACCACCCGCCGCGCACCGTCGACGCGCTGAGCCGGCGCTTGATCTTCGCGACCGGGGCGTTGCCCGCGGTGTACGCATCGTTGAACGCTGCGAGTTCCTGGTCGGACAGGATCCCGTTCGCGCTCGGCAGCGCGACGAACGTGCGTCCCACGTCCGCCTCGTCGCCGCAGAAGACGCCGGCAAAGGGCAGGCGCGGGTCGGCCGCTTGCGCACCGCGGGCGAGCGCCAGAAGGGAGACCGAGAGCACCACCCAAGGAACGATCGCCTTCGTCATCACGGACCTCTGCGCGATCCACCAAGCACGGACGCGCGAACGGATACTATGGGCGCGCCTCGGCTGCGTCGAGCGCACGATCGGGGAGTCGGTCGAGGACGGCTGGCGAAGCGCGTGCACGCGCCGACGCTTGCATCGAGTTGCCAGTCGCGGGGCAGCCCCGTATGGTCGCCGCCGATGCTCGACCCTCACCCCGACACCCCCGCGCCCGCCGGCCTCCGCCGCGTGCTCGGGCCCGTCACGGGGGCGGCCATCGTCGCCGGCACCGTCATCGGCACGGGCGTCTTCATCAAGCCTGCCGCGATGGCGCAAGCGGTCGGTGACAGCGGGCTCGTCCTCCTCGCCTGGATCGTCGCGGGCGTCCTGTCGCTCGCCGGCGCCCTCACCTACGCCGAGCTCGGCGCGCGCCTCCCGCACGCGGGCGGCGAATACGTCTACCTGCGCGAGGCCTACGGCCGCCCGGCCGCATTCCTCTTCGGCTGGATGCGTTTCTGGGTCGCCTCGCCCGGGTCCGTGGCGGTCTTCGCCGTGGCCGCCGCGAAGTTCACCGCGACGACCGGCCCGCTCGCCGAGCTCCCCGGCGGCCAGGCCGCGCTCGCCCTCTTCTTCATCGCGCTCTTCACGGCCACCAACTGCATGGCGGTCGCGCTGGGCGCGCGCCTGCAGACGCTGCTGACAGCCTTGAAGGTGGTCATCATCGTCGGCCTCGGCGTCGCGCTCTTTGTGCTCGCCGGCAGCGCCGGCGCGCCCCCTCCGTCGGCCCCCGTCGCCCCGCGCGCCTTCGATCTCTCGACCTTCGGCACCGCCGTCATCGCGGCTCTCTGGGCCTTCGACGGCTGGAACAACCTCGCGATGGTGGGCGGCGAGATCCGCGACCCGCGCCGCAACATCCCGCGCGCGCTCATCCTCGGGATGGCCGTCGTGGCGGCGCTCTACCTGTTCGCGAACTTCGCCTACTTCCACGTGCTCGGCGTCGACGACGTCGCCGCGTCCTACTCGTCGGCCAACCAATATGCCCTCCCGGTCGCGACCAAAGCGCTGCTCACGGCCATGGGCCCGAGCTCGAGCTGGGCCACCAGCGCGGTCGCCATCGTCTCGGTTCTGCTGGTCGTGTCGGCACTCGGCGCCATGAACGGCTCGATCATGACCGGCGCGCGCGTGCCCTACGCGATGGCGCGCGACCGCCTCGTGCCCGCCGCGCTCGGCCGCGTCTCGCGCCACGGCGGGTCGCCCGTCGCCGCCGTCGTGGCGCAGGGCGTCGTGGCCGCCATCCTGGCGGTCTCGGGCACGTTCGATCAGCTCACCGACGCGGTCGTCTTTGCCTCCTGGGTCTTCTACGCGATGTGTACGAGCGCCGTATTTCGCCTGCGCCGCCGCTTCCCGACCGCGCCGGGTACGTTCCTCACGCCGCTCTATCCGATCCTCCCGATCGTCTTCATCGCGGTCGCCGCGCTGCTGCTCGTCAACACCATCGTGACGTCGCCCGCTCTGAGCGCGCTCGGGCTGGGGGTCGTCGCCCTCGGGGTACCGACCTACCTGGTCATCCGACGCCATGTGCCGGCCGCGCCCGCGTCCGAAACGCCGCCGTTTTCGGACACGTGAGCACCGCAGCACGTCGCGTTGCCAGCCGGCGCCGCCTCGACTAGCCTCGCCGCATGCGAACCTTGCGAACTCTGCGAACCTCTTCAGGCCATTCGAACGGCGCGCTCGCGGTGCTCGTCACCTCGTTTGTCGCGGGCGCGGCGTGCGGCAAACCGCCGGCTCCCTCCCCCGCGACCGCGACGACCACGCTGCAAGCCCCGACCGTGGCCGCGCCCGCGACGACCGCACCGACTGCGTCCCCCACACCGGACGTCGACGCCGCGATCGCCCCGCCCGACGCAGCACCGCCCGCACCCGACGGCGCCGCGCCTCAGGACGACGCAGGTCCCGCGGCGCCCGACGTCGCCGCCGCCCCCGCGTTCCCGGCCGGCCTCATCCCGGCTGAGCTGGGCGAGAGCCTGGTCGTCGTGGACCCGCCGGACCGCATCGCGCACACGCTCGCCATGGCCGCCGGCTGCGCGGCCGCGAAGGGTCCGCCGCCCGATTCGGACGCGCCCGATCCGTGCGCGATCCCGTGGCTGCTCGGCGCCGTCGCCTTCGACGCCGAGGGCGCGCGCGCCGCCTTCCTTTCGGTCAAGGACGCCGGCGGATGCGCCGGCGGAGGCCAGATCGCAGCCGAAGGGTTCTTCGCCAAGACGCGGGAGCTTGCGCCCGAAAAGGCCAAGCGCTTCCCGCGCACGCCGGACGCCGACGAGGACGACGTCAAGCTGCGCCAGGCCATCTGGCGCTGGCTCGCTGACCTCGGCAAGGCTGGCTACGCGACCCCGGCGCCGGATCTGATCGTGGCGACCGCGGGCGTCGAATCGGGGATCCGCGGGGCCACCCCGCTCGTGCGCCTCGGGCCGCCGCTCGGCGGGATGTACCTCTACGCCGTCTCGGGCGAGGGCGGCGCGAAGGTCCAGCTCGTCGCGGCCGACAACAAGACGACGTTTGCGCTCGGCACGATCGCGGACGTGTCCGCGAAGTGCCCGAAGTCGGCGCGCGACGACGGCCTCTGCGCCGACGGCACCGCGCCGTCGTTCGTGCGGGTCGCGCTCACTCCCGACCGCAAGACCCTGCTTGTCACGACCACGATGGGCGACGGGATGCACTGCGGCTCGGACTACGTCGCGCACCACGCCTGGGCCGTTCCCGAGGCACTCTGGCCGAAGTGAACGCGATTCACACAGCGCGCGATCGCGGCCGCTCTACTGCGGATCCGCGCAGCAGCGGAAGCCGGTCGAGTAATCCCAGTGCGAGACGTCATGGGCGGTCGTGCGATAGAGACAGCCGCTGCCGTTGATGGTCGTATCGACGTAGAACCCGCCGCGGAAGGTGCCGGCTGCGTCGTCGACCCACTCGTGCAGGTTGCCCATGAGATCGTAGACGCCCTCGGGTGTCGTGCAGCCGTCGTTCTCGCCGGACATGTCCAGGCTGTCGGGCAGCTGCGAGAGACAGGGGTTATCGATCTCCGAGTAGATCCAGCTCGCCGAGGTCCCGAAGTACTCGATCGCCGGGTGCATGCGGCGCCCGTCGTTGCAGACGCGCGGATCGCGCACGGTCCCGTAGGGGTACGTCCAACCCGCGTCGCCCTGACACGCGCGCAGCCACTCGGTCGAGGTGCAGAGGCGCTTGCCCGCGCGCGTGCACGCGGCCTTGGCGCCGACCTCGTTGATGTAGCCCTGCGGCACCGCCCAGCGGATCGAGACCGCCCGCACCGCGGTCGCGCCGGGGTTGAAGTAGGGCGACCAGGAGGCCTCGGAGCCGTCGTCCAGCACCAACGAGGCCTCGAATTGATCGATACAAAAGGCGCCACTCGCCGCGTCGATGAGGACCGTACCGTCGGGGCAGCGCGGGTCGTCCGAGGGCTCCTCGATGAGCCAGTCGTTCGGGGTCGGGCGGGCTGCTTCGTCACAGGTGGCGGCGGCGCCGGTGCGCGTGCAGCATTGGATCGAGGCGGCACCGGGACAGAGCCCCGCCGTGTGGGTCCAGCCTGCGGCGGGGCAGTCCGCGATGTCGAGGCAAGCGCCCGCGACGCCCTTGGCGCTGCAGCGCTCGATCGCCGGCACGCAGCAGCGGATGTGCGTACCGCCCGCGCAGTAGTCGGGGATGGCGACGTAGGCGTCGTCGCTCATGCTGCAGTCGTCGACGAAGGTGCAGTCGCCGAGCGCAGCGCCCACCGCGCACGGGTCGCCGAGCTCGGGCAGCGGGCCTGAATCGGGCGGAGGGATGGTGTCGGCGACGGTGTCGGCGACGGTGTCCGTCGTCGTGTGAGTGTCGGCGACGGTCTCGACCTCGACCTCGACCTCGACCTCGACCTCGACCTCGACCTCGGACTCGACCTCGACCTCGACCTCGACCTCGACCTCGACCTCGAACTCGAACTCGGACTCGGACTCGGACTCGGACGCGGACTCGGCCTCGGCCTCGGCCTCGAC
>SXIE01000453.1 GCA_005772945.1 Pseudomonadota bacterium
CATGCAGCTCCTCACCCGAGTCGCCTTCGGCTTTCATTCCTCAGCGGCCCTCATCTCCCTGGCCATGCTCAAGCTCGGCGGCCTTTGCCCTCGGCTCCCAAGCGAACTCGCCCACGGAGCGAGCAGTTGAGCCTTTTTTTTTTGCGCACAAAGAGGGACAAGCGCTTACCCGCATCATCATCCGGCAACGACGGCCCGGCACGGGTCCGCTTCCTCTGGAGACACCGACTATGCGCGCGACCCCGAAGACGCTCTCGCTTGCCCTCGCGCTCCAGACCTCGACCGCGCTGACGCTTGCATGCGGCAGCAAGGATGCCGCCTCCGAGAACGCCGCCGCCGCCGCGGCCATGGCCGACGGACCGCCGAACTGCCAGCGCTTCAGCGAGGCCTACACGGCCTGCATCGCGGAGATGCCCGAGGCCGGGCGCGCCAACGCGCGCGAAGGCCTGAAGCAGATGCAGGACGCCTGGAAGAAGTCCGACAAGGAAGACATGGACGCCCTCTGCAAGCAGGCGCTCGACGCCGCGCGCCAGGGCGTCGGGCCCGTCTGCCCCGGCGTCAAGTGGCTTTGACGCGCTCGCGCAGGCTGTCGCCGCGCTTCTTCGCGCGGCCCGCTCACCGTTCGTTTCTCTGACCTCTGATCTCTGACCTGTGATCTCTGACCTTCGACCCCTCGCCTTACCCGTCTCCGGGCCGCGGCCCGAGGAGGACTCCATGTCGTTCGCTTCGTTGCGCCTCGTGTCACTCGTGTCCACCAGCGGCCTCCTCATCGCAGCCTGTGGCGGCGGCGGCGGCGTCAAGACCTCCCAGGAGCTCGGCGATCGCGTGCTCGCCGCGCTGCAGGCCAAGGACTTCACGAAGCTCGACGGGCTTCTCCTCACCCCGGAGCTCCTCGCCAAGAACTGCCCCTCGATGCCGGCCGACGAGATGGCGCGCGCGGGCGAGAAGTTCGCCAAGCACACCGCCGATATGAAGGAGAGCTTCGCCGAGTGCGGCAAGATCGACTGGACGGGCGCGAAGATCGTCGCGACCGACGGCGGCGAGGACCGTAAGCCCGTCAAGGAGTGCGCGGACCTGTTGAAGGTGCGCGACCTGAAGCTGACGGTCGAGGTCGGCGGCAAGAAGGTGAAGGTCAAGGTCGACGACCCGATGCGCGCCGGCGGGGTTCTCTACCTGGCGGACGAGATCAAGTGCGACGCCGGCGGCGACCTCTGCGCCGACGCGGTCGACAACGTGAACAAGATCGCCGCGGCCAGCAAGGACGAGGACTTCAAGAAAATGGCGGGGGACCCGAGCTCGCTCGATATGCTCCGCTCGATGTGCCAGTCGGAAAAGGACGGATCCAAGCGCGTGATGTTCGAGTGCATCGCGGCCGCCAAGACCGACGCCGACATGAAGGCCTGCAGCAAGATGGGCGACCCCGAGCCCAAGACGGGCGACGTCGTCAAGCCCGTCGACCCGGTGGCCCCCGCCGCGGGCGGCGCGGACAAGCCGGCCGACGCGCCCGTCGCCGTTGAGGGTGGTGGCGACCTCCCGCCCTCCTGCAAGAAGTTTCTCGAGTCGTACAACGCCTGTGCCGAGAAGGCCGGGCCGGCAGCAGCCGCCATGAAAGACGGCATCAAGACCGTTCAGGATGCCTGGTCCAAGATCCCCAAAGACAACCTGGAAGCCGCCTGCAAGGCCTCGCTCGATTCGGTCAAGGGCAGCATGGGCGCCATGTGCCCGGACGTGAAGTGGGAGTAGCCCCGAGGCCCTGAGCGTCGGCGGCGGACCCGTTGCTGGATCCGCCCCGACCATGCTGCTATGGAGCGGCCATCTCAGCCCCAGCGGGCCGCTCGCCCGGGCACCAGCAACTCCACGCTCGCCCAAGGACTTCGCATGTCCCGCCGCCCTCTTTTCGCGCTTTGGCTTCTCGGCGCCGCCGGCCTCGTCGTCGCTTGCTCCGACGCCGCCGCACCCGTCGATGACGGCGCGATCGGTTCGATCGTCGAGCCCGGGAAGTCCGACAACTTCTTCTCGAAGACGGCACGCGAGTATTGGGTCGAGGGGACCGTGCGCGTGAAGCTCGATGCGAGCTGGGCCGCCAAAACCGAGGCCGAGCGCGTCGCCGAGGTCAAGCGTCTCATCCCGTTCAAGCAGATCATGGTCGGCTGGTTCTTGAACGCCTACATCGTCGACAAGGAAGAGCACGACGGCAACGCGAGCTACGGCGGGTTCCGCGCGCTCACCAAGAACGGATCCTACGAGGACCTCAACCTCGTGAAGGTCGACGAGACCACCTGGACCTTCGACTTCCGCCAGGAGATCGGCGGCCAACTCGACCTCATCTCGGCCATCCCGGACGCCAAGGCCCAGACCGACGGCAGCTGGACCTTCGACCTCACGATCGGCACGCCGAGCAACGACGAGATCGTGCGCCTCGAGACCAACGATGAATGGTACCGCAGCGCGCCTTGGGACGGCTTCAACCCCGCGAACGTGAGCGCCTCCCAGAAGGAGATCCTACCGCTGAAAATCCGCCCCGAGTCCGAGGAGCAGGACGCCTGGATCGACACCGAGCGCCTCTTCGCCGACGGCAAGCTCAGCATCGGCATCCACTTCGGCTGGGACTACCACAGCAGCTACCACCTCAAGCACTCGAAGGAGATCTACACCTGGCTGACCAAGGACAAGGGCTTCAAGTCCCCCGTCGCCTCGTACGACAAGCTCCGCTTCGACTCGGGTCCGCTCAAGGGAACCGTCACGTACCATGGCAAGACCATCGCCGTGGAGATCGCCCTCTTCTGGGGGATCCCTGGCGACGCCGCGACGGACCCCGACACCGGCGCGGGCGGCATCCAGCTCGAGAAGAGCATGTACGAGAGCTTCCGCAGCCGCAAGGTCATCATCTTCAGCGGCCACTCGGGCCCGTTCTACGGCTTCGCGCTGGCGAACTGGAAGAAGACCGACGAGGGTGACCTCGACGACTCCGACGTCCTGACGATGGACCTCTGGAAGGGGCAATATCAGATCGTCGTGGCCGAGGGCTGCGACACCTACGGGCTCGGCGAGGCGTTCGCGCTCAACCCTCAGAAGCCCGGCCTCCTCGACATCGACGTCCTCACGACCACCAGCTTCTCGAACGCGTCGACCGCCGCGAGCGTCAAGAACGTGCTCGCCGTGCTCATCGGCGCGAGCGGCAAGAAGGAGGTCGCGACGACCAAGTACTCGCAGCTCCTCGTGACGCTCGACGGCGGAACCTATGGTTTCTCGACCATGTACGGGGTGCACGGTATCGACGACAACCCGCGCGTCCATCCCTGGGCGAAACTTGCAAACGCATGCAAGAGTTGCAAGAAGAACGCGGAGTGCGGCGACGGCATGCGCTGCGTCGCGATGCTCGACGGCAAGACCGCCTGCGCCGCCGAGTGCGTCGCCACCATCGCCTGCGGCACCGGCTACGAATGCCGCAACGTCGGCGCCTCGAGCTACCTCCAGGCCAAGGTCTGCGCGCCCCAGGGCCTGAGCTGCACGGCCACGCAGCGCATCAAGCCGGTCGTCATCAACGAGATCGTCGCCGCGCCGACCGTCGACCACTCGGGCGACGGCGCCCTCGACAAGGCGGGCGACGAGTACGTCGAGCTCGTAAACCCCAACGCGACCTCGTTGGATCTCACCGGCTGGACGCTCGCCGACGGGACCGGCACCCGCCACCGCTTCGCGACCGGGACCGTCATCCCGCCGGGGGGCGCGCTCATCGTCTTCGGCAAGGGCGCCGCGCTCGTGGCCGGGACGACCATCGCCCAGAGCGCCTCGACCGGCACGCTCGCGCTCAACAACACCGGTGACACGGTTCAGATCGGCGACCTCGACGGCCACATCGTCGCCAAGACCACCTACGGCACCGCCATCAACAACGCCAAAGCCTGGCAGCGCCAGAAGGACGGCGACGACACGAGCGCGTTCGCGGCCGCGACCCCGACCCCGGGCAAGAAGACCGACGGCTCGAACTTCTGAGGAACGCCCGTTTTGGACGACACGCAGCGGCCCCATAGCGCGGAGCAATTCGGACGCCAGCGCGACTTCTGGTGGCGGCCGGACTTCCTGGCACTGCTGGCGCGGCGCCTCGGCAACACCGAGGCCCGCAGCCTGCTCGACGTCGGCACCGGACGCTGCCACTGGGCCGCGATCGTCACGCGCTGGTTCCCCGGACTCGAGACGCTGACGGGCGTGGACCTCGAGCCCGCGTGGGTGGCGGGCGCGCCGGCGGCCCTGGCGGAGCACCTCGGGCGACCGCCGTTCCAGGCCGAGTTCCGCCAGGGCAGCGCCCTCGACCTGCCGTTCGCGGACGCGACCTTCGACGTCGTGACGTGCCAGACGGTCCTCATGCACCTGGCCGATCCCGCGCGGGCCCTCGGCGAAATGGTCCGCGTCGCGAAGCCCGGCGGGCTCGTCATCGCCTCGGAGCCGGCCAACTTCCGCGCCTTCGTCGACATGGACTCGGCGATGCTGGCGCTCGACCTCGACGGCATGGTCAAGCGCCACCGACTGTGGCTCGCGTGCCACCTCGGGCGCATCGCGCTCGGGCGCGGCGACTTCAACGTCGGCGATCGGCTGCTGCCGCTCATGCGCGCGGCCGGCCTCGTCGATATCGACATCGTCATGAACGACAAGGCGAGCCCCCTCGCGGCGCCCTACGACGACGCGATGCTCGCGACGAACGAGCAGATGGACGAGGTCGACGCAGAACTCCATGGCGCGGACCGCGACGCGACCCTCGCGCTCGCCGTGGCCGGAGGGCTCGCACGTGACGAGGCCGAAGCGCTCCTTGGCCATGAGCGTGAATGCGACCGACTTCGCCGCGAGCAGTTCGCGCGCGGCACGTTCACCTCGGGCGGCGGCTCTCAGCACTACGTCGCCTGGGGCCGCAAGGCGCCCGCATAGGGGCTCCGCGGGACCCTCGCTGGCTTCGCCCCCCGTCGCGCCCCCGTCGCGCCCCCCTCCCAAACGATTGACCTCGGGCCGGGTCCGCGCGAGAACGCGCGTGGGCGCTCGTAGGTCCGGAGGTGCGCGATGGAATACCGTCAGCTCGGCCGAAGTGGTCTCAAGGTCTCGCCGCTGTGCCTGGGCACGATGACGTTCGGCGAGGCCGACGAGAAATCGTTCATGCACAAGGTCGGCTGCGACGAGGACACCTCGTTCCGCATCATGAATCGCGCCCTCGAGCTGGGCGTGAACTTCTTCGACACCGCCGACATCTACGGCCAGGACGGCCTCTCCGAGCGCGTCCTCGGCAAGTGGTTCGCCCGCGACGGCCGCCGCGACGACGTGGTCCTCGCGACCAAGTTCCGCTTCCGCATGCAGGCCGGCCCCAACGGCACCGGCGCCTCGCGCCACCACATCATGCGCGCCTGCGAGGCGAGCCTCCGGCGCCTCGGCACCGATCGCATCGACCTCTATCAGATCCACATGCAGGACCTCGACACGCCCGAAGAGGAGACCCTGCGCGCCCTCGACGACCTCGTCCACCAGGGCAAGGTCCTCTACCTCGGCGCCAGCAACTACGCGGCCTACCGCTTGGTCGAGAGCCTCTGGATCGCCGACAAGCTCGGCCTCGCGCGCTTCGTCTCCTTCCAGCCGCAGTACTCGCTGCTGGTTCGCGACATCGAGCGCGAGCACGTGCCGCTCTGCGACAAGTTCGGCCTCGGGATCCTGCCGTGGTCGCCGCTGGCGGGCGGGTTCCTCTCCGGCAAGTACCGCCGCGGCGAGGCCGCCCCGCCCGGCTCGCGCCTCGAGAAGTGGAAGCAGGGCTATCAGCAATTCGACAACGACCGCGGCTGGACGGTCCTCGACACCGTCAACGCCATCGCGAGCGAACTCGGCAAGAGCCCGATCCAGATCGCGCTCGCCTGGCTCCTCGCCAAGCGCGGCGTGACCTCGCCGATCTTCGGCGCGCGCTCGCTCGACCAGCTCGAGGCGAACGTCGCCGCGACCGCCATTCAGCTCAGCGCCGAGCACCTGCGCGCGCTGGACAGCGCCAGCCAAGTGCCTATTGGCTACCCCTACGATTTCATCCAGCGAACCCAGAGCCGCTGGTAGGAGTTTCGTTCATGGCCATCTTGCAGCGCGACCCGCACACGGTTCCCCAGGCCCCGGCGACGCACGTCGTCGATGTGACCGAGGCGACGTTCGAGGTCGAGGTCGTCCAAGCCAGCTTCAAGGTCCCCGTCATCCTCGATCTGTGGGCCGAGTGGTGCCAGCCGTGTAAGCAGCTCTCGCCGGTGCTCGAGGCGCTCGCGGCGGAGGGCGAGGGTCAGTGGCGTCTCGCCAAGATCGACGTCGACAAGGCCCCCCAGCTCGCGCAGTACTTCGGTGCGCAGTCGATCCCGATGGTCGTCGCCATCTACCAGGGCCAGCCGATCCACGAGTTCGCGGGCGCGCTCCCCAAGCCGAAGATCCAGCAGTGGCTGAAGGAGATCTTCAAGGCGGTCGGATTGGTCCTAAAGGGACCGATCGTCGAGCCGCCGATCCCAACCGAGCCGGCCGCCGCCGAGGCCTACTTCCGCAAGCGTCTCCAAGCGCGCGCCGACGACTGCAAGGCCAAGCTCGGGCTCGGGCGGCTCCTCCTCGCGCGCGGCGAAGTCGCCGAAGCCGAGAAGATGCTCGACGAAATCCCCGGCACCGCGCCCGAGTTCAACGCCGCCCGCGCGACGCTCGCCCTCAAGGGCCTGCTCGCCGAGGTCGGCGCCGCCGGCGGTGAAACGGCCGTGCGCGAGCGCCTCGCCAGCGCGCCCGACGACCCCGAGGCCGCATACCTGGTCGCGCTCGCCGACGCGACCGCGGGCGCCTACGCCAAGGGGCTCGCGCCGCTCATCGGCCTGGTCCAGACGCAGCCGGAACCCTTGCGCGCGCGTGCAAAGAAGGCGTGCGCCACGCTCTTCGAGGCGGCCGGCCGCAACGACGAGGCCGTCGAAGTCCTGCGCCGACGCCTCGCCCGCCTCTTGTTCTGAACGTTGGCGCGGGCAAGCGCTGTGCTCTTCGCAAACTACATCCGGGCCACGCGCGGGATGTTGAGGCACGAGAGCCCGGCCTCGAGCGTGCGCCAGGTCGCGTGCGTCAGCACCAACCGCGAGGCGCGCGTCGCCTCGTCGCCCAGGATCGAGTGCTTCGCATAGAACGCGTTGAACGTCCGCGCGAGCCCGTACAGATACTCGCACAGGTGGTGCGGCTGCAGATGCACCGCGACCCGCTCGAGCGCATCGCCGAAGCGCGCGAGCTCGAGCCCCAAGGCGCGCTCCTCGGGCTCCGCCAGCACCAGCTCCGTCGTCGCCCGCGGCACATACGCCGCGCCGAAACGCGCCTCGTACTCGCGCAGCACCGACAGCGTCCGAACCAGCGAGTACTGCAGATACGGCCCGGTGTTCCCGTCGGCCGCCAAGAGCTTCTCCCCGTCGAACTTGTAGTCGGTCGCCAGGTTCTGCGCGAGATCGGCATACTTCACCGCGCCCGCGCCGACCTTGCCCGCGATGAACCGCTGCTCACTCTCGGTCGCCTTGGGCCACTTCTCGCGCACCAGCGGCAGGATCCGCTCCTCGGCCTCGTCGAGCAGCTGGTCGAGCCGCACGACCCCGCCATCGCGCGTCTTGAACGGCCGCCCGTCGGCCCCGAGCATCATGCCGAAGCCAACGTGAACCATGTTCACATCGAGCCCCAGCTTGCGCACGGTCGCGAACAGCTGCCGGAAGTGGTCCGACTGCCGCACATCCACCACGTACACGCAGGTGTCGGCGCGGAACTCGCGCACGCGATGCAGCACCGTCGCGATGTCGGTCGTCCCGTAGAGGAACGCGCCATCGGATTTCCGAACCAGGAACGGCGTCGTCGGCAGCCCCGGCTCGTCGAAGAAGACCCCGATCGCCCCCTCGGACTCCTTCGCGATCCCGCGCTCGAGCAGCTCGTTCACGACCCCCGCCAGCCGATCGTTGTACGCGCTCTCGCCGAGCCACGTGTCGAACGTGACCTCGAGCCGCGCGTAGATCCGCTCGGCCTCAGCCCGCGAGATCGCCACGAACTTTTCCCACAGCGCATGACGCACCGGGTCGCCCGCCTGCAGCGCCGCCAGCTCGGCCCGCGCCACGCTCGCCACCGCCTCGTCGGCCTTCATCGCCGCGACGCCCATCTTATAGAGGCGCTCCAGTTCCCCGATCGGATCGGCGTCCAGCGCCGCCTCGTCGCGGTGCCGCTCCCACGCCCAGAGCAGGGTCCCGAACTGCGTCCCCCAGTCCCCGACGTGGTTGTCGCCGATGACCGCGTGCCCCATCCACTTGAGCGTCCGGACGATCGCGTCGCCGATCACCGTCGAACGCAAGTGCCCGACGTGCATGCGCTTTGCGACGTTCGGGCTCGAGAAGTCGACGACGATCGTCTTCTTCGCTGCGACTGGCGCGACGCCCATGCGCGCATCCTCGGCCGCCGCGCCGATCTGCCGGGCCACCCACGTCGGATCCACGCGCAGGTTCACGAAGCCCGGCCCCGCGATCTCGGGCGCGAGCGTCACGCCCTCGCCGTCGAACGCCGCCACGAACGCCGCCGCCAACTCGCGCGGATTGGCCTTGCGCACCTTGGCCAACGGCAAGACCCCGTTGACCTGGTAGTCGCCAAAGCGCGCATCGGCCGTCGAGCGCACATCGGCCGGGATGGCGCCCCCGAACGCCCTCTCCATCGCCTGGTCACACAACGTCTGCAGATGGGCGCGCAGCCCGCCGAGATAGGTCTTCATGCGGCCTCCGATACCACGGCGCTTTCGCGTCTGCGCAAAATCTCGTATGCGTCCGCGATGCGCGTAGAGCCCACGACCCGCGACGCAGCCTGGCTGGAAGCCGCCCTCAGCGATCCGCTGACGCTCTTGGCCGACCACGCCCACTGCGAGAAGAAGGCCGCCGCGTCGGCCCTCGGCCTCGTCAACCGCCACCCCGACGAGAGCGCGCTCGTCACCGCCATGATCGCGCTCGCCCGCGAGGAGCTCGAGCACTTTGCCGACGTTCACGCGGCCCTCGTCGCGCGCGGCGGCGCCCTCGGGCCCGACCTCGGGGACCCTTACGTACAGGCTCTCCTTGGCCACGTCCGCAGCGGCAGCGCCCCGGTGCGACTCATCGATCGCCTGCTCGTCTCGGCGCTCATCGAGGCCCGCAGCTTCGAGCGCCTGCGCCTCCTCGGCGAGCATCATCCCGATCTATCCCTGCGTGAGATCTTCGCGACGTTCGCCCGCGCCGAGGCCCGCCACGGCGCCGTCTTCGTCCAACTCGCGCGCGACATCGGCGAGCGCCACGGCATCGCCCGTCCCGCCGTCGACGAGCGCCTAGCCGCGCTGCTGGCGGCCGAGCTCGCGGTTATCGAGTCCCTCCCCGTCCGCTGCGCGATCCACTGAGCCTAGGCAGCAGACGCGCCCTCAAGGCGCCTTCGGTCCGCACCGAAACGCCGCCGTCGCCGGCCGCGTCAGCGCGTGGAAATCGAGCGACGACGCCACCACGACGCCCGCCCCGAGCGGCGCGAAGAGCGCACTCGAATGGCCGTGCCCGTTCACCGGATCGAGCGTCGCGACCTCGCTCACAGGCGCCGCGGTCGCCGGATCGAGCAGGACGACCTTCACCGGGTAGTCCACGTAACACCCACCGCAGATGTGAATCGCGGTGCCACGCAGCCACGTGAGCGCGATGTGATCGCCGTTCACAAAGAAGCTCGCCCCCTGATTGACGACGTCGCTCTCGGCGGCCTGGACCTCGAAAGTGGGACCGTTGCCATCCTGATCGAGTACCGCCAGCCGCACGGTCGAATGCCCCTCGGGGGCCTCCCAACTCCCATTGAACGTCCACTCGCTCCAGGCCGCCCAGAGCGCTCCCCCGGCGGCGATGAGCGCCCGGCCGCCGCGGTAGGCCAGGCCCGAACCGACCCCCTCGGCACCGGTCACCGACAGCCGGCGCGGCGTTCCGATCGCGGCGCCGTCCGCGCCAAAGCGTCCGAAGAAGACCTCGGCACCCCTGCCCGCCGACGCCGTCCAAACGGCCGCGATGCCGTCCGCCGTCGCGACGACGCTCGGATCGCTGGCGTCCTCGACCAGCGTTCGCACCGCGCCGGCGCCCGCCCGTAGCGTTCCGTCGGCCGCCAGCGGGACCCGTCGCAGCGACGGCACGCCCGGCGCGCCGCCGGCATCGAATGCACTCGCCGTGACGTACGCGTCCGCCCCGCCGCCCGAAACCAAAAGCTGGATCGATTGAAGGTTGACCCAGCCAACCTCCGCCACGTCCTGCCCCGCGCGCGTCACCGTCGCCTTGCCCGTCACGGCATCGATCGCCACGGTCGCGACCCGCAGCGCCTGCGCGCCATCCTCGCGCATGTGCCCCCACGCCACGAGGAGCTCGGACGCATGGTCCCCGCCCAGCCGCACCATCGCCGCGCCATTGCTGTAGCCGGGGTCGGCGTCGAGGACGAGCCGCGCGCCGACCGTCCCGTCGAGCCCGAGCGGCGCCACGAACAGCCCATCGCCCGCCCCCATGAAGCCCCGCTCGACCGCCATGAGATACGCCCGATCGCCGGGGCCCACATCGAGGTCGTACGCGGCCCAGTCCGACGGATCGGGAATGGCAGGCGCGCGCGTCACCGTACACGCCTCCGTGCGCGCGCCCGGCCAATCCAGAAGCGGCCCCGACGGGCCCGAATCAGCGACCTCCGACGGGCCCGAATCCGCGACCTCGGTGCCCCCCAAGTCGCTCGCCTCCGTCGGTTCTGCGTCCGCGACCTCCGTCGGATCCGCGTCCGCGACCTCTGCCGCCCCATCAATATTACCACTGTCTACATCGACATCACGCCCGTCCTGCGAATCGCCACACGCGGCGACGCACACGACCCACGCGAACCCGAACCCGCGCGTCCCTCTCAGCATCCTCATCGGCCCCATGCCTCCCTCCAAACGGCCTCAGTGCGGCGTGATCGTGACCTCGGCGTCGTCGAGCCACTCGTACCAGAGCTCGATGACCCCCGCGAGATCCAACCCCTCCCAGGGATTGCCCACCATCAACGAGAGCGGCTGCAGCGACATGTACGTCGCCAGCCAATACTCATCGCCCATCGGGCTGAGCGCAAACCCCGCCAGCGCCCCGTGGCTGTCGTAGCACTGCTCGTCCCAGCTGAGCTCGATGCGGTCGCCCTCGGCCTGGACCTCGAACTCGTATTCGGAGCCGCTCGCGAGCTCCCCGTTGTTGTTGTAGTCGCGGTCGCCCGCGCTGCCGTAGTTGGCGAACCGGATGGTGTAGCGCGTGGCACCCGGGCTCTTCGGAAAGCGCAGGAACATGACGGCGCACGGCACCGGCCCGATCCGGAAGTTCATGGCGCCATGCTGCACGAAGAAGCGCCCATCGAGGTTGCGCACCTTGCCTTTGACCTGCGCCACGGCGCGCCCGATGGCGACCGCCCCCGGCACGATCCCGCCGCCCGGGTCGCGCGGGAAGACCTCGACCGTGACGGTGTCTGTGAGCGTATCGTCGATGACGAGAGGGTTCTCGACCTGATACAGCGCCGCGCTCGACGTGCCCTCGATCGACGTGCCGCTGGTCGCGTAGTCGTAGACGTGGCCGTAAGTGCCCGTCGTACTCCAGCGATAGGCGAGCGGCCCCTCCTGATCGCGGACGGTCACCTCGAAGCGCACCTGCGAGTTGCTCTTGTCGACGATGCCGCTCGTCGGCGCGATGCGCACGACCGCCGGCACCGCGGTCACCTGCCAGCCCTCGGCCGACAGCGCGTCGTGAAGGTCCTTGATGATCGCGACCAGATCCCCCGACAGGAGCGCGATCTGCACGGCCGCCAGGATCGCCGCGGCGCTGGCGCGGGCGGCGAGCTTCTTCTCGACCGCTGCGAGGTCGATGGCGGCGCCGTTGGGGCCGCTGAGGGCCGCCCGCAAGGCGTTCATGACGTCGGTCCGGTAGCGCGGGTTCGTCGCGAGTTCCTCGAGCACGATGGCCATCGCGGTCGAGAAGCCGGCCTTCTGCGTGAGCGCCGCGCTCAGCGCGTTGAGGCTGACGTTGCTCAAAGCCCCGAGCGCTTGGGCAATCGCGGGGACCTTGCTTGGCTGGATGAGGCCGGTGTGTCCGAAGGCGAACGACTCGACGAGCGGCACGACCAGCTCGCCGAAGAACAAGGCGAGCGACTGATTCCGAACGACCTCGTTCCAGGTCGCCAGAAACGGCGCAAACCGGGCGTCCCCGTAGAGCGGCGGCGTCGTCAGCGGATCGAGCGTCGGCCCGAGCACGACCGCCTCGTAGTAGGCGCGCTTGCCGCTGTCCGCAAGCGGCAGCGCGAGCGGCGTGGTGAGCGTCGGCGAGAACGGCGCCGTTCCCAGGACCACATCGCTGAGCGCGGTGAACAGCTCGAGCTTGCCCGTCGACACGAGGTCCAAGCGCCCGACCTCGACCGGCGGCGTGACGTCCTGCTTGACACCGTCAGCATCGTCGGCCGCCACGCGGTAGGCGATGAGCGTCGCCGGTCGCCGAAAGTGGTTCTGCGCGACCAGACCCGCGCCGGCCGGGTTGTGGAGCACCGCGACGCCGCTCTGCAGCGTGTCGCCACCAGGCTCGATGAGGAGATCGGCGCCCGCCGCGGCCAGCGGTGCGAACGCGCTGCGCGGCAAACGCGGCGCCTCGGCCGGAACCGCATACGCGAGCGCCCCGTCGCGCGCGGTCTGGAGCGCCGCCGTCAGCGTCGGGTCGCCGTCGGCGAGCGCATTGGCCGAGCGCGCGAGAGCGCCAGTCACGGCGATCGTGAGCCCCTCGAGCTCAGGCAGATCGGCGATGAGCGCCCGCAGCGTGCGCGCGTGCGCCGCCGGCAAGAGCGGCCCCCCCAGGGCCTCGTAGAGCAGCCCCGCAGCGGTCGTGGCGACCGAAATCTCGCCGACCCCATCGGTCGCGATCCCGATCAGCACGAGGCGACCATCGGGCCCGAGCACGTCGAGCTGCGTCGGCTCGCCGTCGAGGGTCGGCACGACGAACGACGCATCGCTCGCGACCCGCGCAGGACCAAGGGCGCTGACGATCTCCAATTCCGACGGCGCGAGCGCGAAGCCCGCGGGCAAGCGCACCTGCCCCTTGGCGCCCGCCGCGGGCTTGGCCGCTTCGTCGCCGCACGCCGCAAGCAGCCCACCCACGATTGCCCAAAGCGCCATGGTGTTGACCACGCTCACCTCCCCGCGAACCATGCCCTCGCTATCACGCGCGAGAGGGTCCCCTGTCCACGCGATTCCTGCTAGATCCCATCCGGTCCGCACTGGCGGGGCAACCTCGCTTCGGGGTCCGATGCGGACCCACGCGAGGTCTTCGCGAGAATGACTGGGAGTCCCCCATGGCCGATGTGCTCTTCACGTTTCGCCGCCTCGAAGCCCTCGTCAACGCCGCGACCATGGCGGTCGCGCGCGCCGGCCACCTGGACGAGCTCCGCGGCGGCACCGCGCGCTACCTCTCGCTCTGCGGCTCGGAGCGCCTCACGCGCCTCTGGCCGCTCATCGCGCCGCACACGATGAACGATCTCTTCCGCGCCGCGGCGCTCCTCCGCTACGCCGAGGAAGCGGTCGCGCTCCCGGGCGATCTCATCGAGTGCGGCGTCGCCGGCGGCGGCTTCTCGCTGCTCCTCGGCTCGCTCGTGCGCGAGCGCGGGCTCTCGAAAACCGTCTGGATGTGCGACAGCTTCGCAGGCCTTCCGGCCCCGGATCGCAAGGTCGATCGCCTCTACGAGGCCGGGCAGTTCGCATACTCGCAGGCCGCGCTCGAGGCGCTCGTCGCGGAGCACGGTCTCAGCGATATCTGCAAGCCGGTCCCTGGCTGGTTCGCCGACACGCTGCCGGCCCTCGCCGCGGACCGAAGCTTCTGCCTCGCCCACATCGACGGCGATCTCTACGCGAGCTGCCGCGACGCGTTCGCGAGCATCTATCCGGCGACGACCCCGGGCGGCGCGATCGTCGTCGACGACTACTCGGACGGCTCCGGCGGCGCCCTGGTGGCGGTCCACGAGCAAGTCGCCCGAACCGGCGAGGTCGTCCTCCTCGGGCCCTGCACCCAAGCCGCCATCCAAAAAGGCGAGCATGGCGGACGCCGCCCGGCGAATCCGGGCGACGTCTTCAAGATGACCTTCGATGCGAGCGGCGGGCCCGCGCGCGAAGGGGTCGAGGTCTCACTCAGCCTCGCTCCCATTCGCGCCGACGATGCCTACATCGCCTTCCTGTCCGAGCTTCGGGACCACTGGTCCCACCGGGTCGAGCGCCTCTCGGACTACCTGGCGCTCGTCGTCTGACTCTCGTGCTTGAATCGCGCGGGCAGCCGCTTCGCGGCCTTCGCGAACGATTACGCTGCCACATCGAGGACGACCACGAAGTCGTCCCACGAAAGGGCGCCGCGCTTGCTGCGGTCGAGCCGCGCTAGGATCCCCTTGACCCACATGCCGCGCGTCAGGCGATTGCCGACCTCGGCGTCCTCGAGCACCTTTCCGAGCTCCTCGGCTTCGAGGCAACCGCTCTTGTTCGCGTCGTAGGCCTCGAAGGTCGTCCGCAGGGCGCGAACGTCGTCGGTGCCGTGGCGCGAGACGAGCAGGTTCTTCACCTTCGAAATCAACTCGGTTTCAACAGCCATCGTCGCTTTCCTCGTTGGCCCCGGCGGAATGCGCGGGGCTCGGCTGCCCACTTCGCAAGCCACATGCCAGCGGACCGGCGCGCCATGCGGCAACGCGCAGGGGCGCTATCTGGGCGAGCGAACGCTCGGTAAGCCGCCTCGCTTGCCGCCCGCACGCACCGCGATCGCGTCGCGGGCTACGCACCTGCGGCTGCGCACTGCGACCGCCGCAATGCACCTGCGCGGCGCCGGGTTGTCCCCGCGGCCCGCCGGAGGTTCCGGCGGGGCACGCGAATGTAGACAGCGTCAACATGGGCGACTCGCCGCTCCGACGTTGACGCCCCGGGCGCCGCCCGCTATGTACCGCGAACCGTCGTGGGCAAGCGCTTCGCGCTCTTCGCGAACCTTCGCGGGCAAGCGCTTCGCGCTCTTCGCGAATCATTCCTGCGGGCCCCGCTCCCGCTCGCCACAAAGGTTTCCGATGCTTCGTCACCTCGTCTCGACCCTCGTCGTCGGCGCATCGCTCGGTGTTTTCGCGAACCGAGCCCACGCCGAAGACCCCACGCCCGAGAAACCGGTCACGCTGCGCATCGCGACGATGGCGCCCGAGGGCACGCCGTGGGCCAAGCTCATGGACCTCTACAAGAAGAAGGTCGAGGAGCGCACCGGCAAGCGCGTCATCGTGAAGATCTATCTCGGCGGCAAGTCCGGGGGCGAAAACGAGACCGTCACCAAGGCCGTCAACGGCCAGCTGCAGGCCGTCGCGGCGTCCACCGGCGCGGTCGCGAGCGTGGTGCCCGAGCTCCTGCCGATCGAGATGCCGTTCCTCTTCGCCGGTTTCAAGGAGGCGGACTACATCCTCGACGAGGTCCTGACCAAGCCGATGGAGGAGCACTTCGCCAAGCGCGGACTCGTCCTGGGCTTCTGGAGCGAGAACGGCTTTCGCCACTTCGGCTCGAACTCCGGGCTCATCAAGACGCCCAAGGATCTCGAGGGCAAGAAGATGCGCTCGCAGGAAAGCCGGATCCACACCGCCATGTGGAAGGCCTTCAAGAGCTCGGGCAACGCGCTTCCGACGACCGAGGTGCTGACGGCGCTGAGCGCCGGGACGGTCGAGGGCTTCGACCAGGGGCTCCTCTTCACGATCGCCGCGAAGTGGCATAAGGCCGTGAAATTCTTCACACTCTCGGCGCACATCTATCAGCCGGCGGTCGCCTGCTTCAACAAGAAGTGGTTCGACGCGCTGCCGCCCGACATCCAGAAGGCACTCGTCGAGGAGGGGCGCGCCATCCAGGCGACCGGCCGCAAGCTCATCCGCGCGCTCAACGGCGACCTCGTCGCGATGATCAAGAAGGAGCTCGGCGACACCGAGGCCGAGCCGCACGTCTACGACCTCACGACCAAGGACAAGCGCGGTGAGCGGGCAGCGTTCGTGGCCGCGACGCGCGCCGTGCGCGACGATTTCATGGCCGACCCGAAGGTGCTTCCGACCGTGAAGGCCACGCTCAAGGCCATCGAGGACGGTCTCGCGGCGTTCCGAAAGTGAGCGAGCCGGTCGCGAACACGTCGCCGGACGCGCCGACGCCGGAACGCCCAGCGAGCTTTCCGCTGATGCGTAAGCTCGACGCGGCCTGGTATCGGGGCGAGCAGGTCCTGTGCGCGGCGATGTTTCTCGCGATGGCGCTCATCGTCTTTGTGGCGGTCGTGCGCGACGTCTTCGTCACGCACAACGACCTCACGCACATCCTGCCGGACCTCGCGATCTGCTGGGGCATCACGTTCGCCGCACTCATGACGCGCGTTCGCCGCTTCGAGGAGATCCGCCGCAGACTTCACCACGCGGCCGCCCGCAATGCGGTGATCGCGGTGGTGGTGACCGCCGCGGTGGCGGGCCTGCTGGCGCTCTATCTCGAGGTCTTGCCCGGCGGGTTCTACTGGGCACCGAAGATGGCGCTGTGCCTCATGCTGTGGGTCGCGTTCCTCGGCGCGTCGATGGCGACGCACGAGAAGGCGCACCTGGCGCTCGAGTTCGGCGACAAGATCTGGCCCAAGGCGGCGGTGCGCTGGGTCAAGGTCTTCGCGCACGCCGTGACCTCGGCGTTCTGTGCGGTCCTCTTCATCCTCGGCGTCATGTCGCTCATCGGCCACTCTGACTCGTGGGATGCGGCCGGGGGCGAGGGTGCGACGGTGGCCTCACTCGACTGGCTCCCCGAGTGGGCCGTCTACCTCATCTTCCCGTACGTCTTCTTGGCGATGACGATTCGCTTCTTGGCGCAGACGGTGACCGTCGCGACCGGAACCGACATCACGCCCGAGCGAGGGCCGTCGTGACAGTCACCGGCATTCTCGCGGCGCTCGCGGCCCTGGGGCTGCCGCTCTTCGTCATCATCGGCGTCGTGACGGCGCTCTGCTGGGCGCTCTACAGCGACGGCATCACGGGGTTCGACAGCTTCACGCGCGTCATCACGCCGCTCGAGTCGCTGCTGACCAAAGAGGAGTTCCTGGCGATTCCGCTGTTCATGGCCGCGGGCGCGGTGATGACCAAGGGAGGCCTCGCCAAGCGGCTCATCGACATCATGATGGCCGCCCTCGGGTGGATGCCGGGCGGGCTCGCGGTGGCCTCGGTCGTGGCGTGCATGTTCTTCGCGGCCATCTCGGGCTCGTCACCGGTCACGCTCATCGCGGTCGGCTCGATCATGTTCCCGGCGATGGTGGCCGCGAAATATCCGGAGAACTTCTCGCTCGGGATCGTGATGACGGCGGGCTCGCTCGGGTGCCTGGTGCCGCCGGCGATTTCCATGCTCATCTATTCGATCTCGGTGTCGTCGCTCAAGGGCAGCGTCGAGCCCAGCGACATGTTCCTCGCGGGGTTCGTGCCGGCGCTGTTCATCACGGGCGCGCTCGTCATCTATGCGATCCTGGTGGGCCTCAAGCTCAAGGAGAAGCGGCCCAAATTCCAGATGCGCAAGCTCGTCGCGGCGACGACCGAGGGGATCTGGGCACTCGCGCTGCCGGTGGTCATTCTCGGCGGAATCTACGGTGGCCTGTTCACCCCGTCGCGCGCCGGGGCGGTCGCGGTCGTCTACTCGCTGTTCGTGACGATGTTCATCTACCGCGAGATGACCTGGAAGAGCGTGCTCGATGCGCTGGCCGAGGCGGGCAAGCTCATGGGGATGCTCATCCTCATCATCGGGCTCGCGTTCGGGCTCAACGAGTTCCTGGCGTTCGTCGAGATCGACGACACCTTGAAGCGCCTGGTGACCGAGATGAACCTGGGGCCGGTCGGCTTCATGGTCCTGGTGAACGTCATCCTGATCGTGCTCGGCGCGCTCATGGACTCGATCAGCGCGACCTTGATCTTCGCGCCGATGCTGGCGCCGATCGCGGTGCAGCACTTCGGGATCGACCCGCTCCACTTCGGGGTCGTGTTCGTGGTCAATATGGAGATCGGCTACCTCATGCCGCCGGTCGCGACGAACCTCTTCGTGGCGGCGGCGACGTTCAAGAAGCCGTTCGGGCAGGTCGCGCGCGCGGTGCTGCCGACGCTCGGGATCACCGTCGTGGCGCTCGTCGTGTTCATGTATGTCCCGACGTGCTCGAAGGGGCTGATCAACGCGCAGCGCGGCTTGGCGTTCTGGGAGGACTTCCCGTGGGACGGCGTCTCGGTGACCGAGAAGGAGCTCGACGCCGACGGCAACGTGAAGGCCGACGAGGCGGATCTCGGGGACCTCTCGTCCAAGCACGCCGACGAGATCCTGAAGGAAGCCGAGCTGCCGACGGCGGCACCGGACTCGGGCACGACGGGCGGCGATGCGGGCACGCCCGGGGGGGACGTGGTCGATCCGATGCTCAAGTACAAGAACCAGGATGACGGGGACGACTTCGGGACCGGGGGCGGGACCGGCGGGGACAACGCGACGGCGCCGACGCTCGGCGGCGACAACGCGACCGCGCCGACGCCTCCCAAGCCTCCCGACCCGGCCAATCCAATGGACAAATACAAGAAGGGCGCCGACGACGATCCGTTTGGAACCGGCGCCGAGTAGCGGCCCGTTGCAGCCATCGGCATCGACAGCGCCTGCGTTAGGTCAGCGCGGCCAGAGCATGAGCACCAGCGAGGCCGTCCAGAACAGGTGCTGGACGTTCGAATGGATCGTCATGCGCCGAATGGCGCGCGCGGCGTCGGCGCGGTTGGCGTCGGTGTAGTTCTCAGCCGCGGCCGCGACGCGCGCGCTGAGCGGGCGGAAGAAGAAGCTGTTGGCGATGGCCAGCGTGACGAGCCCGATCGCCGCGTGGAACTGCGGTCCGAACTTGCTGAAGCCGCCGCCCGCGAAGATGAGCGCGAAGCCCGTGACGAAGACGCCGAACCCGCCGATCGTGGCGAGCATCCCGCGGAACTTGAGTTCGATGACGGCGAGGCGCAGCGACTCTTGGCCCGAGGCGAGGCCGCGCGCGACGGTCTTCGTGAGGCCGAGCGGCGGGCCGAGCCAGAGGGCCGCGAACGCGATGTGAAGGAACAGGAGGATCAAGCGAAGGGCGAGCGCTGAGGTCATGGAGGCTCCGTGTGGGCACCGCGCGAGGGGCTGCAGTGGCAGCCGTACGTGTGACGTCGCGCACCATTTCACGAGCCGCCGGCCGCGCCAAGGGCGATGCGCGCCCGCGCCTATCCGACCTGCGCGCGGTGCCGCAGCCAAGCGTCCACCAGCACCAGCGCGACCATCGCCTCGACGATCACGACGGCGCGCGGGAGCACGCAGGGATCGTGGCGCCCTTTGGCTTGGAACGTCACGGCGTCGCCGGCTTCGTTGACGGTCGATTGCGGTTGGAAGTGCGTCGCGACAGGCTTGAAGGCGACCCGGAGCTGGATCGGCATGCCGTTGGAGATCCCGCCCTGGATGCCACCGGAATAGTTGGTGTGCGTACGAATTTGGCCCGCGCCGTCACGGTAGAAAGGGTCATTGTGGACGCTGCCGCGGAGACGCGTGCCGCCAAAACCGCTGCCGACCTCGAAGCCCTTGGCGGCCGGCAGGCTCAGGAGCGCTTTGGCGAGATCGGCCTCGAGCTTGTCGAAGACGGGGTTGCCGAAGCCGGCCGGGACGTTGCGGGCGACGCAGCCAATGACGCCACCGATGGTGTCGCCGGCCTTGCGGACCTCTTCGATGAGCGCGGTCATGGCGGTCGCGGCGGCGAGATCCGCACATTCCACGGGACCGCCGGCCGCAACATCGGCGCGCGTGACGGTCTCGCGCGCGACGCTCGCGGTGACGTCCCCGACCGCGTCGACCCAGGCGACGATCTCGGTGCCGAACGCCTCGGCGAGGAGCTTCTTGGCGATGGCACCGGCCGCGACGCGGGCGGCCGTCTCGCGCGCCGAGGCGCGTCCGCCGCCGCTCCGGGCGCGATGGCCGAATTTGGCCTGGTAGGTGTAGTCGGCGTGGCTCGGGCGAAAGAGGGTCGCCATCTCGTCGTAAGCCTGCGGGCGCTGATCGGTGTTCTCGATGACGAGGGCGATCGGGGTTCCGGTCGTCAGGCCGTCGCTGACGCCCGAGAGGATCCGGACCTGGTCGCCCTCTTGGCGAGCGCTCATGAGGCGGTTGCGACCGGGGCGGCGGCGATCGAGATCGGGCTGCAGATCGGCCTCGGCGAGGGCGAGGCGAGGCGGGCAGCCATCGACGATCGCGCCGAGCGCGGGGCCGTGACTCTCGCCGAACGTCGTCACGCGGACGAGATGACCGAAGGTGTTGCCGCTCATGGGAGCCACGCCCAGATCACGAGGAAGGCCGCGCCGGCCGCACAGCATGCGGTCGTCAGTGCTCGAAGACGCCAGCGTGCAAACCAGCGCCACGCCAGCGCGCCAACTGCGCCGCCGACCGCGCCGCCGAGCGAGCCCATGATCGCGCCCATCGGAAATGCGGCGAAGGCACCGGCGACGACCCCGACCGCGAAGCCAAAGAGAGCGCCGAACCACGGTCCGACCCGCGTGGCAGGCGCCTCGGCGGCCTGGCTGGCAACGACCGTGGCCGGCCGCGCGAGAAACAACGGCAAGGTCAGCGCGCCGACGAGCGCACCGACCAACGTGAACAAGACGCCGATATGAGGGCGCCCGTCGCCGATCCCGCTCCAGGCCTGCCCGAACGCCCCGACCGGACCGCTCGCGGCCCCGATCGCGGCGCCCAACTGGCGAAGCTCGGGCGTCGTCATTCCGTGCTCCCGGCGGGAGCGGGCGTCACGTGCGGGGCCGGCGCGGGCGCTTCCAACGCGGGCGGCGCCGCCTTCTGGGCGTCGAGGAACTTGCCGAGCCCCACCGAGAGCTGCCGAAAGTTCGGCATCATGTACCCGAGGATGATCGACTCGAGCTTGTGCGCGATCTTGAGGCCGATGAACTTCGGGACCGCCGGGAGCTTGTCGCCGTGGACGACGAACTCGCCCGCGATGACGCAACGGCAGCGGGTCTCCGGGTTCTCGGGGTCAGGCTCGAAGTAGTTGAGACCCGAGCACCCCGAGTACTTCGAGTGCTTCGACTCGATGCGCCAATCGCAGCGATAGGCCGCCGGCGTCCAGATCGCGAAGTCCTTCCACGCCAGCGAGTTCTTGCTGACGAAGGGCCGCAACACCGCGGGTACCGAAGCCGACGTGCCCTGCCAAATCCGCTGCGTGTGGATGTTGCCTTCGGGATCGGTCTCGAAGATCTCCGTCTTGATGCCCGAGACGTTGTCCATGAACGGGACCATATCCTCGAGGCGCCAGATCATCGCGTTCAGGACGTCCTTGGCGGGATGGTCGACGTAGGTGATCTCCTCGAATCGCATCAGACCGCCCCATCCACACCCACACTCACACACACGAAGTTGACGAGCTTGTCGGGGACCACGACGACCTTCTTCAGGGTCTGCGCCGCGAGCAGCTCGACGACGCGCGGGATGGCTCGCGCTGCGGCCTCGAGCGCCTCCTTGCTGGCGCCCTTTTGCGCCGTGAAGCGGTCGCGGATCTTGCCGTTGATCTGCACGACGACCTCGATCTGATCATCGACGCAGAGCGCCGGATCGTACGTCGGCCACGGCGCGAGCGCGAGCGACGACGTGCCGCCTAGGCGCTCCCAGATCTCCTCGGCGAGGTGCGGCGCGAACGGCCCGAGGCACTTCGCGAAGCGCTCGAGCGCCCAGGCCGGCACCGTCTCTTCCTTGAAGAGCCCGTTGGCGAGCACCATGAGGGCCGAGATGGCCGTATTGAAGCGCAGCGCCTCGATGTCCTCGGTGACCTTCTTGATCGTGCGATGGACGAGACGCCCGAGCTCGGTCTCGTTCATCGCCACCTCGGCGACGTCCGAGCGCGGCCGGAGCGCAATCCGCCAAGCGCGATCCAAGAAGCGGGCGATCCCCACGATGTCCTTGGTCTGCCAGGGTTTCACGGCCTCGAGCGGGCCCATGAACATCTCGTAGAGGCGCATCGCGTCGGCCCCGAACTCGGCGACGATGTCGTCCGGGTTGACCACGTTGCCGCGCGACTTCGACATCTTCTGCCCGTCGGCCCCGAGGATCATCCCCTGGTTGACGAGCTTCTGGAACGGCTCGACGCACGACACGAGGCCGAGGTCGTAGAGGACCTTGTGCCAGAAGCGCGCAGAGAGGAGGTGCAGGACCGCGTGCTCCGCGCCGCCGACGTAGAGATCGACCGGCAGCCAGTAGTCCGCGGCCTCTTTCGAGAAGGGCGCGGTCGCGTTCGTCGGATCCATGTAGCGCAGGTAGTACCAGCACGAGCCGGCCCACTGCGGCATCGTGTTCGTCTCGCGGCGGAGCGTCTCGCCGGTCGCGCGATCGCGGACCTCAACCCACTCTTTGATCGTCGAGAGCGGGCTCTCGGCGGTGCCGGACGGCTGGTAGCTCTCGACCGCGGGCAGGGTCAGCGGGAGCGCATCGTACGGGACCGCGATGGTCGTCCCGTCCTCCTTGTGGAGGATGGGAATCGGCTCGCCCCAATAGCGCTGTCGCGAGAAGAGCCAGTCGCGCAGACGGAAGTTCACGGCGCGTTTTCCGAGCCCGCGCGCCTCGAGATCGGCGGTCACGCGCTGCTTGAAGGCCGCCGTCGTGAGTCCCGAGTAGGGCCCCGAGGCGATCGCGACGCCCTCTTCGAGGTAGGCCGCCGAGCTGACGTCGGGTGCCGGGCTATCGGAGCCGGCGGGACCCGTGACGACCGCGCGGATCGGGAGGTCGAACGTGCGCGCGAACTCCCAGTCGCGTTGATCGTGCGCCGGCACGGCCATGATGGCGCCGGTGCCGTAGGAGATGAGGACGTAGTCGGCAATCCAGATCGGGATCCGCTCGCCGCTGACCGGGTTTTGGGCGTAGGCGCCGGTGAAGACGCCGGTTTTCGTCTTGGCGAGATCGGTACGATCGAGATCACTTTTGCCAGCGGCGGCCGCGACGTAGGCCTCGACCGCGGGGCGTTCGGCTGCGGTGGTGATGCGCGCGACGAGCGGGTGCTCGGGCGCGAGGACCATGTAGGTCGCGCCGTAGAGCGTGTCGGGGCGCGTCGTGTAGATGCGCAGTGTTGCGGTGTCGCCGGCGACACCGATCTAGAAGTCGACC
>SXIE01000454.1 GCA_005772945.1 Pseudomonadota bacterium
CATGCAGCTCCTCACCCGAGTCGCCTTCGGCTTTCATTCCTCAGCGGCCCTCATCTCCCTGGCCATGCTCAAGCTCGGCGGCCTTTGCCCTCGGCTCCCAAGCGAACTCGCCCACGGAGCGAGCAGTTGAGCCTTTTTTTTGCCCCGTGATTGAACAACGTTCAGGACATGAACAATGACCAACCTTCACACCCTCGGGATCGTCAGCGCACTCGTGACCCTCGGAGCAGGGCTCGCCGGCTGCGCGCCCTCCTCGCACTCGGCGCCGCCGCAGGAAGCTTCGTCGGCCAAGCGCACTGCGCCGCCGGTGCCGGTCACCGTCGTCGCCGTTCAGGCGGTGCCGGCCGCGCCGACCTTGCGCGCGAGCGGGCGCGTCACGCATGACCACGACCTCAAGCTCGGCTTCAAGACCGGCGGGGTCATCAAAGAGGTGCTCGTCGACGAAGGCGATCGCGTAACGGCCGGCCAGATCATCGCACGGCTCGACCCGCGCGAGATCGACGCCGCCGTCGCCGCCTACTCGGCCGGCGTCTCGAAGGCCCAACGCGACCTCGCGCGCGCCGAGGACCTCGCCCGGGAGGCGGTCATCCCGGGCAGCACACGCGACGACGCACGCACGGCGGCCCGCGTCGCGAGCGCACAGCTGGCCGGCGCGCGCTTCAACCGCGAGACCGCGACGCTCGTCGCGACCGCCAACGGTGTCGTCCTCAAGCGCTTCGCCGCGCCCGGCGAGGTCATCGGCCCCGGCATGCCGGTCGTCGTCGTCGGAAGCGACCCGGAGCTGGCGGCACCCGGCAGCGCCGTGCTGGTCGAAGCCGCGTTCCCCGCCCGCGAGGCGGCGCTCATCGAAATCGGCGACCAAGCCAGCGTCCGCTTCGATGGCCGCCGTGACGCGGTCCCCGGCACCGTCCGCACCATCGCGCCCGCGCTCGAGCCGGGCAGCGATCACGTGCTGGTACGCTTGCTCGTCGATGCAAATAGCCTTGGGCGCGTGCCGCGCGGTCTCGTCGCCGAGGTCACGCTCACGCCCCTCCGCGGCGGCACGCGCCCGGCCGTTCCGGTCACCGCCATCGTCGAGGGACGCGGCATGCACGCCTTTGTCTACACGCTCGCTGCCGACAAGCAGCACGTCGTCCGGCACGCCATTCAGGTCGACACGCTGCGCCCCGACGGGGTGGTCCTTGTCCGCCACGGGCTCGATGGCATCGACCACATCATCGACGCCGGCGCGAGCTACCTCGATCCCGAGGCCGTCGTTTCGGTCACCCCGGCACCTGCCCCCTCTTCTAAAGGAGGGGCGCAATGAAGATCGCCGAGCTCGCCGTCAAGAACCCGCAGTTCACGGTCGTCGTCTTCGCGCTCCTCGCGGCGCTCGGCGTCCACAGCTTCGTGACCGTGCCGCGCTCCGAGGACCCCCAGTTCCCCATCCCCGGCTTCGTCATCGTCGCCGTCTATCCGGGCGGCGCGCCGCTCGACGTCGAGGAGCTCGTCGCCAATCCGATCGAGGCCAAGATCCACGAGCTCGATCAGATCAAGAAGCTCCAGACCCGCATCGGCGAGAACGTCGCCGTGACGTCGGTCGAGTTCGAGGCCGAGGCCGACGCCGACACGAAAGAGCAGGAAGTCCGTCGCCAGATCGACGCCGTGCGCGCCGACCTCCCGAAGGACCTGGCGATGCTCCAGGTGCTCCGCTTCTCGACCACGAACGTCAGCGTCGTCCAGGTTGCACTCACGAGCAAGGGTGCCCCCTGGGCCGCTATCGAAGCGCACGCCGAGGCACTCGAGGAGCGCCTCGAGAACGTCCCCGGCGTCAAAGAAGCCCAGGTCCACGGCCTCCCCCAGCGCGAGGTCCGCATCGCCCTCGACGTCGACAAGCTCGCCGACGTCGGCGTCCCCTTCGACCAACTCCTGCAGGCCCTCCAGTCCGATGCTATCACCATCCCCGCCGGCAACATCGACGTCGCCGGGCGCCGCCTCGGCATCAAGACCTCGGGCACCTTCCGCAAGCTCGACGACATCCGCAAGATCGTCATCGGCGGCGACGGACGCCGCGTCGTCCACCTCTCCGACGTGGCGCTCGTCACGCACGACACCGCGCCCCAAGACGTTCGCACCCGCTTCAATGGCGAGCGCGCGGTCTTTGTCACCGCCATCCAAAAGGACGGCCAGAACATCCTCGCGCTCCAGGAGCAGATCGCGGCCATCCTCGCCGAGGACGGCAAAGCGCTCCCCGCGGGCATCGCGCTCCACCTCGGCTTCGACCAGGCCGACAACGTCCACGCTCGCCTCGACAGCCTCTACGAGGACTTCGCCTTCGCCATCCTGCTGGTCCTCATCACGCTCCTCCCGCTCGGCTGGCGCGCCGCGCTCATCGTCATGATCGCCATCCCGCTCTCGCTCGCCATCGGCCTCACGCTCCTCTCGCTCGCCGGCTTCAACCTGAATCAGCTGTCGATCGTCGGCTTCGTCATCGCGCTCGGCCTCCTCGTCGACGACTCCATCGTGGTCGTCGAGAACATCACGCGCTTCCTGCGCGAGGGGAAATCACGCCGCGAAGCCGCCATCCTCGCGACGCGCCAGATCGCCGTCGCCGTCGTCGGCTGCACCGCCACCCTCGTCTTCGCTTTCGTGCCGCTCCTCTTCATGCCAGGCGGCCCCGGCGACTTCATCCGCTCGATGCCGATGGCCGTCGTCATGACCATCATCGCCTCGCTCGTCGTGTCGCTCACCATCGTCCCCTTCCTCGCCTCGATCACCCTCCCGCGCACCTCGGACGAGCACGGCAATACCCTCCTCCGCCTCATGAATCGCGGCATCGAGGCCGGCTACCGCCCGGTCCTGAAATTCGCGCTTCGCCACAAGGCCATCACCCTCGCAGGCGCTCTGGCGCTCGTCGTCGGCAGCTTCATGCTCGTCCCGCAGATCGGCTTTTCACTCTTTCCCAAGGCCGGCACGCGCCAGTTCATCGTAAGCGTCGAGATGGCCGACGGCACCTCGATCGAGGCGACCGACGTCGAGGTCCAACGCGTGGAGGCCCTCCTCGCCAAAGCGCCCGAGGTCGAGTGGACCATGGCCAACGTCGGCAAGGGCAACCCGACCGCCTATTACAATGTCCCGCAGCGCCAGGAATCCGCCAGCTACGGCGAGCTCCTCGTCCAGCTCCACGCCTTCGACCCGCTCACGACCCCCGCCTTCTATGACCACCTGCGCGCCCAGCTCGGCGCCCGACCCAACGCGCGCATCCAGGTCAAGGAGTTCGAAAACGGCCCGCCCATCGACGCCCCCGTGGCCGTGCGCCTACTCGGCGACGACCTCGAATCCTTGCGCCGTGCTGCAAGTCAGGTCGAGGCCCTCATGCAGGCGACCCCCGGGACCCTCGACGTCGTGAACCCGTCGCGCTCCGAGCGCACCGATCTCGTCGTCACCATCGACCGCGACAAGGCCGGCATGGTCGGCGTCCCGGCTGCCTACATCGCACGCGCCCTGCGCATGGCCATCGCCGGCCTCGAGGTCGGCGAGCTGCGCGAGGCCTCGGGCGACGCCATCCCGCTGCGCCTGACGATGCCCGACATGACCGGCGCGAGCCCGGCCGGCGCGCCCTCGTTGGCGTCGCTCGGACGTCTGCGCGTCCCGTCGGTCGGCGGCGGCACGGTCCTCCTCAGCGACGTGGCGCGCCCCGAGTTCGCCTCCTCGCCGACCACCATCCAACACTACGGCGCCAAGCAGCGCGCCGTCACGGTCCGCGCCAACGTCGTGACCGGCGAGAACCGCGACCGCGTGACGCAATCGGTCCTGGCCTCGCTCGAGCGCACCAAGCTCCCCGACGGCGTCCGCTGGGTCGCCGCCGGCGAGATCGAGAGCCGCAAGGCGAGCTTCGGCGGACTCGGCGCCGCGGTACTCATCGCGATGTTCGGGATCCTCGCGATCCTCGTGCTCGAGTTCAAGACCTTCCGCGGCACGCTGGTCGTCGCCTCGGTCATTCCGCTCGGCATCCTGGGCGGCCTCGCGGCCCTCTGGCTGACGGGCTACACCCTCTCCTTCACGGCC
>SXIE01000455.1 GCA_005772945.1 Pseudomonadota bacterium
CGTGGCGCCGCTCGAGGCGCTGCGCACGCACAAGGAGGCGGTCGTGCGACAGCAGGCGACGGAGGCCCTGGCGCTCCTCGCCGCCGCGCCCGCGCCTGCGCCTCTGCCGGCGCCCACCCCCGCGCCCGCGCCGCCCACGCGCTGACGAGCGACCCATGGTACCGTCCACGCCGGAGGGCTCATGGTAGCGTCGACACCGCGTGTCACGATGGTCAAGAAGCGCCTCGCCTCGGGCGACGCGTGCCCCAAGTGCGACGAGGCCGAGGCGTGGCTGCGCGAGCGCGGGCTCTGGGCGCGCATCGATCGTATCGTCTGGGCCGACGAGAGCGACCCGGACTCCGAGGGGATGCAGCTCGCGCGCGCGCACGGCGTCGCGCTGGCGCCGTTCTTCATCATCGCGGACGCGGGCCCCGACGGGCGCGTCGCCATCGTGACGAGCACGCTCGCGCTGTCGCGGCGACTGGCCGAGGCACCCACCGAGCCCTCCTTCGCGGCCGTCGCGCCCGTCGCGCCCCCCGCGCCCCCCGCGCCCGTCGCGCCCCCCTCGACTGAAGTCGCCACCCTCGCCCGCGAGCTCGCCGCCCAAGCCCCGCCCGCCATCGTCGCCTGGGCCCTCGGCCGCTTCGGCGCCGACTGCGCGATCGCCTTCTCGGGCGCCGAGGACGTGGTCCTCGTCGATCTCGCCGCGCGCACCGAACTCCCGTTTTCCGTCTTCGCGCTCGACACCGGCCGCCTCCACCCCGAGACGCTCGAGTTCTTCGACGCGGTGCGCGCGCGCTACGGCGTGTCCATCGCCCTCGTGTCCCCCGCCGCCGACGAGGTCGAGGCGCTCGTGGCCGCCAAGGGGACGATGAGCTTTCGCGTCGACGGGCACCACGAGTGCTGCGGGATCCGCAAGGTCCGCCCGCTCGCGCGCGCCCTCGCCGCCAAGCGCGCCTGGATGACCGGCCAGCGCCCGGACCAGAGCCCGTCCACCCGCAGCGGCCTCCCCACCATCGAGCACGACGCCCGCCACCGCACCGCCGACGGCAGCCCGCTCGTGAAGCTCAACCCGCTCGCGGGCTGGACGTCCCAGGACGTGTGGCGCTGGATCCGCGACCACGACGTGCCCTTCAACCCCTTGCACACGCAGGGCTTTCGCTCGATCGGCTGCGCCCCCTGCACGCGCCCCGTGCACCCCGGTCAGCACGAGCGCGAGGGCCGCTGGTGGTGGGAAGAGGCCACCCACCGCGAGTGCGGCCTTCACTTGAAGTGACGTGACATCCCCGCGCCGCGCGCGTCGGTCCGCGATGCTTGCATGTCTGCGCAAGAATGCAGGCAAAAGAAAAGGGCCCCGCGTGGGGCCCTCTTCATGTCATCACCGCGATGGCAGCGGCCTGGAACCGAGGTCCCAAGCCACCGCTACGGGCTGACTACTCCCACTTCACGTCGGGGCAGAGCGCGCCCATCGTCTGCTTGGTCTGGTCGAGCGCCTGCTTGCAGCCGGTCTCGAGCGCCGACTTCGCCGCATCGCCGCCCGCCGCGCCCGCGCCTGCGATCGCGTCCTTCCACGCCTTGGTGATCTGGCCCATCGCGTCCTTGGCCGCGCCACGCCCAGCCTCGGGCATCTTCTCGATGCACGCCGTCATGCCCTTGATGTAGGTGTCGCACGCCACGACGCCGATCGCCTCGACCGCCGCGCCCGCCTCACCGGCCGGCTTCGCCGCCGCGCCCGCCACCAGGCCGAGCTGCGCGAACATCTCGAGCGAGTTGCCGTAGTTGCCGACCGAGTGGATCTTGCCACCGGCGATCTTCACGAAGTCGACGCTGTGCGTCGTGACCTTCTGGTCCTTCGCGTCGACGCCCGGGATGCCACCCTTGTAGGTGCCGGTCGCCGTCGTCGCGACGACGTAGAAGTCACCGGCCGAGAACTCGAGGTCGACCGTGAACGCCAGGTCGGGGAACATCGTGACCCACTGCTTCACACCCTCGGTCGCGCCGGCCACGCCGCTCGCCGTCTTGCCCGTCATGCAGTCGACCATCGTGAAATCGTCCGCGACGACTTCCTTGATGGCGGCCTCATAGGTGTCCGGGTGGAACTTCGCGATCAGGTTGGCGTAGAGGTCCTTGGCGGCCGCATTGGCCTCGCCCTTCACGACCTCGGTGGTCTCCGGGATCGTCGCGGGGATGAAGTCCGCCGCGAGGCCCGGCATCGCGCCGATCTGCATCGCGACGTTCGCCATGTCGACGAACTCCCACATGCGGTCGACTTTGCCGTCCGCCGTGAAGTGCATGATGCTGGCGCCGCGCGCCGTGGCGGTCTTGTTGGTGGCCTTGGTGCCGTCCGCGAGGTCGGCCGAGTTGGTCGCCTGCCAAACGTACTCGACGGCCTGGTACTCACCCTGCTCGACGATGCGGGCGGCCTTCATCTTGGTGCCGGTCCAGCCGACGCTGTTCTTGGTGTAGGCGTCGATGATCGCCTGCTTGCCCTTGATGTCGCCCACGCCGGTCAGCGTGACGGTCGCGTCGTCCGTGAAGGACGCGAAGGCCTCGGCGAAGTTGCCGGCCGAGACGGCCTCGAACGCCTTCTGCAGGGTCGCCGTGCGGTCGGCCGGAGCCTCCTTCTTGGCCTCTTCGACCTTGGGCTCCTCCTTCTTGGGCTCTTCCTTCTTGGCCTCTTCGACCTTGGGCTCTTCCTTCTTGGGCTCTTCCTTCTTGGCCTCGGTCGTTGCCGGCTTGGGGTCGACCTTGGCCGGATCAGTCTTCTTGCCACATGCAGCCACGGTCATGCCGAGGGCGACGAGGAGCGAAACGTAGAAACGCATTCTGAGTTCTCCTGAAAGATTTCGGAGGCCGCCTGCCCTATGCAGTGAGTCGCCTTCCGCGAAAAAACCCCTCGCCTCGATGGCTTCGAGCAACCACACCGTTCGTTTCCGGCGCAGAGGGGCAACGAAGTGGCGGCCGTCTAACCCACTCGCGGCAGAAGATCAACGCCCGGGACGTTACTGGCCTCTTGGCCAGCGGCGGCCGCGATACGAGCCGGTCTGGCGCGCCTTCAGCCGTGCCCGCGAGCCCAGCCTCGGATGCGCTCCGGCAACGTTCGGAGCTTTTCTGGGTCGTTCGGCGGCAGCGGCAGGCGACTCTTGGTGCTCCAGAAGACGACCGGCTCCGCGAGTCGAGCGCGCGCCGCCAGGAGATACGACGCCGCCTTTCCCGAGTACGTCGTGTCGAGGCGGATCCCGTGGTGCAGGAATTCGGCGATCGCGCGCCACGCGCCAGGGGTCGCATGGCCGTAGCCGTGGCCGAGCTCGTCGGGCACGACCGTCAGGCGCTGCGCGTACCCGTGGCGCTCGGTCGCCGGCTTGCCGAGGCGGACCCCGAGCGCCTCGAAACGCGCGGCCGTCCGCACCGCGAGGGCGACGATGCGGTGCCAGTCGGTGACCGGCCACGGGGTCACGCGGACCGCATGGATGGCCGGCATGGTCGTGATCAGCCCGAGCATCTGCGCGATGCGTGTGCCGACCAGCAGGCCCGCGGTCGTACATGTGCTGCCGACTGGCAGAACGATCGTGCCGCCGTCAAGGCCGTGCGCTTTGAGTTGCAGCGCGAGCTCCAAGGCCGCGCTCGCGTGACCCATGGCGCCGATCGGCGTCGCGGCCCCCGGCGGCATGACCCAGGCCGAGCGCGTCAGCTGGACCGCCATCGCCATCGGCGGCATCGCGAGGACGCTCGGCGCGAAGCGCGTCTCGGTCGCCAGCGATGCGGTCGCGAAGAGGTTCTCCACGGCCGTCTTGGACCACGGCTGGGGCCACAGGACCGCGCCGCTCTCGAAGCCGGCGCGCCGCGCGTGAATCACCGCGGCGAGGGCGTGGTTCGAGCCGTAGGCGCCGGTCGCCCAGATCTCGCGCTTGCCGGCCGCGCGCGCGGCGCCGAGCACCATCTCGAGCGTGCGGATCTTGTTGCCCGCGTAACCCTCGGCCGAGGTGTCCTCGCGCTTCACCCACGTCGTATGGGTGCTCGCGAAAGCCGCGGCGCGGCTGCCCCCCGACGTCCCGCTCGGCAGCGTGAGCTCCATGCGTTCGAGCGCCGAGGGCCACGTCCCGAGCTGGATCCAAGGGACCTTCGCTGCGAGCTCGGGCAGCAGCTCGAAGAGCGCCGACGTCATGATAGTTTGTACACCAATGATCTTGCCGGGACGCTAGCGCATCAAGGGGCGATACTTGAGCGGCTTCGGCACGTCCGCGTCGAGCCCGAGGCGCCGCTTGCGATCCGCATCGTACCCCTGCCAGTTGCCCTCGTACCAGACGACCTGCGAATCGCCCTCGAACGCCAAGATGTGGGTCGCGAGGCGATCCAAGAACCAGCGATCGTGCGTGACCAGCACCACGCAGCCCGAG
>SXIE01000456.1 GCA_005772945.1 Pseudomonadota bacterium
ACCAGCCGCCACCGCGGCCCCCGACGCCGCTCCGGTCGCCGCTGCCGCCCCCGGCGCGGCCGCCGCGCCTCAATTCGACCCGGCCAAGGACACCAAGTTCGGCCAGCCCTTCGAGAGCATGGTCGAGGCGACCGCCACCGAGGCCTGGCTCACTGCGTTTTTCCTGCCCGCCATCACGGCCGGCTTCGGCGCCGAGGTCGGCTCGATCTGGCGCGCCTACTTGAACCGCAAGCCGGGCGACAGCCTCGCCCCGCGCAAGTACGGCAAGGGCGACGAGATCGGGGACGCCTTCATCCGCAGTCCGACGACCCACCTGGTCACGCAGGTCGTCATGGAGGCGGCGCACAACACGATCATCGACCCGGCCTTCGCGGCGACGCTGCTCCAGAAGTTGAAACCTCAGGAGTGGGTCGACTTCGACGTCAGCGAGTTTCTCGCCGATCCGTCGGCGCTCCCGATCAACTACGCGAACCCGGGCGATATCCCCGGTCATCTGGCGGGTGGCGTCAGCGGCAGCGCCGCGGGGTCCGACAGTCGCTCGGTGAACGGCGCGGTCGGGATGCTCGCGCAGGTCGACGGCGACGGCGCCCTCACCGCGCTCGAGGTGCGCCCGAGCTTCCAATTCCACGTCGCCGACGCGGTCGACTTCAACCCGGGCGGTCCGGGCGATGGGATCGAGCAGCGCTTCACGGTGCCGCTGAGCCGCCTCGAGGCGAGCGGGCTGGCCTACGACGTCCCCTTCGAGGTGGACTTCGCGGCGCCCGACACGCGGATGGGGGCGCCGCTGCCCGAGGCGGTCGGGCGCGAGAAGAACGTGCAGGACGTCATCGAGGTCGCGGAGACGCTGAAGGGAAAGGGCTTCGCGGCCGCCGGCGCGCTGCTCGCCGAGAAGGCCCGCGCCTTCGAGCAGGCGCGACTCGCAGAGCTGGCCAAGAAGGCGCGCGAGGTGCGCGACGGCGGGTTCGCGGGCTTGGCGGGCGCGGCGGCGGACATGGCGGGCGGGGCGGCCGACAAGGTGCTGGGGCTCCTCTTCGGCGACCACTGAGCGCGGCGGTCGGCGCGACGCTCAGTGCGTGTGCCAAGAACGGGGTGACGGCGGGCACCGCGTACATTCGCGTTGCGTCTTTCGGCGGGCGTGCCCACCATCGGGCGCATGCACACACACCAGGGCGCGCACCCAGAGTCGTCGGCGTCGATCTACCGTCAGGCCGCCGTCGAGCACGTGGATCTCGGCTCGACGCGCCTCGCATTCCGGCGCTTCGGGCCGCCCGGCGGCGAGCCGATCCTGCTCGTACACGGCTGGCCGCTGAACGGCTTCACCTGGCGCAAGATCCTGCCGCCGCTCGTCGCGCGAGGGTACCACGCGGTCACGGTCGACCTCGCGGGGGCGGGCGACTCGGAGTGGACCGCCACGAATGACTTCAGCTTCCACGGCCACGCGGCGCACCTGCAGGGGCTCGTGCGCCACTTGGGTTGGGACGCGTATCGCCTGATCGCGCACGACACCGGCGCGACGGTCGCGCGGCGGCTCGCCGTGCTGGAGGGCGCGCGCGTCCGCCAGGGCGTCTACATCGACACCGAGATCCCGCACCATCGCCCGCCGCTGGTCGAGACGTTCCAGCGGCTGGCCGCGCTGCCCGGGACCGCGCGCGTCTTCGGGCTCCTCCTGCGCTCGCGGCGCTACCTCCGCTCGGGGCCCGGGTTCGGCGGCTGCTTCGTCGATAAATCGCTCATCGATGGCGCCTTCACCGAGGGCTTCGTCGCGCCGCTGCTCGGCTCGAAGAAGAAGCTCGACGGCCAGATGCGCTACGTGCGCGGCATCGATTGGAAACAGCTCGACCAGCTCGCGGTCGACCACGCGAAGATCGTCGGCAGCTCGCTCCTGGTCTGGGGCGAGCACGACCCGTTCTTCCCGATCGACCGGGCGCGCGCGATGGTCCCGCAGTTCAAGGATTGTCGCGGGCTCGTCGTCATCCCGCAGACGAAGCTGCTGCCGCACGAGGAGCGTCCCGAGCTCGTCGCCGAGCATGTCCTCGCGTTCTTCGGCGCGGGCGCGCGCGAGTCCTAGCGAAGCGCCGGAGCGGTCGGCGCGGCGCGCGCAGACGACTGGACGCGGCCGGGGCGAGCTGTTAGTTCGCCTAGGTGCTGGAACCCTCTCCGCCGCTCGTCCGCCAGGCCGCCCGCCAGCCCGCCCGCCAGGCCGCCGGCTGGACCGCCGTCGCCCTGTTCGTCGCCACGTTCGGCCTGCTCTTCGCGACCCAGGACATGGGCTTCACGCGCGACGAGTCGTTCTACTTCGGCTACTCCGAGACCTATCAGGACTGGTTCGCGCGGGCCGCCGACGCCGAGACGCCCGAGCGCCGCGAGGCGATCTTCGCGCGCGACGAGACGCTGCGCACCTGGAACGGCAACTTCGAGCACCCGCCGCTGATGAAGGCGCTGTTCGGGTTCTCCTGGCGCCTGTTCGCGCGGAAGGACCGCGCGGTGGTCGGGGTCAAGGGGGCGCCGGGCGGGCTGCGCTTCGAGATCCTCTCGAATCCGGCCGAGGGCTTCGCGCTCGGGGCCGAGGTCGACCTCCTCGCCCCGCTCGCGCAGGGGCAGGGGCCGACGGATCCGGCGCGCGTCTTGGCGCGCGGGGTCGTCACCAAGCGCACCGCCGACCGAGCCGAGGTGGTCGCCGCGATCGGAGAGGCCGGGGAGGCCGGGGAGGCAGGGGAGGCAGGGGAGGCCGCAGAGGTCGACGCGCCGTCCACCGTCACCCTGCGCGGCATCACGGACCGCTGTCGCGTCGTGACCTCGGCCGCCACGCGCCCCGCCGACATCCCGGTCACGCGCTGCCAGGCGCGTGAGGACCGCGCGCTGGCCTTCCTCTCCGAGTCGCAGGCGATGCGGCTACCGGGGATCCTCTCGGGCGCGCTCGCGGTGGCGCTGACGTTTCTATTCGGGCTCGAACTCTTCGGCTGGCTCGCGGGCCTCTTCGGCGCGGCGGCGTTCATCTTCGTACCGGAGCACTTCTTCCACGCGCACCTCACGTGCTTCGACATGCCGATCGTCGCAGCGCAGGTCTTCGTGCTCTTCGCGTTCTGGCGCTCGCTCCGCGACCGGCGCTGGGCGCTCGTGGCGGGCGTGGGGTGGGGCGTCGCGCTGCTCACGAAGCACAACGCGTTCTTTCTGCCGTTCGGCCTGGTCGTCTGGTGGCTTGCGGCCGGGCGCGACCGCTTCCGCATCCATGTCCGCGAGCCGCGACCGGCCGCGCCGCCGGCCGCTTCGACCCTCGCACCGACCGACGCCCCGAGCGACGCCCCGAGCGACGCCCCGAGCATCGCGCCGCCCGCCAAGCGCCGTTGGCGCCTCTCGGTCCAGCTACCGCCCATCCCGCTGGCGCTCCTCGTCATGCCGGTCGTGGCGCTGCCCATCTTCTTCTCGTACTGGCCGCGCCTCTGGTACGACCCGTTTCGGGCGGTCCGCGAGTACTTCGGCTTCCACCTTCAGCACGATCATTACATGCAGTATTGGTTCGGCGAGCCGCTCCAGGTCCCGCCGTTCCGCGCGAGCTACGTCGTCGAGAAGACGGGCCTCATGTACCCGGAGATCCTCCTCTTCCTGTTCGTCGTCGGCCTCTGCTTCCTCGCGCCGCCGACGCGTTGGCGGGCCTGGTTCGCAGGCGTCTTCCGGGGCAGCCCGGTCTCGCACGGCGAGCGCGTCGCGACCTTCGCTGTGCTCAACGCGCTGCTCCCGCTCCTCATCATCGCGCTGCCTGGGACGCCGATCTTCGGTGGCCTCAAGCACTGGATGACGGGGGCACCGTTCATCGCGATCATCGCCGGCTATGGGCTCGCGCGCGTCGTCGGTAACCTGCGGTTCCCGGCGCCGGTGGCGCTCGCGACGGCGGTCCTTCTGCTCGCGCATCCGGTCGCGGCCTCGATCCGCAACGCGTGGGTCGGGACGGGCTATCACAACGCGCTCTTGGCGGGCGGGCTCCAGGGCGCCGCCGACAAACGCCTGATGCGCCTCTTCTGGGGCTACACGACGCGCCAGACGCTGGACTGGCTGAACGCGAACGCGCCCTTCAACGCGCGCGTCTTTTGGCAGAACACGACCTGGGGCAGCTATGACATGTACCAGCGCGAGGGCTGGCTGCGCGAGGACATCCGCTACGCCGACGGGCCCGAGCACGCGCAGGTCGCGCTCATCGATCCGAAGCAGGCGTTCATGGAGCTCGACTTCGCGACGCGGCGGGCGTTCGGGGTCACGGGGCCGGACTGGACGGTCAGCCAGGAGGGCGTGCCGTACATGATGGTGTTCGTGCGACCGGGGGCGCTCGAGCCTACTCGATGACCTGCGTGGCCCAGGCCCGCAGCGACTCGGGCAGCCGATCGAGCACGTCGACCTCCATCATCGTCTCGCGCCACCCATTGTCCTCGGTGACGAGCCGGAGCGTGACGTCGACGCGCCCGGTGTCACTTGCATAGGCTTGCAAGCGAATCGCGCGGCGCTCCATCCAATACCGATGCGGCGCGAGCTCGAACGTGTCGACCTCGCGACCGCCGACCGCGACCGTGACGGTGACGGCCTTGCCTTCGGGCTGCCGCACGGCCTGTTGCGTGAAGCCCGCCCGCACCACGAGCCACGTCGAGGCGCCGCCCTGCGCCGGGCTCGCCGCGGCCTGGAGCCTGCGCCAGGTGATCTCCAGCGGCCC
>SXIE01000457.1 GCA_005772945.1 Pseudomonadota bacterium
CCAGGCGCTGCTCGACCTCTTCACCATCCTCTCGGAGCTCGGGCGCATCGATGGGTTGACCATCACGCTCTGCGGCGACCTCAAATACGGCCGCACCGTGCACTCGCTCGCCAAGCTGCTCTCGCTCTACGACGTGCGCGTCAACTACGTCTCGCCCGACATCCTGCAGATGCCCGCCGAGGTCGTCGGCGAGCTCGAGCGCGCCGGGATCCGTACGAACACCTACGACGCGCTCGCGCCCTGCCTCGCCGACACCGACGTCCTCTACGTCACGCGCGTCCAGAAGGAGCGCTTCGAGGACGAGGCGCTCTACAACGCGCTCAAGCACGCGTTCGTCATCACCGGCGAGACGATGGCCAAGGCCAAGGACCGCATGATCGTCATGCACCCGCTGCCGCGCGTCGGCGAGATCGCGGCCGAGGTCGACCAGGACCCGCGCGCCGCCTACTTCCGGCAGATGGAAAACGGCATGTACGTCCGGATGGCGCTGCTCGCGATGGTCCTCGGCAAAGCCTGAAGCGACACCTCAAGTTACGACCGTAAGGAAGGGCCCAGTGACGTTCTTCGAACGCCTTGCCGCGCGCGCCGCGGAGCTCCGAACCCTCCTCTGCGTCGGACTCGACCCACGTCCCGACGAACTCGTCCTGGACGGCCAAGGGATCCACGCCGCACTCGTCGCACACGCGCGCCGGCTCATCCAGGCGACCACCGAAGTCGCGCTCTGCTACAAGCCGAACATCGCCTTCTACGAAGCCCACGGCGCCGACGGCTGGCGCGCGCTGACCGACGTCATCGCCCTCTGCCAGCGCGTCGCGCCGGTCATCGTCGATGCCAAGCGCGGCGACATCGGATCCACCGCCGAGGCCTACGCGGAAGCGACTTTCGATCGCCTCGGCGCCGACGCGGTGACGCTCCATCCGTGGCTCGGGCTCGAGTCGCTCGAGCCGTTCCTGCGCCGCAAAGACAAAGGCGTCTTCGCGCTCGTACGCACCTCGAACCCCGACGCCGCAGCACTCCAAGACGTGCGCCTCGCGAGCGGCGAGCCGATGTGGGCGCGCCTCGCAACCCACGTCGATGGTTGGTGTACAAAGTATCCAAACCTCGGCATCGTCGTCGGCGCGACCGCGCCCGACACGCTCGCGGCGGTTCGCGCGCGCCTCCCGAACGTCTGGATCCTGGCCCCCGGGGTCGGCGCGCAGGGCGCGGATCTGGCGGCGGCGCTGACCGCCGGTCGCCGCGCCGATCAGCTCGGCCTCATCGTCCCGGTCTCACGCGGCATCGCGCACGCCGCCGACCCGCGCGCCGCGGCCCGCGCTCTCGTCGAGACCATGCGCACCATGCCCGCAACGACCCCCACGACGCCGCTTTCGCACGACGATCGGCTGGCCGACCTCCTCCTCGCCTCGGGCTGCGTTCGCTTCGGCGAGGTCGTCCTCAAGTCCGGCGCCACCTCGCCGATCTACATCGATCTGCGCCGCATCATTGGACACCCGGATCTGCTCGCGCTCGCCGCCGAGGCCTACGCCGACCTCATCCGCCGTACCATCGGCGTGCCGGAGCTCATCGCCGCCCTGCCCTACGCGGCGCTCCCACTCGGCACCGCCGTCTCGCTGCACGCCGGCTGGCCCATGGTCTACCCGCGCCGCGAGGCCAAGGGCTACGGCACCGGCGCGACCATCGAAGGCGTCTTTCGCGCGGGCCAGACCGCGGTCGTCCTCGACGACGTCGCAACCCGCGGCGACAGCAAGCTCGAGGCCTTCGAAAAACTCGAATCCGCGGGCCTCGTCATCCGCGACGTCGTGGTCCTGGTCGACCGCGAGGGCGGCGCGCGCGAGCTGGTCGAGGGCGCCGGGAAGCGCTTCCACGCCGTCTTCCGCCTGAGCCAACTGACCGCCCGCTGGGAGGCGCGCGGGCATATCACGCACGCACAGGCCGACGCCGTCCGCGCCTTCCTCGCGCAACGCTAGGCGCGCCCGACGATGTGGCCGCTCCTCCGCTGGCTCTTCTTCCGACTCGAGCCCGAGCGCGCGCATCACGTCGCGCTGCGTCTCCTGCAGATCACCGGCGCCACGCCGCCCCTACGCGGCCTGCTCGATCTCCTCTATCGCGCGCCTGCCTACCCGCCGCTTACGCTCTGGGGCCGGACGACGTTCCCGAACCCTATCGGCCTCGCGGCCGGGTGGGACAAGGACGGGCTCGCCTTCCGCGGGCTCGCCTCCATGGGCTTCGGCCACGTCGAGCTCGGCACCGTCACGCCGCGCGCGCAGCCCGGCAACCCACGCCCGCGCGTTTTTCGCCTGCCCGAGGACCATGCGTTGATCAACCGCATGGGCTTTCCGAGCCGCGGCGCCGACGTCCTCGCCGCGCGCCTTCAACGCCGCCGCGATCGCGGCTGGGCGCCGCGCCTCGTCCTCGGCGTCAACCTCGGCAAGAACAAGGACACCCCGCTCGAGTCCGCGGTCGACGACTACCTGGTCCTACTCGAGCGCTTCGCGCCGCTCTGCGACTACCTCGTAGTCAACCTCTCGTCGCCGAACACACCCGGGCTCCGCGCGCTCCAGGCCCGCGACGCCCTCGAGCCGCTCCTCCGCGCGCTCGTCGCACGCCGTCAAGCCCTCGGCAGCGTGACTCCGATCCTCGCCAAGCTCGCGCCCGATCTCGACGACGCCCAACGCGACGGCGCGCTCGAAGCCGCGCTGGCGGCGGGGATCGACGGCCTCGTCGCGACCAACACGACGCTCGCCCGCACGGGCCTGCGCTCGCCCCGTCAGTCCGAAACAGGCGGTGCCAGCGGCGCCTGCCTCACCCACCGTGCCACCGAATTCGTCGCCGCCCTCCACCGCGCCACCCAGGGCCACCTGCCGAGCATCGCCGCCGGCGGCGTCATGAACGCCGACGACGCCAAAGCCAAACTGGATGCGGGTGCGAGCCTGGTCCAGCTCTGGACCGGCCTCGTCTACGGCGGCCCGTCACTCCCCCGACGGATCGTCCAGGAACTGCTCCGGCGCGAACGGCTCCTCGGGGACCGCGTCCCACGGGTCTGACGGGGTGTCGGGCGCCGGCTCCGGCTCCGGCGTCGGGGCCGGCTCGGCCGCCTGGCGCGCGCCCCGCCGCGGCGGACCCGGCAGGTGGTTCGAACGAAACGCCGTCGCGAAGTCGACCACGCACACGACGCGGTAGCCCGGATGCGGCCCGCAGCCGACCCCGGCGAAGAAGAGATCGTTCGAGAGAAGCACCTCACGATGCCCGCGATCGGCGACGCCATCATCGATGAGCAGCCCCATGACGACATCCTCGGCCGTCGACGGGCCGAACGCGATGTTCTCGGCGACCGACACATCCCAGGTCCCATGCCGCGCGATGCGGCGGTCGGGGGTCGAGCCGTCGCTGCCGTTGTGCCCGAGGCGGTTGGCCTGACCGAGATCACGCGCGTGGTCGCGCGCCGCCTGCTTGAGCCCCTCGGCGTGGGCGAGGCGCGTGAGCCGCTGCGCGCCGCCGACGGCTTGAACCGCCTCGTCGAGCGCCGCAACGCCCTCCTGCGTCTGCACCGCGACGCGCGCGGCGCGCATGATGAGGTTGCCGCGATAGAGCGCGCGCGTCGCGCGCATCTTCTCGGCGTAGGCGGCCGGGTCGCGCCGCATCGCGTTGATTTCGCCGAGGATTTGCACCTCGAGCAGCGCGTAGTCGAGGCGCGCCGGTTGGGGCGCGAGGTGCGGGTCGTCGCCACCGACCGCCGGCCGCGACCACGGGCGCGCCTGGGCGCTCGCGCCGGCCACGAGGACCACGGCGAGAAGGAACGTGGAAGCCAGAGCGCGACGCATCGGCACCTCCTCTCATGATCGAGGAACTCGTGCGCGGAGGGCCGAGCACGGCGCCCTACGCGGCAACGCGGCCCCGACATCTGACTCCTCGCCGGGATTCAAACAATCTGGTAGGTTCGCTGCCAACGATGGCCGGCCCAGACGAGCCCCGCGATCCCCCGGATGATTCGGGCGACCTTACCAACCCCGGAACCGCGTCGGTCAACCCCGCCCGCGCCCCGTTGGCAAGGCCCGCCGTTTCGCGTCCTGCGCCGCCGTCGCGCAGCGCGACGCGTCCGCCGATGCCCGCCGCACCCCATGCGACCGCCGCGCGCCCGTCACAAGCCGGGGTGCCCTCGC
>SXIE01000458.1 GCA_005772945.1 Pseudomonadota bacterium
CATCCACCGAAAGCCCTTCATAGCTTGACCTATGAAGTTTCTCTTCGTTCGCCTCTCGTTCACATTCCAAAACCAGACTTCGCGTCCTCGCTCTGCAACCTTGGTATGGGATGCAGCTCGAGCTCGCGGTCTGCTCTCACCGCCGCCTCGTGCTTGAATCCGAGGCGGCAGCCGACGCCTTGCGGCGTCTGGACTTTCGTCCTTCCAATATTCCGTTTTCAAAGAGGTTTCGCGGTCGGGTTGGCGTTGCGGCCCGCCCGAGCGGGAGCGCAATTTGCGGCAGGTCGTTCCGACCGTCAACGGCTTTTTTGACGATTCCTCTCGGAGCCGCCTGTAGAGCGGACGCGGAGGGACCCGACAGCGTTTCGGCGAGAGCGCTCGGGCCGCCTCGGGGTGGTTGGCATCACCGCCGGTGCGCGCTATGCGATCGGCATGACCCACCCCCTATCGCTGCTCGTCGGACTCGCTGTTGCCAGCCTCACGTGCGCCTGCGCGTCTGCCCCGCCGGCAAAATGCGTTGATCCGACCCCGTCGCCTGGCCTCGTCGCACCCGTGGCTCCTGCTCCGCCGACGACATCGAAGAGCGAGGGCCAGGTCGTGCTCGAGGGGACGCCGCCGGTTCCGCCCGAGCTTGCGGCGCGACTTCGTCCTTATATGGAGTCGCGCACGGCGGTGTTGAGCGCGCTCAGCGAAGATGCGCGGACCGTGCTGATCACGACGCGCTTCGGGAACGTCGCGAGCGTGCATCGCGTGCGGCAGCCACTCGGGGCGCGGACGCAGGTGACATTCGAGGCCGAGCCGATCCTTGGCGCGGGCTTCGTCCCTGGGACGAACGACGCGATGGTCGAGCTGCGCGATGTCGGCGGCAACGAGCGCTATCAGATCTTCCGTCGCGACCTGAAGAGCGGCCGCATCACGCAGCTCACGGATCCCGCGAGCCGCACCGAGGGCGTCACGTTCAGCGAGGACGGGGCGCGTATGGCGTTCGCGTCGAACGCGCGCAACGGCAAGGACTTCGACATCTGGATCGGCGACGGTCTGAGCCTCGCCAGCAACAAACTCGTGCTCGAGGGCAAGGGCCAGTGGACGCCGCGGGCGTTCTCGCCGGACGCGCAGACGCTGCTCGTGAAGGAGTACGTGTCGATCGCGGACTCGCGCCTGTACTTGTGGGAGATTGCCAGTGGCACTCTCACGAAAGTGACAGCGGAGGCGCCGGTCGCGGCCTATCGCGATGCGGTGTTCGATCGGAGCGGCAAGCGCCTGTTCGTCCTCTCGGATCGGGGCGGCGAGCGGGTCGAGCTCTTTGCCTTCGAGCTCGCGACGAAGGCGTGGACGAACTGGAGCGCGCACCTTCCGTGGAACGTGGAGGAGCTCGCGCTGTCGCCCGATGGCAAGACGCTCGCCGTCATCGTGAACGAGGATGGCTTCGGGGTGGTGCGCCTCTTCGAGACGCGAAGCGGCAAAGAGCTGGCGGCGCCGCAGTTGCCGCGCGGGCTCATCAGCGGCCTGCGCTACGCGCGCAAGGCCAACGTGATTGGGTTTACCTTCGCAAGCTCGGTCGTCGCCGGTGACGCGTACACGTACGACGTCGGCAAGAAGGCGCTCACGCGCTGGACCGAGAGCGAGCTCGGCGGCCTCGATGCGAGCAGCTTCGTCGCGGTCGAGCTCGTCCGCTACCGGAGCTTCGACGATCGCGAGATCCCGGCGTTCGCGTATGTGCCGCGCGGGCCGGGGCCGTTTCCGGTGATCGTCAGTATCCACGGCGGGCCCGAGTCGCAGGCGCGTCCTGGGTTCGTGGCGACGCTCCAATTCTATGTCCGCGAGCTCGGGTTCGCGGTGCTCGTGCCTAACGTGCGCGGCTCGGACGGGTACGGACGGAGCTATCTGGCGCTCGACGATGGTTTCAAGCGCGAGGACTCTGTGAAGGATATCGGCGCGCTGCTCGATTGGATCGGGACTCAGCCACGGCTCGATTCGAAGCGCGTTGCCGTGATGGGCGGGTCCTATGGTGGCTACATGGTGCTGGCGTCGCTCGCGCGCTTTGGCGACCGGCTGCGCGCCGGGATCGACCTCGTCGGGATCTCCAACTTCCTCACGTTCTTGGCGAATACTGCGGAGTATCGCCGCGATCTGCGGCGCGCCGAATACGGGGACGAGCGCGATCCGGCGATGCACGCCTTTTTGGAGACGATCTCGCCGACCACGAACGCAGCGGCGATCCAGAGCGCGCTTTTCGTGGCGCAGGGCGCCAACGACCCGCGCGTGCCGGCCGGCGAGGCAACCCAGATCGCCGCCGCCGTGAAGAAGAACGGCCACGAGGTGTGGACGATGCTGGCGCTGAACGAGGGCCACGGCTTCGCGAAGAAAGAGAACCGCGATCTCTTCACGTTGCTCGCGGCGCTCTTCATGTCGAAGCAGCTCGGGGTCGAGCCCGGGACTCCGTAAGACGTCAGGAGGGTGCGCTCACCGCGGACGACTTTGTGCGTAGACCTGGACACTCGCGACCTTGCCGTCGACCGCCTTCGCGATGGTCGCGGCGAGTGTGGGTTGCCGGCGCGTGCCGCAACCTCGCGGACGGCGGGGCCGGCGGGACGTTTGCGCGCGTGCGCAAGGGTTTGCGCACGGCGTATATTTGCAGCTGCGCGCAAGCGATGTCGACCCGGACGGCGGAGTCGAGGGGTGGCACGCGCGCGCTCGCGTCGTTTCCTGCTGGCGCGCCGCGGAGTTTGTTGAAGGGGCGCGGCAGGGGTTTCTTCGGGGGCCGGTCGGGGGTAGGGTCGGGTCCGAGGTGAACATGGTGGGGCG
>SXIE01000459.1 GCA_005772945.1 Pseudomonadota bacterium
CGAGCGCCGCAGCCGCCACGATCTCGCCAAGAAACAAGAGCGCCTGCACGAGGTCGACGGCCTCATCAAGGCGATCGACATCCTCGACGAGGTCATCGCGACGATTCGCGCCTCGGACGATAAGCCCGACGCGCAGAAGAACCTCGTCGCAAACTTCGACTTCACCGAGCTGCAGGCCGCGGCGATCCTCGAGCTGAAGCTCCATCGCCTGACGAACCTCGAGCTGTCGGCGCTCACCGGCGAGGCCAAGGAGCTCGAGAAGGCGATCAAGAAGCTCGAGAAGATCCTGCGTGAACCCAAGGAGCGCGATCGCGTCATCGCCGCCGAGCTCGACGCCCTGCGCGCGCGCTTCTCGGATGACCGCCGGACCACCATCGAAGCCGAAGTGGCGCGCCTCGACGTCGACCTCAAGGTCACCGTGAAAGACCAGGAGGTCGTCGTCGGCGTGACGCGTCAGGGGTGGATCAAGCAGTCCTCGCTGAACTCGTTCAAGACCTCAGGCGCCACGCGCAAGACCTCGGGCGTGGCCCCGGGCGACCGCATGTTGCGCCTCATCCACACGCGCACGACCCACAGGGTCCTGGTCTTCTCGCATACGGGGCAGTGCTATCCGGTGCCCGTCCACCAGCTGCCCGAAGCGAAGTGGGGGGAAACCGGGACGTCGCTCGTCAACGTCTGCGGCATCACACGCGAAGAGAAGCTCGTCGAAGTGCTCGCGCCCGGCGACATTGGCACGCTCGTGCAAGGATCCGAGACGCCGCATTACCTGCTCTTCGTGACGCGCGAGGGGCTCATCAAGATGACGACGCTCGAGGAGTTCCAGAGCACGCGCAGCGCGGGTTTCGTGGCTTTCAAGGTCCCCGACGACGACGCGCTCTCGGTCGTCATCGCGACGGACGGGCAGGGGGATCTCATCCTCCTCACGGCCGACGGCGTCGCCATCCGCTTCGACGTCTCCGAGGTCCCGATCCAAGGGCGCGCCGCCAAGGGCGTCATCGGCATGAAGGTCGAGCGCGGCGACCGCATCGCCGACGCCATCCTGGTCCCGCCCGACGACACGCTCGGCATCGCGGTCTTCACGCGCCAGGGTCGCGGCAAGCTCTCGCCGCTCGAGCAGCTCCCGCGGCAGCATCGCGGCGGCAAGGGCGTGCGCATGATCGTCGCGCGCATCCAGAACAAGCACGAGTGCGTGGCCGTCGGCGCGACGCACGGCCAGGACCGCTTCGAGCTCGTCGACTCCCTCGGCAACGAGCACCTCATCGAGGCCGGCGACATCCAGGAGGTCCGGCGCGACGGCAACGCGGTCACGCTCGTCCAGCTCGAGCACGGCGCGTCGATCACGGCCGTCGAGAAGATCCCGTTCGAGCCCGAGCCCGACGGGGGCGCAACGTGACGTTTCGCGGCCTGAATCCAGGCTTTGGCCGCTTTCGCCAAGCGCTCCGTCCGCGCGATGGACGCTCGGAGCGACCGGGTGGGTGGCTCTCGCGCAGCCGCGACCAAGGCCTCCGGCGGGCCCCGGTCGCCTTGACCATGGCCCGGTGACGGGCTAGAGTCCGACCACTTTTGGGCCATAGGCGAGCGTGTGATGTCGAGACACCCCCAGCCAAACCTGGTTCCTGCACGCGGCGCCCTCGGCGTAGCGAGCCGCGCCGTGCCCTTGCTACTGGTCGCGCCGTTCGTAGCCCTCGCGCTCGGCGGCGCCGCGCCGTCCGCCCGCGCCGCCGACCCCACGCCCCAGACCGGGGCCGCCGGCGAGGAGGACGAGGAGGACGTCCCCGCGCCCAAGACGAACCTCAACGACGACGTGCGCGTCATCCAGCAACGCCCGATCCTCAAGGCGCTCCGCTTCGAGGCGCTCATCGGCGGCGGCATCGCGATGGCCGACCGCATGTTCGACACCTACGCCCTCACCGGCACCGGCCGCTTCCACATCAGCGAGTGGGTCTCGATCGGTGCTACGTACACCAAGTATTTCACGCGCGAGTCGGCCGTCCACGACGCCGTCCTCGGCGACTTCGAGCTGTTCCCCGAGATCTCGAAACTCCAATGGTATGCGGGCGGCGACGTCTCGGTCGTCGCCTTCGACGGCAAGTTCTCGGTCTTCGGCGACGGCATCGCCTACTGGGACATCTACACGTCGCTCGGCGGCGGGGCCATTGTGACGAGCCGCAGCGAGGACCCGAAACCGGCCGGCATGATCGGCATCGGACTGCGCCTCTTCATGACCGAATGGATGACCCTGACGTTCGAGCTGCGTGATCAACTCTACTTCGAGAAGTTCAACGCGGGCTCCGAGTTCGTGAACAACGTCACGGGCCAAGCTGGCCTGACGTTCTTCATTCCGTTCAGCGCCAGCTACACCTACGTGAAGTGAGAGCGCACGTGCGACCGCCCCTTCTTCGCTCCATCCCTGCCCTTGCCCTCGCCGTGTTGCTTGCGGGGCCGGTGCGTGCCGACAACCCGCTGCTCGACGACGCGCCGCCGGTCATGAACTACCGCCCGCTGCTCGACGGGCGGCACATGCTGTCGCTCCAGTTCGGGCTGACGCTCGGCGACCCCTCCGTCCAGAACCTCATGGCGGGGCTCGGCTACCGCTACCACCTGACGTCGTGGTTCGGCTTCGGGCTCGACGCGATGGCGGGCGGCGGGGTGCGGACCTCGCTCGCCGACGACATCGAGGCCGAGCGCTCGACGCCCGACACGCCGTTCGAGCTCTCGACCAGCGCCATTCGTTTCATGGGTGCGCTGGCGGTCGAGTTCGTGCCGTTCACGGGCAAGGCGCTCGTCTTCTCGGACGCGGTCGTGCGCATCGATCTCCATCTGACGCTCGGGATCGGCGCGGCGCTCGTGTCCGGCGAAGGCCTCATCGAGGACTCGGTCTCGATCGCGCCGATGTTCGGCGTGGGCCTCCGCATCTTCCCGACGCAGTGGCTCTCGATCGGCTTCGATCTCACGGACTGGGTCCTGACGCGGCAGATTTCGTCGCGCCGCGACGAGACCGGGGGAAGCTCGGTCCCGGCGGCGGAGTTCGGGCACAACTGGATGTTCGGGCTGTCGGTCGGGTTCTCGTTCCCGACCAACCCCGCACGGGAGGTTGGGCAATGATCGCGCGCCGCGGGCTCCGCATGCGTACCGTTTTTCTTGCGACGCTGGTCGGCTTGCTCGCGACCGCGTTCGCGACCGCACCCGCGGCGCAGGCGGGCCACTACCGGCTGCCGATCGAAGGCCTGGTCGACGACGCCGACGCCAAGGCGCTCGCGAAGGCGGGCGTGACGACCACGCTCGCGCTCCTTTCGGAGGTCAGTACCGGCGCCAAGCGACAGAAGCTCGCGCAGAAGTCCGGGCTCACGATCGGGCGCGTCACGGCGCTCGCGGCGCAGGTCGATCTCCTGCGCATCGATGGGCTCGGTCCGAGCATGGTGCGCCTGCTCCAGGGCGCCGGGATCCGGCACTCGAAGGACCTCGCGGCCGCCGCCTCCGGGGCGCTCCGGGTCAAGCTCGAAGCGGTCAACGGCGTTCAGCACATCGCGGGCGCGGTCCCGATGGCCGAGGTGCTCGATAGCTGGATCGGCCAGGCCAAGCGCCTGCCGCGCGCCGTCGACGGCCTCGAGTAGCAGCGCTCCGGCGCTGCGCGTCGTCTCCGTCCTACGGAGTGCTCGCGAGCACCCTCTGGATCGCGTTCGCGCGCGCAAGCACCTCGGGTGCACCGCCCTGCTCGAGCGC
>SXIE01000460.1 GCA_005772945.1 Pseudomonadota bacterium
CGATGCCGGTGTCGCGCACCTCTAGTTCGAGCGTGCCGCGCCCGCTCGCATCACTCATCGACACGAGTCGCGCGCGCAGCTCGACGCCTCCCTTGGGCGTGAACCGGACGGCGTTGTTCCCGAGGTGCATCAGGACCTGGCGGAGCCGGACGACGTCGGTCGTCAGGACCTCGGGCATCGCGGTCTCGAAGTTGAGCCCGAACGACAGCGCGCGCGCCGTTGCGCTTTGGCCGATGACGCCCGCGACCTCAGTCATGACGCGCTCGATGGAGGTCGGCGCGAGCTCGAGCGAGGCCTCGCCGCCCTGGATCTGTGAGAGGTCAAGGATGTCGGCGACAAGCGACTGCAGGTACTCGGCGCCGCGCTTGAGGCTGTGCGCCCAGTCGGCCGTCTGATTCGGCGCGCGGGTGGCGCTGGAGTCGGCAATGAGCGTCGCATAGCCCATCATCGCCGAGAGCGGCGTGCGGATCTCGTGCGCCATGCGGGCGAGAAAGGCGTTCTTGGCGTGGCCGGACTGCTCGAACTCCGTCGCGATCTCGGCCGTGCGCCGCTGCGCCTGGTTCGCGAGCTCGCGCGCCATGCCGAGCTCGTTCGTGCGCGTCTCGAGTCGCCGCTCGTAGTCCGCGACGAGCACCCGCATCTCTGCGTTCGCGTGCGCGAGCTCTTCGGTGCGCGTGGCGAGCTGACGCTCGGCGTCGATGCGCGCTCGCCGCTCGTCCTCGAGCCCGCGCCGTTGTCCGTCGAGGTCCGTCGCGCCCGCCGGGCCCCGGCGCGCCTGCGGAACGCCGGAAGCGCGAGCGAACGGAGGGGGGAAATCAGGTTCGGACATGTGCGATACCCTCGCAGCTGCACAGCGCTCGAGCCGTATTCTCGACCTCGAAGGCTAGCGGTGCACTTGCGCGGGGGCAAGGCGAAAACCCTTTGTCGCACTTCTTCGCGTGACGTCCGTGGAGCACGGGGTCGGGGCCCGGAAAGCCCCTGCGCAGCGTGGTGAGGTGGTGGAATTCACACGCCGACGGAGCCGGCCCGTGACGTCCGCGGTATCAGCCGCACGCGTCCATCGACCCGCCACCGAGGAGGGCCCAGCGCGCACTCGGGAGCGTCGCTGCCGGAACGCCGAGCACGCGGCGATAGAGCCCCTCGCGACCGCCGGCCTCGCGCACCGCGTGGGCGCCGAACCATCGCTCGAAGCGCGCGAGCAACTCGGCCGAGAGTGCCACGTCGCGTGTCCCCCCGAGCGTCGGTGCGCGCTCGGCGATCAGCCGATCGAGCGTGTCCACAAGCGTCGCGACGCCATCTCCCGCGCTGGCGGACACTGGCAAAATCGGCACGTCGCGCCGCCCGCGAGCGGCCACTGCCTGGCGCGCCTCACGCGCGGTCTCGGTTGCCAGTGCGCCCAGATCGGCCTTGTTCACCGCGATGAGGTCGGGGATCTCCATGATGCCCGCCTTGATGTACTGCAGCGCGTCGCCCGAGCCCGGTTGCAGGACCACCGCCACGAGATCTGCGACGTCCGCGATGGCGATCTCCGACTGGCCGACGCCGACCGTCTCGACGATCACGCGGTCGTGCGTCGCGGCGAGGGCGAGCGCCATGTCGAACGCGGCCGGCGCGAGCCCGCCGAGCATCCCGCGCGCGGCGAGCGAGCGCACGAAGACGCCAGGGTCATCGCCGCCCACGCCGAGCCGCACGCGATCCCCGAGGAGCGCGCCGCCGCTCTGGCGCGAGCTCGGGTCGACGCACAGCACCGCGACGGTCCTCTGCGCCGCGCGCCACGCGGCGATGAGCCGCCCGATCAGCGTCGACTTCCCGACGCCGGGTGGCCCGGTGATGCCGAGCGTGACCGCCGTCGCGAAAGGCCAAAGCGCGTCGAGCCACGCGATCCGCTCGGGCTCCGGAAGGTCCGCCTCGAGCGCGTTCAAGACCTTGGCAAGCGCCCCGCGGTCGCCGCGCGCAGGCGCCTGCCGGGTCGTCGTCATGGCGCGTTCATCTTGGGCCCGCCGACCGCCTCGCGCACCGCGCGGACGAAGCTGGCCATGAGCTCGGGGCTCTTGCTGCCGGGGCGGGTCTCGATGCCGGTCGCGACGTCGACGCCGTAGGGTTGCATCTGGGCGACGAGCGGTCCGACGTTCGCGGGCGTCAGGCCACCCGCCAGACATCCGCGCGGCTGCGCGCGGAAGATCTCGTTCGCGAGCTGGCTCGTGACCTGCTTGCCGGTGCCGCCGTAGTCCTCGTCGCCGGCACCATCGAGCATGTATCCGACGCAGTAGCCGCCCGCGTACGTCGCGATCTTCGCGATGTCGCCGGCCCCGCGCGGGCGAAACGCTTTGATGAACGGGCGCCGGAAGTAGCGACACACGTGCGGCGGCTCGTCGCCGTGGAATTGGAGGATGTCGGGGTTCACCTCGCGGAGGATCTCGAGGACCATCTCCGGCTCGGGGTCCACCATGACGGCGACGGTTCGCACCGGGCGCTTGCTGCCGCGCTCCTGACCGGTCTTGCGCACGACCTCTTGGATTCGGTTCGCCATGCCGAAGCTGACTGCGCGCAGCGAGCCCGAGAAGAAGTTGAGCCCGATGAGGTCGGCGCCGAGCTGGGCCGCCAGCCGCGCCTCTTGCGGATTCGTGAAGCCGCACATCTTGATGTACGGCATGCGGGGAGGTCGGTCGGGCGGGATGCTCATCGGTCGGAGGTCTCGCGGGTGGGGTGGGAGGTTTGGTCGGGCTGGGGTCGCTCGCTCTCGGCGGGCATGTCGGGCGCGTCGATGAGCGCCCGCAGCGCGGCGCCCGGATCGGCGGCGGTCATGAGGCTGCTACCGACCAGGAAAGCGCGATATGCGGCGCGGCGCAACCGGGCGATGTCACGGGGGCCCTGGATCCCGCTCTCCGCGACGGCGATGATCCCCGGCGGAACGAGCGGGCCGAGGGCCTCGGCGACCGCGAGATCGATATGCAGCGTGCGGAGGTCGCGGCTGTTGACGCCGACGACGTGCGCGCCCGCCGCGAGCGCGAGGTCGAGCTCGACGGCGTCGTGGACCTCGACCAGCGCGGTCATGCCGAGGGCCTCGATGTCCGCGCGCAGAGCGGCGATGCGCTTGGTCGCCTCGGCGCGCGCGAAGGCCGCGACGATGAGCAGGACGAGGCTGGCGCCGTGCGCGCGAGCCATCAGGACCTGGCGCGGATCGACGATGAAGTCCTTGCAGAGGGTCGGTGTGGGGACGGCGTCGGACACGGTGCCGAGGTCCGCGAAGGAGCCGCCGAAGCGCTCGGGCTCGGTGAGGACGCTGATGGCGGCCGCGCCGGCGCCGGCATAGGTGCGGGCGACGGCGATGGCGTCGGCGCTTTCGTTGAGCGCACCCAGGCTCGGCGAGCGACGCTTGATCTCGGCGATGATGCGGTTCGCGGTGCCGTCGGAGGTGAGCGTCCGAATGACGTCGGCAGCCGCGGGGCGAGCGAGCGCGGCGCGCTCGAGCGCGGCGACGTTGGGCGGGGCCTCGGCCAGGCGCAGCCGTGTGCGTTGGACGATGGCGTCGAGGACCGAGCCATGGTTCGTGGGCGTCACGTGGCGCCTCCGTGTGCATGGGTGTAGGCGATGAAACGATCGAGCGTCGCGGCCGCGCGGCCCGAGGCCAGCGTTTCCTGCGCGCGCGCGACCCCGTCCGCGATGCTCGCCGCGGCCTCCGCGACCCAGAGGGCCGCACCCGCGTTGAGCGCGACGATGTCGGCGGCGGCACCCGTTTCGCCCGCGAAGATGCGACGGATGATCGCGGCGTTGGTTGCCGCATCGCCGCCGCGGAGCGCCTCAGGCGAACCGGGTCCCAGTCCAAGTGCGCGCGGGTCGATGGTAGGTACTCCGATAGTTGCTGTACCAATCATTGCGGCCGCCGACGGGCCATCCAGGCCGAGCTCGTCGAGCCCGCCCGGTCCGTGAACGACCAGGCCGCGGCGCACCCCGAGGCGCGTGGCGACCTCGGCGATCTGCGCGAGGCGCCCACCGTCGAACAGGCCGAGCAGCTGGTGCGTGGCGCCGGCCGGGTTCGCGAGCGGCCCGAGCAGGTTCATCATCGTCCGGAAACCGAGCTCGCGCCGCACCGGGCCGGCATGCCTCAGCGCCCCGTGGTGATGGGGCGCGAACATGAAGCAGAAGCCGACCTCCGCGAGGCACGCGCCGATGCGATCGGGGCCGAGCTCGAGCCGCGCGCCGAGCGCCTCGAGCACGTCCGCGCTGCCGACGCGCGAGGACCCGGCCCGATTGCCGTGCTTGGCGACCGGCCCACCGGCCGCGGCACACACGAAGGCGACCGCGGTCGAGACGTTGAAGGTCTGCGCCCCGTCGCCGCCGGTGCCGCACGTATCGAGGACCAGCGGCAGTTCGTGAACGACCGGGATGACGCGGGCGCGCAGCGCGCGGGCGGCCCCGACCAGCTCGTCGGTCGTCTCGCCGCGCAGGCGCAGCGCGGTGAGAAAGGCCGCGATGAGCGCGTCGGAGGCGGTCCCGGACATCACGTCGCCCATCGCGAGGAAGGCCTCGTCCTCCGAGAGCGCGCGCCCGCCGACGAGCGCGTGGACGGCGTCGCGCAGCGCGCTCACGGGTGCGCCTCGCCGGCGGCGTCGGCCGCGCGCGCCGCATGGAAAGCCCGCACGAGCGAGAGGAAGTTGCCGAGCAGCGCCTTGCCGGCGGTCGTCAGGATGGACTCCGGATGGAACTGGACCCCGTAGGTCGGGTGCGTCGCATGCGCGAGTCCCATGATGACGCGCGTGGCGGCGGCCTCGGGCTCGGTCCAGGCGGTGACGCGGAGGCAGGCCGGGAGGTCGTCGGGGCTCGCCATCAGAGAGTGGTAGCGCGTCGCCGCAAACGGGTTCGGCAGGTCGCGGAAGACGTCGCTACCCGCGTGATGAATGGGCGAGGTCTTGCCGTGCATGATGACGCCGGTGCGGACGATCGACCCGCCGAAGGCGGCCGCCAGCGATTGATGCCCGAGGCAGACGCCCAGCAGCGGCGTCGTGCCCGAGACCCGCTGGATGAGCGGGACCGAGATCCCCGCCTCGTTCGGCGTACACGGGCCCGGCGAGACGACGAACGCATCGGGCGCCCGCAGGACGGCCTCGTCCACGGTCAAGGCGTCGTTGCGCACCACCTCGACCTCGGCCCCGAGCTCGCCGAAGTACTGGACCAGGTTGAACGTGAAGCTGTCGTAGTTGTCGATGACGAGCAGCGACAGCGGCCGCTCCGGGGCAGGTGCGGTCACGTGCGTTCCCTCCGTCGGAAGGTGCGGCGCGCTTGATCGATCGCACGCAGCACCGCCGAGGCCTTGCTGCGCGTCTCGTCGGCCTCGCGCTCGGGGACCGAGTCCCACACGATGCCAGCGCCGGCCTGCACCGCGAACGTCGCGTCGTCGGCGACCAGCGTGCGGATGGCGATCGCCAGATCGACGGTACCGTTCACGCCGATCGTGCCGATGGCGCCGCCGTAGAACCCGCGGCGCGAGGTCTCGAGCTCGTCGATGATCCCCATCGCGCGGATCTTCGGCGCGCCCGAGAGCGTCCCGGCCGGGAACGTCGCGGCCAGTGTTTCTGCGGGTGTGACGCCATCGCGTAGCGCACCCGTGACCTCGGACACCAGGTGCATCACGTGGCTGTAGCGCTCGACAAGCATGAGCTCGCTGACCGTCACCGAGCCGGGCTCGGCGATGCGCCCGACGTCGTTGCGCCCGAGGTCGACCAGCATCACGTGCTCGGCGAGCTCCTTTGGATCCGCGCGCAGCTCCG
>SXIE01000461.1 GCA_005772945.1 Pseudomonadota bacterium
CACCGAGGCCGACACCGCCACCGCGGACGACACGACCGCGGGCGAGACCTCGGCCGGCGTCGCGTTCGACGACCCGCACGCGATCTTCGCCGCGAAATGCACGCCGTGCCACGCCGGCGGCGGCTCCGGCGGCCACAACATGGCCGCCGCCAGCGTGGACGCGGCCTACACCGACTCGCAGAAGGCGGCCGCCAACGCCGCGTGCGCCGGCAAGACCAAGGGAGCCTGCGCCCTGGTCCGAATCCAAGCGGGTCAGATGCCGCTCGGGCGCGGCTGCTCGGGGAACCCGGAGACCGATGCCGCCAACGACGCGTGCCTGACGGCCGCGCAGCAAGCCACGCTCAAGGCGTGGATCGACGACGGACAGCTGGCGCCGCGCTGAGGGCGACGACGCGAACGCCAAGCGAAGGCCGCCCACGCGGGTGGCCTTCGTCGTTTGCGGCGCGCCGCGCGCACCGACGACCTCAAGGCGCGAAATACGGCTCGACGCACACGCCCGCCGTGCACACGAACGGGGCGGGGCATCGGCCCGCGACGCACGAGGGTCGACGGCAGAAGTTCGAATCGCACGCATACGGCGGCGTGCAGTCGCTCGCCTCGGCGCACGCGACGAGGACGCAGACCTGGTGGGTGCCATGACAGCGCAGGCCCGCGGGGCAGTCGGCGGCGGCCGCGCAGTCTCGGCTGCACGCGCCGAACTGGTTACAGGCCGTGCCGTCCGGGCACTGTTCGGCGCCACAGCCGTTGCAGATCCCGCCCGGCGCGGTCTCGGCGCAGGTCAGGTCACCCGGGCAGTCGGTGCCGCTGGCGCACTGGCCGTGCGGTCGGTCGGTCGGCCACGTCGGGTCGCTCGTCTCGCCCGCGTCGCTCGTCTCGCCCGCGTCGCTCGTCTCGCCCGCGTCGGATGCGTCGGTGGCGACCGTCTCGCTCGGCGAATTGGTGTCCGCGGGCGGTGCCGTATCGGGGTCGAGGTCGGCGTCGGCGATGCTCTCGTCGATCATCGTTTCGGCCATGGCGTCGGACGGGGGCGTCGTCTCGGGCCCGACGATCGCGTCGGTCGGATCGCCGTCGGGCGCGAGCGCGGTTTCGATGGGTTCTGCGTCGGGGTCCGTGGTCTCGGCTGCGATCGACGTCTCCGCGCCGGGCCCGGTGCCGAGGTCGGTGCCGAGGTCGGTGCCCGCGTCCGTGTCGCCGCCGCATGCGGCGAGCAGCGCCGCGCCGAGTCCCATCCATGTCCGTTTCACATTGCCTCCGAGGTGGCCGATTCGGGACCAGCTAGCACGGGGCGCCGCTGGACTCTATCACGTCGCGCACGCTGACGATTTGCACGGCAGCGCGGTCGGCGTTATCGACGAGCGTCTCCGGGGAGGTCGCGATGGCTCGATGGCTCGTGTGTCTGTCGCTCGTCGTGGCCTCGCGGATCGCGGCGGGTTGCGGTTCACCGCCGCCGCAGGCGGACGTCGCCACACCTCTTGGAACCGCCACGGAGGCGGCTTTCGACGCCGGCCTGCGCTCGCCCCCCGCGACGCCGGCCGCGGCCGCGCCGGTCGACGTTCGCGTCGCGGCCGCCGATACGCTCGACCGCAACCAGGAGATCGCGGCGGCCGCGTCCGACGACGCGGCGTTTGCGCCGCTGCGCGCGCTGCCGCTCACGCTCCACTACGTCGTCAACGGAACGCCTGTCGCGTGCCAGTTGCAGGACGCCGGCGTCCCCGAGAGCGACCGCGACTTCACGGTCGCCTGCACGCCCGAGGTCCCGTGGCGCTGCGCCGAGACGAGCGCCTTGGCCGGCACGCCGACGCGCGCTGCGCCCGATTTCTGGCGCTCGCTCGGGTGTTATGCGGCGCACCCCGACGGCCTCTTCTATTTCGCCGCGTGCCCGACCGGTGACGGCGCGCGAGCCGCCTTCGAGGACCCGCCCGCGGCCAAGGGCGTGCGCATGCTGTCGGCGCGGATGCTCGAGGCGCGCGCGTCCACGCCGGACGAGGAGCCCGATCCGCGCAAGTCGAGCCTGGCGCGCACGTTCCGCGTGACGGGCACGCCCGACGTCGCGACCACGTGCAATGCGTTCGCCGACGCGGTGATGATGAAGACGATCCGAACCGCGACCTGTCTTTCGCCGCGCTACGGGTACGTCGCGAGCGAGGCCGAGTTCGCGCAGATGCTCGAGCCGATGTGCCACGACTGGAGTGCGCTGGTTGCGGTCGCGCCGGGCCACGAGCCCGCGCGCGCGTGCGCCGTCGAGTCGGACCTGCGCGGCACGTGGCGCGTCGAGACGCGCGTCGTCGTGGCCAAGAACGCCAAGGCGCTCGGGACGTACGGACGCTATCGCCTGACGGTTGGTGCGTTGGCGAAGGCGGTCGGGCCAAACCCGTGCGCGCTTGCGGCGCGCCTCGAGAAGGTGGGGATCAACGATCGCGACTTCGACGCGGCGGCGATCCAGCGCGCGGACGCCGAGGCGCTGCCGACCCCCTGCCCGCCCGGGATCGGTCGGAGCTGCTACCAGATCGCGGGGCGCGTCGCGGACGCCAAGCAGGTCGGCATCGATCTGCGCTTCGTCATCGCGGTCGACGGCGATGCGCTCACGGGGCTGTGGCAGTACGAGAAGGGCAGTTGGAAGAGCGCCGGGCTCGCGGGAACATTGTTCGGCACGCGCGGCGACGCGGCACCCCAGGCGGAGCAGCGGCCGCCGCTGTCGGAGTTCGTGCGCTGTACGCTCGAGCGCTGTCATTTCGAGGAGCTGGCCGGGCGCCCGGCGCCGCTCGTATGCCCGGACGGTGCGCGCGCGGCGTGTCTGACCGACACGCCCTGAGCGGGGGCGCCGGCGGCGGTCAGCCATCGAAGGTCAGCCATCGGAGGTCACGTCGATTGCATGTTGGCGCAAGTGTTCCGCCGCGCGCTCGAGCGCCGCGCGCGTGGGCGGCTCGGTCGCCATGAGGCGCGGCGTCATCCCCAGGTCGCGATACTTGTCGAGGTAGAGGCGGTGGTAGGGCACGAGCTCGAGCGCCGTGGCGCCCAGGGCCGACAGAAAGCCCGCGACGGCATCGAGGTTGACGGCGGCGTCGTTCACGCCCGGCACCAGCGGCATGCGAAACGCGACGGCGGCGCCGTTCGCCACGAGGTACGCGGCGTTGGCGTGAATGCGCGCCGGGTCGGCGCCAGTGAGCGCGCGGTGGCGCTCGGGATCCATGTGCTTCAGATCGAACTGGAAGAGATCCACGAGAGCGAGCACGGCCGCGAGGTGCCCCTCGGCGACCGCGCCCGACGTCTGCACGCAGGTGTGAAGCGCGTGGCGTTTGGCCTCGGCGAGGAGCGCGTGGGCGCGACCGAGGTGCATGAGGGGCTCGCCCCCCGAGAGGGTCAGGCCGCCGCCGCTCACGGCGTAGAAGTCGCGGTCCGCGAGCACCTCGGCGAGGATGGCGCTGACCGGCAGCGCCGGAGCGCGGCCCGCGACGAGCCCCTCCGGGTTCTGACACCACGCGCAGCGGAGCGGGCAGCCCTCGAGGAACACGGTCGTGCGGATGCCCGGCCCGTCGTGGATCGAGAAGCGCTGGATATCGAAGACGCGGCAGCGCACGTCGCCCGGCGGGGTCAGCTGCACGCCGCGGGCTCGCGCGCCAGGTCGACGGCGCGCGCGAACTCGGTGCGGCCGATGAGGTCGTCCTGGATGGCGCGGCCGAGGCGCGTGAAGTAGGCCGAGTAGCCGGAGACGCGCACGATCAGGTCGGCGTAGTCCGCGGGGCGTGCTTGCGCGGCGCGCAGGGTCGCCGAGTCGACCGCGTTGAACTGGACGTGAAAACCGCCCTTCTGGAAGTAGCCGCGCACGAGGTGGGCGACGCTCGCGAGGCCCTTGTCCGAGCCCAGGAGGAGGGCGGGCAGGCGCAGGTTGACCGAGTTGCCGTAGCCGATGTGGGTGTGGTCGATGCGCGCGAGCGAGTTGAGGGCGGCCGTCGGGCCGCGCCGCTCGGCGCCGTTGCTGGGTGACATGCTGTTCGAGAGCGGCTCGCCGGCGCGGCGGCCATCGGGCGTCGCGGGCTCGAGCGCGCCTTCGTAGACGTTGAGGCCGTACGAGATGAGGCTCGCCTTGTAGTGCCCGCCGGTGGCGGTGGATCGGGCGGCCACCATGGCCGAAAAGCGCGCGACGAGGTCGCGGGCGATTGCATCTACGTGCGCGTTATCGTTACCGAATCTCGGCGCGCCCAGAAGCTGCTGCCGCAGCGCCTCGTGGCCGCGGAAGTTCGAGGCGAGCGCGCGGCGAAGTTGCCGCATCGTGACGGTGCGCGCCTCGAAGACCAGCGCACGGATCGCCGCCAAGGAATCGACGACGGTCCCGAGACCGCCACCGCCGACCGCGCCGAAATTGTAGCGCGCGCCGCCGGCGGTCATGTCCCGCGCGTGCTCGATGCAGCCGTCGATCGTCGCGGAGAGGAGCGGGTTGTGAAACCGTTCGGCCCAGATTTGGTCACGCAGGTTCGTCGCGTCCGCCACCCAGCCGACCATCGCTTCGAGCTGCTGGTAGAAGGCGGCGAGCACGGCGTCGAAGGTGGCGAAGGCATCCGGATCGCCGGTGTCGGCGCCGTCACGACGCCCGAAGAACGTCGTGCGACCGCGGTTCATGACCAGATCCAGTGCGGTCGGGAAGTAGACCTTGGTGCCGCCGGTGGCGCCGAAGGTGTCGCCGTTGCCGCTCGGCTCGACGCAGCCGACGAGGCAGTAGTCGCGCGCGTCTTCGAGCACGTAGCCGTCGCGCACGAGCGCGGCGATGGCGGTCTCGTCGTTGAGGAAGGCCGGCGCGTTCGTGCGGCGGTGCATGGCGACGACGCGCTGGACGTACGCCGCGGGGCTCGCGCGCGAGACGCGGAACGAGGCGGTCGTCGCGAGGTTGGTGTTCTCGATGGCCTCGATGAAAAGGGTCGAGAGGGCGTTCGTCGCGTCGCCCCCGAGGCGGTCGACGCCGCCGATCGTGATGTTCTCGACGTCGGATCCGAGGTGGTTGAGGCTCACGCCGCCCAGGTTCGGCCAGATGACGACGTTGTTGTTGAGCTTGATGATGAGCTCTTCGACGAGTCGCAGGGCGTCCGCGCGGGTCAGCGTGCCGGCCGCGAGGTCGGCCTCGTAGTACGGCCAGAGAAGCTGATCGACGCGGCCTGGGGTGATGCCGCTGCCGGCGCCGTAGCTGATGATGGCGGCGTTTTGCGTGAACCACAGCGCTTGGAGGGCCTCGGCGAACGTGCGCGGCGGAAGCCAGGGGACGCGCTCGCAGGCCTCGGCGATCGCGGCGAGCTCGGCGCTGCGCGCGGGGTCTGAGGTGGACGCGGCCTCGTCGCGCGCCAAGGCGGCGAAGCGAGCGGCGAACATGCGCATCGCGTCACAGGTCTCGACGACCGCGTCGAGAAACGCGAGCTCGGCGGGGCTCTCGGTGCGCGCGCGGCGCTCGAGCGCGGCGCCGCGGATCCCGCCGAACCCCTGGGCGAGCACGTTCTTGTGCCCGAGCACGATGTGCGCTTGCGTGTCGGTGCAACGACCGCGGCCCTTGACGTTGTCGCCCGAGCCGGCGCGCACGGCGCCCAGCAGACGCGGGAGGCGAGCGGCCAGGCGGACGCCATCACGGGCGCGGGCCATGAGCGTCGCGGTCGGGGCGGGCTCGGCGACGAGGCGCGTGAGCGCGCGCAGGCCGAAGCTGCGGACCTTTTGGTGCAGGGCACGCGGCGTGAGCGCGAGCGGGCTCGCGAGGCCGTGCCGCGCGAGTGCGGCGAGCTTGGCGTCGCGCACGGTCTTGCCCTTCCAATAGGGGATGAGCTCGCCGAGGAGGAGCGCTTCGTCGCGCGGATCGATGCGGTAGCCGAACGCCTTCAGATCGGGCAGGAGGTGCTCGAAGACGAACGTGAAGTCGCCGCGTTCGAGCGCCAGCGGCGGCGCGATCAGCTTGGATGAGCGGTTGCCGACGAGCAGCTCGCCCGGCTCGATCCGGATCGACATCCCGGCCAGGACGCGCGAGAGCGCGCGCGCCGCACGCAACGATGGATGCAGACCCGCGGTCCGCTGGTGGGCCTCGGTGTAGAGGCGCGCGCGCTCAATGCAGAGCCAGTGCGCGGCGCCAAGGAGGCGCGCCTTGTGGAGGGCGTTCGCGGGGTGGAGTCCGGTCATGCTGCACCCCCTTGCGAAGAAGCCGCGTGCGAAGAAGCCTCGGACGGAGCGCCGAGATCGGCGATGAGGAGCGCGACGACGCGACGCACGTGCGCCTTGCGCGACGCGAGCGCCGCCGGCCCGAAGGGGTCGGCACCCACGAGCTGCTCGAGCACGCGGCCGTAGGTGAAGTACGTCACGATCATGCCGTAGATGGTCGTCAGGACGTGCGTCAGCTCGCGCGCCGACGCGGCGGGCACGGCCTGCGCGAGCCACGTCGAGGCGAGCTGGAACGACGGCAGCGTGCGCGCCACGAGCCGCGCGACGTGCCGACCGCTCACGACCTCGCGCTGGACGATGCTGCAGAAGGCGAGGTTCTCGGCCAGAAAGTCCGCGTAGGCGTCGACCATGTCCGCGGCCTGCGCTTGGAGCCCGCTGCGCTGCGCGAGCGCGACCACCAACCGGGCCGTCAGGCGCTGGTAGTAATCGTCGAGGAGCGCCTCGAGGAGGTCTTCCTTGTTCCCGAAGTGATAGTGGATGAGGCCCTTGTTGACGCCCGAGCGCTCGGCGATGTCGCGCGTGGTCGTCGCGTCGACGCCGAGCTCGCCGAAGAGCGCTTTGGTGGCCGCAAGGATCTTGGCCCTGGTCTCTACCGGATTCATGGTGCTGCCTCGCTTCGGCGGCCACATTAGTCAAACGACTAATGCGGCGCAAGGCCTTATGCAGCAAGGCGCAATCTCGCCCTCAGGGATCTGCGACCACGCGCCAGGCGATGCCCTCGCCGGCCCGATGCGGCACGACCGTGCTCGCGCCGAGCGGGTAGCTCGCGGGCACCGTCCACGGCTCGCGCACCAGCGTCACCGTTCCGGAATTCCTTGGTACACCAAAGAAATCCGCACCGCGCCGATGCACGAACGCCTCGAGCTCACCGAGCGCTCCGGCCGCCTCGAACGCCTCCGCACACAGCGCCAACACCGCCGGCCCCGTGTACACGCCGGCCGCGCAGCAGGCGGCCTCCTTGGCCTCGCGCGGGTGCGGCGCCGAGTCCGAGCCGAGAAAGAAGCGCGCGCCGTCAACGCCGCCCGCCCCCGTGGCCGCCCCCGTAGCCGCCCCCGTGGCCGCCCGCACGAGCGCCTCGCGATCGGCGCGCGTCTTGGGCACCGGCAGGCAGTACGCGTGCGGCCGCAGCCCGCCGCGGAACATCGCGTTCCGATCGTCCATCAGATGATGCGGGGTCACCGTGGCCGCCACGTTCGGACCGGCCGCCGCGACGAACGCCACGCCGGCCGCGGTCGTCACGTGCTCGAGGACGATGCGCAGCCCCGGATTTTCCGCCACGAGCGGCGCCAGCATGCGCTCGACGAACACCGCCTCGCGGTCGAAGACGTCGACCTCGGGATCGGTCACCTCGCCGTGAAGCTGCAGGACCAGCCCCACCTCGGCCATCGCCGCGAACACCGGCTCGAGCGCGCGAACATCGGTCACACCCGCATCGCTGTGGGTCGTGGCGCCGGCCGGATACAGCTTGGCGGCGAGAAGCCCGGCCGCCTTGGCCCGGTGGATCTCCGCCGCCTCCGTGCGATCGGTGAGATAGAGCGACACCAGCGGCGTGAAACCCGACCCGATCGCGGTCGGCACCGCCGCCTGAATCCGCGCCGCATACGCCAGCGCCTCGGCCGTCGTCCGCGCGGGCGGCTTCAGGTTCGGCATCGCCACGGCGCGCCCGAAGACGCGCGCGATCGGCGGCACCGTATCAGCCAGCGCCGCGCCGTCGCGGAAGTGGACATGCCAGTCGTCGGGACGGCCGAGGACGAGCCGCGGAAGCGTGTCCGTCACCATCCGTGAACCCCCTTCACATCGTCACATCTCTCGCGAAGAGCGCGAAGCGCTTGCCCGCGAAGGAATTGTCACTTGCCGGAGGCCTTCAGCAGCGCGTCCGGCTTCCCGATGACCGCATACAGCCAGCCGGTCGCCTGGAGCCGCGCCCAGATCGCGAGCTGCCCGCTCGGCAGCTCGAGCCGTCCGCTCGGCGACTTCGCCGCGGCCGCCAGGAGCGCCTTGCCGTCCTCGCCGAGCACCTTCGCGTCGGCCGCACTCGGGTTGTCGTAGTCCTTGGCGTTGCGCGCCGCCTCCTTCAGGCTCGAGCGCACGATGACCAGGCCGCCCTCGTCGATGAGAAACGCCTCGCCCGACGACGCGAGCTGCTCGATGTCGAGCAGCGCATCGATGAAGAACGGGAACGTCAGGTCGACCGCGGCGACCCCGAGCCGCACGCCGGTGTGGGGGTCGCGGACGGCCTGGGATGCGGTCATCAGGAGGCCGAGCCCGCTCTCGTCGACGCCCGCCGAGGTCCAGCGAGCGGCCGAGCCGTCCATGGCCGGCCGGTACCAGTCGGTCTTGCGCGGGTCGTAGGTCTCGCCTTCCGTCTCGGCTTCGTAGACCCACAGGCCCGGATAGCCCGAGACGATCCCGGCCTCGGTCCCGAGGTACACCCAGACGAGCGGGCAACCTTTGTCGAGGACCAGCGCCCGTTGCTCGTCGCGCGAGGCGGTCACGGCCTCCTCGCCCTTCGAGCGGAGCTGAACGCGGCGCATGATCTCGGTGAGCTTCGAGAGCCGCCTGAGATCCGCCGAAGCCGCCTCGCGCGTGAGGGGCGGCGTCAGAGCGAAGTCGACGTAATCGAAGCTGATTTTCTGACCGCCGTAGACCTTGGCCTCGCGCAGATCCGCCGGCGCCGTGTCGGGCTTGGCCACATCGTCCGGCAAGAACACGCGCGGACTGTCGGCCGGCACCTCAGCGGTCAACGCCAGCGCGGCCGCGTCCGCGAACCCCTGCAAAAGAGCCTCGTAGCGGAACAGGCTCGCGTCCATCTTGTGGGCCTGCTCGCTCACGACGTTGCCGAGCTCGATGAGCTGCCCCTCGCGCTTACGCGCCGCCTGCCGCTGCTCCTCCTCGCGTTGCCGCGCGACCTCGCGTTCCTCTTCGAGCGCCACCGCCCCGCGCCATTGGATGAACGCCGCCACGACGAAGACGAGCATGACGAGCCCGAAACCGAACCCCAGCGCGAGCCCGCGGTTGCGCCCGATCCAACGCTGCACGCGCTGCACGAAGTTGTCGGGGCGCGCGAGCACGGACTCGTCGCGCAAGAAGCGCCGGAGGTCATCGGCGAAGTCGCCGACCGACCCGTAGCGCGCATCGGGATCGCGCGCGGTCGCCTTCTCGATGACCGCCCGCAGCTCGCGCGCGATCTTCTCTTTTGCATTGAAATGCACGAGTGGCGCGCGCTGCCCGGCGGCCGCCTTGACGACCGTCTCGAAGCTGGACTCGGCCGTGATCGCGCGCCGCAGCGTCACGAGCTCGAACAGCATGAGCCCGAGCGAGTACTGATCGCTGGTCCCATCCAAGGTCTCGGTCTCGCCCGACGCCTGCTCGGGCGACATATAGCTCGGCGTCCCGACCAGCGCCCCGGTGCGCGGCTTCTCGACCTTCTCGCCCGAGGTCACGCGCTCGCGCTTGCCGATCGGCCGCGCGATGCCCCAGTCCATCACGAGCACTTCGCCGTACTGCCCGACCATGACGTTGTCGGGCTTGAGATCGCGATGGATGACGCCGCGCTTGTGCGCGTAGTCGATCGCGTTCATCACCGGCAAGAGCGTCTCGATGCGCGCCTTGAGCGAGTGCTCTTCGTCGGGCGGGTGGCCCTTCTCGTAGGCCTCGCGCGCCTCGTCCATGAAGTCCTTGAGCGTCTTGCCGCGCACGAACTTCATGGCGTAGGAGAGCCGCCCCTCGGCATCGCGCTCGACGCCGTAGATCGGGACGATGCTCGGGTGGTCGAGCTGCGCCGTGATCTGCGCCTCGACGAAGAAGCGCGTCGCGAAGGCCGGCTTGTGGATGAGCTTGGGATCGAGCCGCTTGACCGCGACCGTGCGCCCGAGATCGGGGTCGCGCGCGATAAAGACCTCGCCCATCGCGCCCTTGCCGAGCAGCGCCACGAGCGTGTGGCGCTGGGTCAGACGCTCGAGCGGGACCTCCGGGTCGGGCGGCGGCGAGAGCGCGATCTCGTGCTCGGTCAGGATGTCGCGCAGTGTCTCGATCGACACGAGCCCTTGCTCGTGCAGATGCATGACGAACGCCTCGACGTCGTCCCCATGTTGCGCGGCAAAGCGCTTGAAGAGCGCTTCGATGTCGCGATGGCGCTCGGGGGGGAAGAAGTCCTGGAGTTGTCGGAGCTTCACGGGCTCAGCTTACCAGCTCGCGCAGGACGCGGATGGTCTCCGACTCGGCCTCGTCGATGCGACCGTCGGCGGTCACGACCTCGAGGAACGCGTCGAAGAAGACCTTCTTGTGTTCGCGCGGGATCTCGAAAGGATCGAAGTCGGGCGGCATCTTGGTCAGCCACTTCTTCACATCAGCGAGGTCCTTGCCCTGCATGCCCATCTGGTTCGCGAGATCGAGGATGACCTCGCGCTCCTCGGGGCGCACCTCGAGGTCGGTCCAGGCCGCGACACACGCCATCTGGAGGAGCTTCTTCCGAAGTGGAGGACTCATGTCGGCGATGCCCATCGGGTCTCCTTGTTCGCCAAGCGCGCGAGGCTCTTGGCCGCAGGTTCTTTCGGTGGGCGACCCTAGCACGCACCCCGCGGATGCGTCGATCCGTTCGCACCCTGCCGCCCCGAGGGCCCGAGCGACCGCTCGGGATGCGGCCGCGCGAGCATTCGCGGCGTCGGCGTGAGGCGAGGTGATCCTTCCCTTGCCTTCCGAGGACTCGGTCCGATAATGCGCGGCGCTCCACCTCCGCCCCGCATTCGAAGAGGACGACCCATGACGCAGGCCACAGCCAACCCGGGACCCGGCAAGCGCGTCGGCGATTACGAGATCCACCTGCGCGGCAGTGGCACGCAGTTCAAGAACCCGGTCCTCGAGCGGTTCTCACACTGCCATGGCCTCGTGCCGCTGTTCCTCTATGCGCCGGTGGTCGCGCTGTGCTTCGTGATGATGGCGACCGACACAACGATCGCCGCGGCCACGGCGGTCGCGCTGACCGGGGCGGGCATCGTCTTCTGGACGTTCTTCGAGTACTGGATGCATCGCGAGTTCTTCCATTGGAAGCGCTACCCGAAGATGCACCACTTCATCCACGGCATTCACCACGTGTACCCCAATGACAAGGGCCGCATGGTGATGCCGCCGGGTGCGAGCCTCGCGGTGGCGATCCCGATGTGGTTCCTGGTCCTCGGGATCTTCGGCTACGAGAACGCGCTGCCGTTCTACGCCGGCTTCGTCATCGGCTACGTCTGGTACGACGAGACGCACTTCTGGACGCACGTCGGCAAGGCGCGCAGCCGCTGGGGCAAGTTCCTCAAGAAGCATCACATGATGCACCACTTCCACTCGCACGCCCTGCGCTACGGCGTGTCGACCCCGATCTGGGACAAGGTGTTCGGCACCATGCCCAAGGTGGATCCGAAGGACGAGCGGACGAGCCTCTGACGTCGGCCGGCTTTCGGCCGCGGTCGCGCGCCATGCTTGGGCCGCGCGCTATTTTCCGCCACCGCCACCGCCACCGCCCGACTGCGCGCCATCGCCGTCGTAGGGTTGGTAGCCGTTGCACCAATCGGTGATCGTGCCGTTGGCCGATTCCCCGGGGCCGTACTGGAAGCAGAACGTCGTGAGGCCGCCGATCTGACCGGGGTAGCGGTACACCGGTTGAACGTAGCTGCCGGGCACGCCGACCGGGTTCTGGCCGCACACGACCTGACCGTTGGGGCCCGATTGGGAGAGCGGCACAGCGTAGTGGATGAAAGGATAGACCGTGTCGGACGGGGGCTGGCCGTTCGTGAAGCTGGTCCCATCGGAGGCCGAGGCGTCGAAGTAGGCGACGCAGTTCGTGACGGCGGGGTCGAACCCGATGGCGATGTTGAAGTAGCGCTTGTTGCAGGAGACGCCGGCGCAATCGAGCTGCTCGTCGCCCCAGTAGGTGGCGTATTGATAGACGGTGTCGTTGCCGTCCGGATCCGGCGCGTACTGGTTGCCCTTGGAGCCGTCGAGCGGCAGGATCGTCGCGACGGTCGTCAGCGGCGGGATGGCGAGGTCGCTCGGCATCGCCAAGACGACCGGTGAATCGACGCTGACGTCGCCGATGTCGCCCCAAAGGCCGAAGAGCTCTTCCGCGCCGCTCGGCGAACCGTAGGCGGTCGAGATCCCGGCGATGATCGAGAGGGTGTCGCGCGGCGCGAACTGCGCTTCGGAGTTGACGTCGCCGAAGAGCCCGAAGCTCCCTTTGAGTTCGGCACCGAACGCGCCGGGGATGGCGGGGGCGGTGACGACGTGCGCATGCGCCGACGACGGCGTGAACGTGCTCACAGCGCCGCTCGGGATCACGGAGCGGAAACTCGACTTGCACCTGAACGTGTGATCCAAGGAGGTCTGCCGGGTCAGGAGGCCGTATGACACAAGCTCTTTCTCTCGATCTGCGTCGTCGGATCGTCGAAGTGTATG
>SXIE01000462.1 GCA_005772945.1 Pseudomonadota bacterium
CGGCAATGGCCTCATCATCAGCCCGTCGGTGCGCCTGCTCGGCGCCTTCGACCACCGCCACATCTTCCTCGATCCGGATCCCGATCCGGCCGTCTCGTTCCAAGAGCGCCAGCGCCTCTTTGCCCTCAAGCGGTCGTCGTGGCGCGACTACGACGCGTCGCTCATCTCGGCGGGCGGCGGGGTCTGGGAGCGCGGGGCCAAGGCCATCAAGCTCTCGCCCGAGGTGCGGCGCCGCTTCGGGGCGGCCCTCGACAACGCCGGCGACGAGATCTCGGGCGAGGAGCTCATCCGCTGCATCCTCATGGCGGACGTCGACCTGCTCTGGAACGGCGGGATCGGGACCTACTTCAAGGCCTCCACCGAGACCCACGCCGATGTACGCGACGCGACCAACGACCGCGTGCGCATCGACGCCAACAACCTGCGCTGCCGCGTCATCGGCGAGGGTGGCAACCTCGGCATGACGATTCGTGCGCGCGTCGAGTTCGCGAGCCTGGGCGGCCGCTGCAACCTCGATGCGATCGACAACTCGGGCGGCGTGGATCTGTCGGACCACGAGGTCAACATCAAGACGCTGCTTCATCACCCGATGAGCACGGGTCGCCTCGGGCGCACGGAGCGCAATCGCGTCGTCATCGAGGGCGGCGACGGGGCCTGCCGCTCGGTGCTCCAGGACAACTTCGGGCAGGCGCTCGCCATCTCGCTCGACGAGACGCGCAGTCGGCGCGACATCTGGTCGTTCCAACATGCGATGTTGGTCCAGCGCGATCGCATCGGATTCTCGCGCTACAGCGAGCATCTGCCGCGCAACGCCGACGCCGTGAAGCAACGCCAGGAGCTCGGGCGCGGCTTCTATCGACCCGAGCTCGGCAAGCTGCTCTCCTACGCCAAGATGCACCTGGCGCGCGGCGTCATCGGCGACCCCATCGGCGACCGCGCGGCGCTCTTGCCGTATGTGGCGAGCTACTTCCCGGCCAGCATCGTGGCGGCCCAGGGCGAGGCGCTCGACCACCACTTCCTTTTCCACGAGATCGCCGGCACCGTCATCACGAACCGCATCGTGGATCAGGCGGGCATCACGGCCGTCGCGCTCTGCGAGGTCGCGACCGACAAGAGCGCGAGCGAGGTCGCCGCCGCGTATCTGCTCGCCGAGGAGTGCCTCGACGCGGTGCGGCTGCGCGAGGCCCTGCGCACCCTGGCGGGCTCGACCGACGTGGTCTACGGGGCCCTCATCCGCCTCGAGGACACGCTCGGCGCCCTTACGCGCGCGCTCCTCTGGACGGCCAAGGCGCGGGTCACGCTCGCGACGCGCGAGGCGCTCGGCTCGCTGCGCGCGACCGTGGCGGTGCTCGCGAGCGACCTCACGACGCTCGTCCCCGAGCGCACGCTGCGCGCGATGCGCGACGACATCAAGGCGCTCGAGCCGCAGCTGCCCGGGGAGCTGGCCCAGCGCGTGGCGCAGCTGCCGGTGCTACTGCACGCCGTGTGGATCGCACGCCTGGTGGACGAGCGCGGGGTCGAGCCGCGCGTCGCAGCGGAGGCCTACTTCGGCGCGGGCTACGCAGGCGGGATCCTCGACCTCGCCCAGGCCATCGATCGCCAGGGCTACCCGGACCGCTGGGACTTCGTGGCGACGTGGCCGATCCTGCGCGGACTCTACGAGTCGGCGGTGGCCTTGGGCGGCCTGCGCATCGCGCGCGGGGCGGGCGTGCTGGAGACGCTGCGCGTGCCCGAGATCGCGGCGTCGATCACCGAGGTCCTGCGGGATCGCGTGCCGGTCTCGGCGATGCTGGTCCTGTCGGAGCGCATGCGCGAGCGGATCCGGGCGGCCGGTTGACCGCTCCGCGCGGTTCACTTTTGGACTAAACGTCTTTAGTCGAAGACTGAACATCTTTAGTCGAAGACTAAACGCGTTGAGTCCAAAAGTGATCCGCACAAGAGGGCCGGCGGCGACCGCGCGAGGACGTCAGGGCACGACCGTCCAGCGTCCATCGAGCAGCGCGAGGCCCGCGCCCGGACGCCCGAAGGGCCCGAGCGGCGCGTGCTCCGGCGGGACACGCACGACCAGCTTGCCCGCCTCGAAGCCGAGCTCGGGGCACACCGGCGCGACCGCCTGGGCACGTTCGGCAAGCCAGGTCGCGATGCGCTCCGGGGTGCCGAGCGCCGCCAAGACCGCGAGCGTCCACCAGGTCGGCGGCGCCAGCGCCAGCGCCCCGGCTTCGTGGCGCGCCAGGGCGTCCGCGGCCGTGAGCCACGCCGCCTCGGTCACCTCGCTCGCGTCCGGAACCGCCTCGATCCCGGTCGGCACCGACGCCGCAAAGAAGAGCGTGTCGAAGCGCTTGGGCTCGCGCGCCGGCGTGACCCAGCGCGAGAACGGCGTCAGCGCGAGCCAACGCTCGACGGACGGCAGGGCGTTGCGGGCCGCCTCGGGCGCGCCTGCCGTCACCGGCGGATCGCTCAAGAGCACTCCCGCCTCCTCCCACGTCTCGCGGATCGCCGCGGCCGACGCGGACGGATCCTCGGCATCCACGCGCCCGCCCGGAAACACCCAGAGGTTCGCCATGAACCCCATCTGGCGCGAGCGCTTGAGCAGGAGGATCTCGGCCTCGCGCCCGCGCAAGAGGACCACCGTCGCGGCCGGGCGCGTCCCCGGCACCGCCTCGGCGGCGTTCATGGCGCGTCCTCGCCGAGCGGCACCCAGTCGGTGATCTCGAGCCCGTGGCCCGAGAGTCCCTTGAAGCTGCGCGGCTTGTTCGTCAGGACGCGGATCTTGCCGAGGCCGAGATCGGACAGGATCTGCGCGCCGATCCCGAAGTCGTGGAAGCCCATCGGACCGACGACCGGCGGGCGCTCGCCACGCGTCACGGCGCCATAGTAGCGCAGGCGGGCGTCGAGCGGATCGGCGTCCCCGTCGGGCCGCAGGTACAGGACGACGCCGGCGCCCTCGCGCGCGATGCGCTCGAGCGCGGCCCCGAGGTGCGTGCGCGCCGTGTGCACGCCGAGCCCGAACACGTCGGCCAGCGTGTCGGCGCGGTGAACGCGCACGAGCGTCGGCACATCCTTCTGAATGGTCCCGTAGACGAGCGCCACGTGGATGGTGCCGTCGCCGGTGTTCTCGTAGAGGCGCACGTCGAACTCGCCGTGCATGGTCGGGAGGCGCGCCGCCGACACGCAGCGGACGAGCCGCTCGTGCTCGAGCCGATAGCGGATGAGCGCCGCCACCGTCGTCACGGGGATCCCGTGCTTCTCGCCGAACTGGAGCAGCTGCGGCAGCCGCATCATCGTCCCATCCGGCGCCATCACCTCGCAGATGACACCCGCCGGCATCCGACCCGCGAGGCGCGCCAGATCGACCGAGCCCTCGGTCTGCCCCGAGCGCACCAGCACCCCGCCCGGCCGCGCGCGCAACGGGAAGACGCTGCCCGGCGTGACGAAGTCCTCGGGGCGGCTGTGGGGATCGAGCGCCGCCCGAATCGTCTTCGCGCGCGCCGACGCCGACGCGCCGCCGAGCCCCGCCACCTCGCGATGGTCGATGCTGTTCGTGAACGCGGTCCCCAGCGGCGCCGTGTTGCGCGCGGCCATGGGGATGAGCCCGAGCGCGTCGACCCGCTCGGACGCCAGCGCCAGGCACATCAGCCCGCGCGCTTCGTTCAGGATGAAGTTCACGTCCTCGGCCGTCACCGCATCCGCCGCGATGACCAAGTCGCCTTCGTTCTCGCGGTCCTCGTCATCGACGAGGATGACCATGCGCCCCTCGCGCACGACCGCGAGCGCGTCCGCGACACTGGCAATCCCGCCCATCATGCGACCTCCTGCCGGGGGTGGTATCACTTCGCCAAACCGACGTCGCGCGTGAAACGGCGCGCGCGCCTTGGAGCTTGACGCGGAGCGCCCCAGCCATTACGTCGCACGAGCGATCTCACGGAGGACCTACCATGGTGACCCAGCCCGGAAACGACCCTCATCAGGACCCGCACGGACACACGCGCGCGGCGCGCGAGCTGCCGCCGATGAACGTGGCGATCGTCGGCGCGACCGGCGCCGTGGGGGCCGAGCTGTTGAGCGTCCTCGAGAAGCGGCGCTTCCCCGTGCGCACGCTGGTGCCGCTCGCGTCGGCGCGCTCGGTCGGGACCACGGTGCGTTTTCGCGGCGAGGCCATCCCGGTGCAGGAGCTCAGCGCGGACGCCTTCAAGGGCGTCGACATCGCGTTCTTCTCGGCGGGCGCCTCGCGCAGCCGGGAGTTCATCCCGCACGCGCGCGCGGCCGGCGCGC
>SXIE01000463.1 GCA_005772945.1 Pseudomonadota bacterium
AGGGCCACTGCTTCGGGGTACGTCGGGCGGATGACGTTGCCGACGACGACGGCGTCGGGGGTCCACTCGAGGTTGGCCGCCTCGTAGCCGCGCGCGATCGGGATCCCGAGGGCTGCGAGCGCGTCCGACATCGGTGGATAGGGGTGGCTGTCGGAGCCGCGGACCTCGTAGCCGCGGGCTTGGAGCATGGCGGCGAGGGCCCCCATGGCGCTGCCGCAGATGCCCATTAGATGGACCTTGCGGACTCGGTCCCAGGGGACGGGCGGCGGGGGGCGGCGATCATGGTCCATGGGGGTGGACGTTCGCGCGGGCGGGCGGGCGCGCCAAGCGGGTCGGGCGGGTCGGGGCGCGCCTTGACAGGCGGGGGCGGGGTGCTAGCCTCGCTGCGCTACTGGAGGCGCCCCTTGGCCGACGCGGACAAGCCGAACGATCCTGGTCAGAAACATGATCTCAAAGCCCGGCTCGGGCTGAAGGGACGGGCCGCGTCCGCGCCGGCGCCCGCGCCGTTGATGTCGGCGGGCGTTCAGCTGCCGCCGCCGGATCCGGAGCCCGTCAAGGCGGATCCGAAGCGCACGGATGCGACGATCCCGCCGCGGAACGAGAACGACAACACGCCGATGCCGGCCGCGTTGCCCGGGGTCGAGCGGGTGCGCGTCGAGTACATCAACATCAGCGACGGCGAGTCGCACGTGGCGTCGCAGAAGACGCAGCGCTGGGTGCTCGTCGGATCGATCGTGGTCGTGGGTGCGATCGCGTTCTTTCTCGGGCGCGGCATGGCGGGGTCGGCGGCGTCGGGCGAGAACGTCGAGGCGCGCAAGACGGAGATCGCCGAGAAGAAGAAGTTTCTCGACGGGAGCAAGGCGGCGTACCAGCGGATGAGCAGCTTGGCCGACGACCTGGACAAGGTTCTCCAGGCGCTCGTGAAGGCCAAAGACGACAAGACCGATCCCCTCGATCCCGCGATCGAGAAGCTGATCGGCGATGCGCTCACAAGCCTCTCGAAGTTCGCCGCCGAGAAGGTCGCGATCGACCCGGTCCAGGCGATTGGCAAGAGTTCAACCAATGGCGAACTGGCAGGGGAAATCGTTGCGTTTTGCGTGAAGACCCGCGAGGTGCTCGTGCGGGCGCAGGACACGCTCGCCGAGGCGACGGCCATGGCACCGCTCTGGGTCCCGCCCACAGGGCCGGGTCTCGAGCGCAGGCTGATGGTCGAGGCTTTCGAGGTCGACTTCGGTGGCACGAAGGTCCCGTATGGGAAGGGGACCTGGATAGCGTCTCAACCCACGCCGCAGCCCGTGCAACTCAAGGATGCGGCGGGCGCCGTGACCGGTGTCGAGTTCCGCGAGGGTGTGCTGCTTCCGGGGCGCAAGGACCCGGTCGAGGTCAAGACCACCCAGATCGTCGTTGCGGATCTCGCGCCGCTGTTCGCGGAAAGATCCAGAGCCTTCAAGCGCTATTCGTTCGAGCGAATCGGCCTTGCGTTCGAGGAGCTGCGCAACGAGCTCCGGGCGCTAAACCTCAGCAAGCTGCAAGTGGCGGCCGACGCCGCGTACCAGCAGGTTGGGCGCTGAGCGCGTTCAGCGTGCGGCGTTCGTGAGGGCGGTGGCCTCGGCGAAGAGGCCGAAGATGCCGCCCGTGTGGATGAACGCGATGTGGGTGCCGAGGGGGCGCGCGGGCGCGGCGGCGGTCGCGACGAGGGCGCGGAAGGCCTTGTTCGTGTAGACGGGGTCGAGCGCGAGGCCGTCTTGGCGCAGGGTGGTGACGAGGAAGGCGAGCTCGTCGTCGGTCGTGAGCGCGTAGCCGCGGCCCTGGAAGCCGTCGAGCACCTCGAAGCGCGCGGGAGAGAGGCGCGGGAGGCCGTAGCGGTCGGTGGCCTCGGCGGCGATGCGGTGCACGATGGCTTCAAAGGTCGGGCGGTCGTCGCAGACCGCGACGCCGATGGCGCGCGTGGGGACGCCGGCGGCCTCGAAGCCCAGCGCGAGGCCGGCGAGCGTGCCGCCCGAGCCGGTGGCCACGACGCAGGTGTCGGGGGGCGCGAGGCCGAGGGCGTCGTACTGGGCGAGGAGCTCCCAGGCGGCGGTGGCGTACCCGAGCGCGCCGAGAGCGTTCGAGCCGCCCTCGGGAATGACGACGGGGGTGCCGCCCGCGGTGCGGAGTTCGGCGGCGAGGGTCTCGAGCAGCGCACCGCGGCGCTCGCGGTAGTCGGCCGGCGTGCAGGGGACGATGCGGGCCCCCGCGAGGCGGTCGAGAAGCAGGTTGGCGGTCGGGGCGGCGGGGAGTTGTTTGCGAAGGCCTCGCGTGGGGTCCAATTCCGACCCCGGAGCGAGGCTGCCCGCGAGATCGTCGGCGCTGCCGTTGGGCGTGCGTAGGAGGAGGACCGGGGTCATGCCGAGCGGGGCCGCGGCGAGAGCGGTCGCGCGCGCGTGATTGGATTGAATGCCGCCGCACGTGAGGACGTGAGTCGCGCCTTGGGCGCGGGCGTCGGCGAGGAGGAAGTCGAGCTTGCGGATCTTGTTGCCCGAGAGGTGCGAGCCAGTGAGGTCGTCGCGCTTCACGCGCAGATCCAAGCCGAGGGCCGCGGAGAGGCGCGGCATGGGCTCGAGCGGAGTCGGGAGATGGGCGAGGGCGAGGCGCGGCGGAAGGGCGGGGGGAAGGAACATCGGAGCCTCGTCGGCGGAGGAGCACGGCCTGCTCGACTTCGTCTAGCTCATTCTGTATTTGCACGCGACCGCGGTCGCTCCCGAGGGGGGCGCGCGAATTCGCGAAGGCCGCGAAGCGGCTGCCCACGCGAATGGAACTGCAACGCTCTGCGCGCGGCGCGCGAGGGGCATCCGGTGGCACGGGGGACGTGGTGGCGAAGATCGAAGCCAGGTTGCTCAAGGGATTTCGCGACTACCTGCCGAGCGAGGAAGGGCCGCGCCTGCGTATGCTGGATGCCGTGCGGCGCGTGTTCGAGAGCTTCGGCTTCGGGCCGCTGCAGACGCCCGCGATCGAGTACGCCGACATCCTCCTCGGGAAGTACGGCGACGAGGGCGACAAGCTCCTCTACCGCTTCCTCGACAACGGCGAGCGCGACGTGGCGCTGCGCTATGACTTGACGGTGCCGCTGGCGCGCGTGGTCGCGCAGTACGGGGGCGAGCTGGTCTTGCCGTTTCGGCGCTACCACGTCGCGCCCGTGTGGCGCGCCGAGAAGCCGGGCAAGGGGCGCTTCCGCGAGTTCATGCAGTGCGACGTCGACATCGTCGGCGAGCCGAGCGCGCGGGCCGATGCCGAGATCATGACGGTCGGGCTCGAGGTGCTGGCGGCGCTCGGGGTGCAGGCGTTCGTCATGCGCGTCAACGATCGGCGCATTTTGGACGGCGCACTAGACCTGGTGGGAGTGAGCGCGCGGACCGCGCGGACTGCGGTGTTGCGGGCGATCGACAAGCTGCCGAAGATCGGGCGCAGCGAGGTCGAGAAGGAGATCCGCGTGGCCGTGCCGCTGGAGGCCGCGGCCATGGACCGGCTGTTCGCGTTGCTCGGGCGGGAGGTGAAGGGCATCGCGGAGCTCGAGGCGTTGCGTGCGGAGCTCGCGGGGAGCGAGGTCGGCATCGCGGGGGTCGACGGCCTGCGTGCGCTGCTCACGATGGTCGCGGCGGCCGGGTATGGCGAGCGCGTGGCGGTCGATCTTTCGATCGCGCGTGGGCTCGACTACTACACGTCGACCATCTACGAGACGTTCCTGGTGGGGCACGAGGCGTTCGGGTCGGTCATGTCGGGCGGGCGCTACGACGGGCTCCTCGACGCATTTTCGGGGAAGGTCACGCCGGCGGTCGGCATCAGCCTCGGCGTCGATCGGCTGCTCGCGGCGCTGACCGAGGCGGGGCTGGTCACGGCGCGCAAGTCGGCGGGCGACGTCTTTTTGTGCGTGATGGACAGCGAGCGACACGCCGATGCCATGCGGATCGCGCGGGCGATGCGAACGGCCGGGCTGCGGGTCGAGGTGAGCCTGGCGGGGCAGAAGGTCGGCAAGCAGTTCCAGCTCGCGACGCGCAAGGGGTATCGCTTTGCGGCGCTCATCGGCGCCGATGAGATCGCGGCCGGGACCGTGGCGGTGAAGGACCTCGAGTCGGGTCAGCAGGAGGTCCTCGCGCTGGCGGCCGTCGCCGAGTGGGGCCCGCGGTTTGCAACTTGAGCGTCGCGGGAACAAACTGACCGCGGTGGTGTCGGGCACGCGATGTTCGAGCCGCGCGAAGGTCTTTTGATTTCCATTCTTGGGCAGCCTGGCTTCGCCAGGCCTTCTGCGAATTCGGGGACCGCTTGAGACCCATGGGGCCGGGCCTTGTCAGTCAGGTTTCGCGCGCGACGGGCGTGGGCCTTGCGTGCCTGATCGCGGGGTTGGTTGCGGGGCTGGCGACCGCGGGCTGTGCGACCGAGCGCGTCGTCCAGATGGACCCGCTGACGTTCACGGTCGTCGATCAGGGGGACGGCAAGAGCGTCGAGGCGCTGGATCCGGAGATCCTCTTCGGCGATGGCAATCGTGCGTTCGAGGCGCAGGATTTTGCGCTGGCGGCGAAGAAGTACGCGCTTCTGGTCGACAAGTTCCCCGCGAGTCGGTTTGCGGTCGTCGCGGGTTACAACGCGGGGCTCGCGCTCGAGAAGAGCGGGCGTCCGCGTGAGGCCATCCCGCGGTACCAGGCGGTCGCGGCCAAGACGGCCGGGTCCAAGGACGCGCAGGATGCGCTGTTTCGGATCGCCGCGTGCGCGGAGACGCTCGAAGACTGGAAGTCCATGTGGGACATCGGCAATCAGCTCGTCGCGCCCTATTTCAAGGATGTCGGGCTCCCCGACCGCATCGCGGCGTTGGCGGTGCGCGGGCGTGCGGCCGAAGGTCTTGGGAACCTGGCGCTGGCCGAGCGCGACTACCGCGCGGCGCTCGAGCTCTATCAGAAGAACCTCGGGGTGCCGGCGCTCGACATGAGCCCGTTCGTGTCGCTGGCGCAGTTTCGCATCGCCGAGATCTACCGTGACCTCTTCGCGTCGATCCATTTCAAGCTGCCGCCGGACCGCATGGCGCGCGATCTCGAGGACAAGTCGAACTTCTTCCTGATGTCGCAGAATGGTTACCTGCGGGTCCTGCGGCTGCATCATTCCGAGTGGGCCGTCATCGCCGGCTACCGACTCGGGGCGCTCTACGAGGTCATGTACGAGGACATGCTCGCGGCCGAGGTCCCGACCGATCTCACGCAGGAGGAGATCGAGATCTACTACGACGAGCTCAAGGGCAAGATCCGACCCTTGCTCGAACGTGCAATCGACATCTACGAGCGCAACCTGCGGCTCGGCCAGCGCTTCGGCAAGCGCGACGACTGGATGAAGAAGACCGAGGCCAGCTTGGCGCGCCTCAAGGACGTGCTGCGCGCCGAGTCGAGCCGCGCGGCCGAGAGCCAGCTCAAGCCGCTCGTGCGTCAGCCGTAGTCAGCCCGAGGCCAAGTCGGTGCGCCGAGAGCAGACCGCCCGCCGGGGTGGGTGCTGCGGCGCGTCGACCTCACGTCAATTCGGCGGTTGAGGCTGTGCCTGCTGCGGCGGCGGGGCCGGGAGCGTGATGACCTTGGTGGCACCCGGGCCGCCCGCGTTGGGCATGAACCCGCCCTGGGTGGGCGCTGGGGCCTTCATGCCCGGCAAGAGGCCGCCCGCCTGGACGTAGGCTTCCTCGGCGCGTTTCTTTTCTTCGGTGAACACATCCTCGATCTTCACATCGCCCGAGGCCATGGCCTTGAAGAGCAGGTCCTCGTACCAGCCGCGGTACACGGCGCGCTTGCGCGTAACCGCAAGCTTGCCCTTGAGAGCGGCGCGCTCGGCGGGCTCGAGCGCCTTGGCGGGCGTCTTCTCCACGAGGCGCGCAATGACCAGGCCCTCACGCGACGCAACCGAGTAGACCTCGGGGAGCAGCGGGTTTTCGGTCGTCGCGGCAAAGGCTGCGCGCACGAGTCCGGGCGCCTTGTCGCCGACGCGTGGGATGTACGGCGAGCTGCCCCGCTGAAGGCGCGGCAGCGGCGGCGTCTCGCCCGCCGCGAGGCCCATGCCGTCCTCGGCGCCATACTTGGCGTTGAGCGCCTTGGCGATGTCGGCGAGGGGCTTCTTCGGGTCGGCCTTCGCGGCCGCGAAGAGCTCGTCGGCGAGGGTCTTCTTGAAGGCTTCCACCCGCTCTTCCTGAATGATGCGCTTGGCGAGCTTGTGCTTGACTTCGTCGTAAGCCGTGACCGTCTCGGGGGTCGCGCTCTCGACGAGAAAGATCCAGAACGCGTCGTCGCTCTCGAGGACCTCGGTCGGCACGAGCGGCTTGGCCGCGTCGAGAGCGGTCTTGATCGCGTCGCCGTACGGCCGGCGCCCCAACTCCGGAAGTGGGATGCCATCGCCGAGGAGACCGCCGGCCTCCTTTGAGTCCTCGTCGTCGCTCGAGGCCTTCGCGAACTCGGCGAAGACGGCCGCTGCGTCGGTGGCCTCGAGCGCGGGGGCCGGCGCGGGCGCGTC
>SXIE01000464.1 GCA_005772945.1 Pseudomonadota bacterium
GATCGAGGCCCGCCGAGCGCACGAGCACCGCCCAGCCCATGCGGTCGGCCGGTGCAGATGGCACTGCGGGAAGGGCGACGATGGCGATCTCGCCGGGCTCGCTCGGGAGCTTGTCGAATGCGGATGCGAGCGCGATCATGCTGGTGTCCAGCTCGGCGGTCGGGGCGAAGTCGCGGCCCAGGCGGAAGCCGAGCTCGCGCACGACCGGGGCGAGCCGATGCAGGTCGTCGGTCGTGACCGACGCCACGAACCAAGCGTCGGCGGGCGCTAACCGGCCCAGCTCGTGCTGGCCGGCGACGAGGGCACCGCGCCACCGCGCCGCGAGCGCGCCGTCGCTCATCTCGGCGGTGAGCTCGGTGACTTCCTGTGGCCCCTGAATGAGATCGCGGAAGGTCAGCAAATCGAGGAACTCGACGAGGCCGCCAGGGCGCGGCCGGTCCTCGGGTGTGGACGAGAGGAGGTCCCAGGCCGACGCGGCGTCGATGACGAAGCGCAGCTCGTCGTCGCCGTCGTCGTCTGTGTCCCTGTCCTCGCCTTTGCCTTCGCCTCCCGGCGTCACGAAGCCGGGGCGGCGATAGATCGCGTCGTGGCGCCCGCCCACGCGCGCCGCAAGGAGGTCCTCGAGACCGCGCGGTGCCCCCCCTGAGAAGACGATCCACGGATCCATCACGACGACGCGCGGCGGCGACTGCGACGCGCCCGCAAAGCGGGTCCAAGGGCCCTGGTGCACCGCGTCGATGCGAAAGCCGACGTGGCGGTCGATGGCCTCGGCGAGCTGCTGCAGTCTGGCGATGACGCGCTTGCGGCGAAGCAGATCGCGGATGTCGACGAACAGCATGACGCTGCCGCCGTCGGGCGTCGGGACGACCGCGAGCTCCATGCTGTCCATGTCGCGCAGGAGCTCACGCACGAGGTCCAGCGGCAAGCCGCCGAAGTCGCCGCCGCTCTGCGAGGCGAGCGTCCCTTCTTCGAGCGCGCGGCGCCGCAGCTCCTCGGGATCGGCCCAGCGCCCGAGCTCCATCGCGGCGGTCAGGCCCGTCCACGGATGGCGGCTCGACAGATAGGCGCGCGTGCTGGCGGGGAGCAGGCGCGTGAGATCCTCGGATGCGGTCGTCCAGAGGCGCAGGTAGGCGACGCCGAGCACGATGCCGAGCACGACGATCGCGCTGCCGATGAAGGTCAGCAGCTGGCGCTGGTCGGATTTGCGGTCAGGTCGCAGATCGGGCACCGCGGCAATCTATAGGCCTGGGCCGCGCGGCGTAAAGGCGCCCCATGCTCCATCGTGCAGCGCCGACGCGGGCGTCGCGGCGATGGCGTCGGTCCAGTCGGCCAGCGAGGCCCGCTGGACGCGCGCGTCGAAGAGGCCGATCGCGCGCCCGAGGGCGGCCCGCAGGTGCGCGGGGTCGACGCCCGCCGCGCGCAGCGACGCGAGCGCGAGATCGCCGTCGCGTTTGGAGAGCTTGCGTCCGTCGGCGTCGAGGATGAGCGGATGATGGTGAAAGCGCGGCGTCGGTTGGGCGCCCCGCGACAGCGCCCGGTGGAGCAGGAGCTGACGCGCCGTCGAGCCGAGGAGATCGCGCCCGCGGACGATGTCGGTGATCCCCATCGCGAGATCGTCGACCACGACCGCGAGCTGGTAGGTCGGGGCGTCGGGGCGTCCGAGCAGGGTGTCGCCGGCGGTCAGGCGCACGTCGTCAATGCTTTGCACACCAAGCAATTCGTCGGTCCACGCGACGCGCGCGTCGTCGCCGAGGCGCGCGATGTCGAAGCGGATCCCGCCCGCGATAGCTCGCTCGGGCGCGCCGGCGCGACCGGACGTGCGGCACGTGCCGGGGTAGACGTCGGACGGCGCGCCGAGGTGGGGTGCCGACTGCGCCGCGCGGCTGTCCGAGCGGCTGCAGGTGCAGACGTAGGCGGCGTCCGCGGCGCAAAGAGTCGCGAGCGCCGCATCGTAGAGGTGCGTGCGCTCCGATTGGCGCACGGGTGGCGTGTCCCAGTCGAGCCCGAGCCACGCGAGATCCTGCATGAGAACGGCTTCGTAGGCGGGCTTGCAGCGCGCGCGATCGATGTCCTCGATGCGTAGGAAGAAGCCGGCGCCGGGCGTGGCGCGCGCGACGGCCCAGCCGAAGAGGGCCGCGAGGGCGCTGCCGACGTGCAGCTCGCGCGAGGGGGTCGGCGCGAAGCGAAAGCGGCGTGGCAGCCCGCCAACCGTCATGGCGTCGTGAACGTGCCGCTCGGATCCGGGCGGACGATCTCGAGGTAGTGGACCCCCGGCACCGGGATCGTGCGGCGGATGACCAGGTCCCCGCTCCGGAGGCTCGGCTCGAGCGTCCCGAGATCCGAAAAGAAGAAGCTCCCGAGCGAGCGATTTCCCTGGTCGAGCTCCGCGAAACGGTAGCCGACGCGCCGCACCGCCGCGGGCACGAACGCCGGGACGTTCAGCTCGTAGTCGACCGCGGCGACGCCCGCTTCGACGTGCGATGCGGCGATGAGGATGTGGAGCACGAAGCCGTCGTGGGTCGCGACGACCGCCAGGTCGGCGTCACTCTCGGTGGTGACGCGTTTCCCCGCGAACTGCCTGATCGGCAGACGCAACATGAACGCCGGCGTCGGCAGGCCCTCGCGCGTGAAGTACGCGCTCGGCACGAGCAGCTCCTCGCTCTGGGCGAGGGGCTGGAACGCGTGATCCGCGCCGTCGGCAAAGGTCCACGGCCCGAGGCCCGAGAGCGCCCAGCTCACCGGGACGTCCTGCAGGTAGGCGCGCGCCGAGGCTTCGTAGGCCCCGAGGTGTGCCGCCGCGAGCCACGCGCCGTCGCCCTCGGCCGTCCATGGGGTCGGAAAGCCGGGCGGCGTCACCGGGGTCATCTCGGTGAGGAAGAGCTCGGTCGTCGTGCGCCCGAGCGCGTCGAGGCGCGCGCGCAGCGCCTTGCCGATGGCGGCCGCCGCGCGCGGGTCGTCGTCCGCGACGCGGTAGCTCAAGACGTCGAGCGGGAACGCGTCGGCACGCGCGAGAAACGCCGCGATCGACGTGCCGGCCGTCGTGACGTCGCGCGCGCCCCCGATGCGCACGCTGGGGCCCGCGATGAGCGGCTTGCCGTCGGGGTACGTCGTCCGTAGCGCGTGCGCCATCGCGGCGAACAGATCGAAGGCGCGCTCGCGATCCGCCTCCGCCAGATGATAGGTGTACAAAGGATCGTCCAAGAGCTCGACCGCCACGACCGGCGCCGTGAGCCCGCGCGGATCCCAGCTGCTGCCGCCGACCAGGTGCCGAATGACGTGCGCGCCGACGCTGGCCCAGGTCGCGGCGCGATCCAACTCGGCCTCGAGGTCGGTCGCGCAGCGCGAGAACCCGAGCTGGACGACGATCCCCTCGCCGCCGACGTCGCTCGCGCTGCGCACGGCCGCATCGAGCGCCGTGAAGCGGTACTGGTTCGGGTCGTCCGGGTTCGCGGCCGGGTTCGGGAAGAGGCGGTCGAGCCCGAGGTCACAGCCGCTGGTGGGACCGACGCGCACGATGTCGACGTGGGCGCCGTCGTCGGCACCGCTGCCGCTCGGGCGGTTCCAATAGGGGACGAGCACGTCGGCCAGCTCCGGGTGGAGAGCGCGCGGTGCGCCGTCCATGCCATTGAGCGGGCGCAGCTTGTCCGCCGGCGCCGCGATCGGCGCATAGGGATCGACCGTCACGCGCCGCTGCTTGAGCGTGTTCCAGGTGTTCGGCAACCGCACGCTGGGCTCGTCGCAGGCCGATGTTACGCACACCAAGCATGTCGCCAGCCACAGCGCCGCACGCCCGCGTCGAAGCGCCGGGGCCGCCCGTGGGGACGTCACTTGGCGCCTTCGATCGCCGGCATCGCATGGGGCGTCGGGGCCGTCTGCTTGTCCGCCCAGTACATGTACTTGAACGGATGCGCGTCCTCGCTGTGCGTCTCGAGGCCCTGCAGCACCGGCTTCTTCAGATACGGGCGCGTATTGTAATAGACGGGGATGGCCGGCATGTCGCGCTGGACGATCGCCTCGGCCTCGGCCATCGCCGCGAGCGACTCACGCTGCGACCCGGCGCACTTGGCCTTGGCGAGGAGCGCGTCGTACTCCGGGTTCTTGTAGCCCATCGCGTTCTGCGGATTCTGCGACTGGAAGAACTCGAGGAACGTGTACGGCGCGTCGGCGCCACACCACCCATAGCGGGCCATCTGGAAGTCGCCCGTTTGCGTCTTCTTGAGGAGGCTCTTCCACTCGACGTTCTCGAGCGTCGCATGCGCGCCGAGGTTTTCTTTGAACTGCTCGGCCGCAAACGTGGCGATGGATTTGTGCCAATCGAGCGTGTTGTAGGTGATCTTGAACTCCGGGAAGCCCGCCCCATTGGGGTAGCCGGCCTCGCCGAGCATGCGCTGGGCGGCCGCCTTGTCGAAGGCCTGACCGGCTTTGCCGGGGTAGCCGATCGTCGTGTCGAAGAGCGGCGGCACGGCCCCGTCGGCCGGCGTCTGGAAGCCGCGCGCGATGTGTTTCACCAGGCGGTCCTTGTCGAGCGCGGCGTCGAAGGCGCGCCGGACGCGCGCGTCGTCGAAGGGCGGTCGGTCGGTGCGGAACATGTACATGTAGATGCACAGGGCCGGATCGAGCACGAACTCGACCGAGCCGGACGCTATGTAGTCGGGGATCTCCTGCGGCGCGACGACCATGCGCGCCCATTGCGTCTGGCCGGTCTTGAAGAGGTTCTTGGGTTTGTCCTCGCCCTCGCCCTGGTAGAGGACGACGCGCGGGATCTGGACCTGGGCCCGGTCCCAGTACGTGTCCGATCGTTGGAGTACCAAGCGATCGCGCTCCTTCCATTCGGTGAGCGTGTAGGGCCCGTTCGTCACGATGTGCTCGGGTTTCGTCCACTCGGCGCCCCATTTTTCGACGACCTCGCGCGGGACGGGCAGGTAGTGCGCGCTCGCCAGGTAGGTCGGCCAAAACGGGATGGCGCACGTGAGCGTGACGGCAAGCGTGCGATCGTCGATGGCGCGCACCCCGATCTGCTCGGGGTCCTTCAGCGTGCCGCGATTGAACTCCTCGGCGCCCGCGATGAAGAAGAGCGTGTCGACCGCGCGCGAGGCGGTCTTCGGATCGAGCTTGCGCCTCCATGCAAAGACGAAATCCTGGGCGGTCACGGCGCGGCCGTTCGACCAGCGCGCGTCGGCGCGGAGGTGAAAGGTCCAGGTGCGTTGGTCTTCGGAGAGCGACCAGCGCTCGGCGACACCCTGCTCGTACGGCAGCCCCGAGCGGCGCGCGGGCGCGACGAGTCCCTCGAAGAGGTTCAGATCGATGAGCTCGCCTTCGCTGTCGGCCATCATGCTCGGGTCGAGCGACTCGAAGCTGGCGACGTTGATGCCGAGCGTGCCGTCGGCGGGCGATGCCTCGGCGCACGCGGGCGCGCCGGTGCAGGGCCAGCTGCTCTTGCCCCAGATGTGCTCGGCCGGGCGCAGCTCGGGGGCGGCTTGCCCGCTGGTGTCGGGCGGGGTCGCGCCAGCCTCGGGCTCGGGGGCCGCGTAGCCATCGGCGATCGGCGGCGCGCTCGGGGTCGCGTCCGCGGGAGTCGTGGTACTTGCGGGCTGCGTAGTGGTCGCAGTCGTCGCGCCGGGAGCCGTCGCGTCGAACGGCGCCCGGTCCCCCCAGCCGCTCTTACTGCAGCCCGGCGAAGCGAGGACCAGGCCGAGCACGACGATGGCAACCGACACGGCTTGCGGGTTCATATGCGCTTCCTACGCGACCCGGCGGCAACGCGCAATTCGCTCGCGAAGAGCCTCGAAGAGCCGGAGCGCTTGCCCGCGACGAATTCGCTCGCGAAGCGCACCCCTCAGGGCACGCGGAACGCCGGCTGGTACGGCGCGAATCCTTTCGCCTCGTCGTCCGTGATCAGCTCCGGGCCGAAGCTCGCCATGATGTCGAGCACGTGCGACACGCGCTTGATCCACCACTGGTCCAGCTCGCCGCTGAGCCACTGCTTGTACCCGGCCGAGGGGTATGGTTTCAGGCCCATGATGAAGGCCGCTTCGATGGCGTCCAAGTCTTGGACTTTCTTGTCGAAGTAGTGTTTGGCCGCCGCCTTGATCCCGTAGATGTCCGGGCCGTACTCGATGCAGTTGATGTAGGTCGTCAGGATCTCGTCCTTGGTCAGCGTGCGCTCCATCTGCCACGCGATGATCATCTCCTCGAGCTTGCGCGCGAGGTTCTTGCCGCGCGTCAGATAGAGGTTTTTCACGAGCTGCTGCGTGATGGTGCTGCCGCCATAGACGAAGCGCCCGTACTCGAGATCGAGCTTCAAGGCCCGCTCGACCAAGTCCCAGCGGACGCCGCCATGCTCGGTCCAGCGCCGGTCTTCCGTCACCCACGCCGCCAGCTTCACGATCGCCGGGATCCGCTCCGACTTGACCCACTCGGGCGTCCCGCGCCCGACCGCGATGTGCTCGAGGACGCCCCGTTTGGGCTCGCGCGGGTGGTGCACGAAGGGCCCGCGCAACGCCTCGAGGTCGATCGCCGGATCGAGCGACACGACCTGGCACTTCGAGACGTCGCCCTTCACCTCGAGATCGAGCTCCTGCGGCTTCGCGAGATCGACCGTCAGCGACGCCGCGAACTCCATCTCGCCGCGGAACGCCAGCTGGGTCAGGTTCGACACGAGCGCCTTCGGGATCGACGCGGCCGCCTTGCCGCAATCCTGGCGCGCCATCGCCAGACGGGCGGTGAACGCCGGCACGTGCTTGGCGGGCTTGCGAATGTCGATGGACCCGCTGAGCGTCGCGTCCCCGATGCGCATCTCCGGCAAGCTCAAGAGGAGCCGCCGCCCGGCCCCGTCGAGCGTCGCCTCGAACGACACCTCGCCCTCGAGGTCTTTGATCTCGCGATCGGCGATGCGCCAGAACTCGAAGCTGAAGTGGCGCACCTTGGCGCTGCCCGCGATGTGATGGGGCGCGTTCGGGAGCGTCGGCCGCTCGTAGCGGATCCGCAGGTCGAGATCGGAGTCCGGTTGCACCGAGAGATGCGGGATGAAGCGGCCGATCCGATTCGCCAGGTCGCGCCCCGAGAGCTGCGCATCGACCGCCCGAACGGTGCCGGCCTCGGTGAGGTTCGCCGTGACGTCCACGCGCCCGGTCTCGCGCCCGTCGCGCAGGACCGCGCCGCGAAACGCCACGACGACCGCGCGCTCGGCACCTGCGCCGGGCGCTCCGTCGGCCCCGCTCGCCCCGTCGGTCACCTTGAGCTCGCCCTCTTCGAGCGCGAGGAGCTGCTTGCCGTTCGCGTCGCGTACCTCGATCCCGGCGTCGCGGATCTCCGGCTTGAGCGCCTCGAGTCGCGCGACGACCACCGGCCAGCGCGCGCGCAACGACTCCGGCAGAAGCCCCTCCGGGCTCGGGAGCGCATCGAACAGGCGATCGAGCCACCCCCAGGCCGGCGCGTCGGCCGCCGCCGCGTTCTGGGTCGGCGTGTGCGGCTCCTCGTCGTTCGCGATGATGCCGAACGGCTCGTCGGCCACGGTTTTCGGCGCGTCACCCGCCTCGCCGCTCTCGTCGCGGCGCGCCGGCACGAGCAACGTCCCACGCGGACGCGCCATCTTGAGCGCCGTCACCGCATCGATCAGATGCCCGTCTGCGAGGCGCGCGGCGACGTTCGACAGCGTCAGCTCGACGTGACGGGCCTCGCCCTCGAAGCGCCCGGCGCCGGCGTTCGACGCGACGTGCACGTCCTCCAAGACGACCCCGACCGGCCACGCCACGACGAGCCCAGTGCCTCCGCCCCCATCCCCCCCCGGCAGCCCCGCGGGCACCTCCGCCGGCTCGCCGAGCGCTACACGCAGCTCGCGCGCGAAGAGCGCGAAGCGCTTGCCAGCGCCGAATTCGTGCGTCGCGAAGCGTCGCCCGTCGGCGCTCGGCAGTTCCTGCCGCGCTTCGACGCCCTTCATCGACAGCGAGGTCAGCCCCCGCGGGCTCGGCACCAGATCCGTCCCCCCCCCCTCGACGGTCAGCGCCGCGAGTGCGAGCGAGGCCCGGTCGCCCAATTGGACTTCGAATGCGCGGACCTCGAGGCGCTCGTCCGCCGCCGCGCGGGTCACGCCCCCGAGCCGAACCGAAGCGGGTCCGCGCGGCGTTTCGACCACGACGCGCACCCCGTCACCGAAGTCCAGCGCGACCTCCCCGCGCCCGAGATCGAACTTCAGCGATCCATGGCGCGGCCCCTCCGTCGTATCGATCATACCATGACCGACCCCGCGCCAGTGCCGGCTGGCGTCGCGCGTGACGCTCCCCTCGGCCGCGCGGATCACGGTCCGCGGCAGGACGAAAGCGCCGCGGGCGGTCGCGTGGCGCGCCTCGATCCCGACGCTCACGCCCGCGAGCTCGAGCTCGATTTCCGCCGCCTTGGCCGAGGGGTTGCCCGCGTCGGCCTCGTCCGCGCCCGTGGTCGCGAAATCGGCGAGCTTGCCGTTGGCGACCCGCACGACGACCTCGCCGCCGATCACGCGGATATGCGACGGGCGACGTTTTCCGAGCGCGGCCTCGATCAGGCCGAGGTCCGTCTCGACGCGGTCGAAATGCGCGACGACCGTTCCATCGGCGCGATAGATGGCCACCGCGGCGGCCCCGATCCCGCCCGCCAGCGGGAGGTCCACGTCGCCGACCGTGACGCGCAGGCCGTATTTGCGGCCCAGCGCCTCGAGCTTCGCCGTGACCTCCGCGCGCGCCACGAGCACCATGATCGTGAGGCCGAGGCAGGCCACCGCCACGGACGCGAGCACGACGCCCAGGACGAACGGGCCACGCCGAGCGCGGCGCGACGAAGTGCGAGAATGCATGGCGGCGGTTCCTAGCACGAGGCGCGTCGAGGGAAAGGGATTTCCATTCTTGGCCAACCTGGCTCCGCCCGGCGGTCAAGTTTGGCATGGATGCCATGGATGCAACGCACGAGGGCCTGTGGTAGTATCCGCGCTTCGATGGGTGGAGTAGGTTCAATGATGGTGAGCTCTTCTGGCGTTCGTGTTCGCATCGGGAGCCGCATCGCGGCGGTCGCGGTCTTCGGGATCGCATGCGCGCTCGTCGCGCTGCCGGGCTCGGCACGCGCGGTCTGCACGGCCGGCACCGAAATCGGTAGCTGCGAGCCGGGTATCAGCTACGAGGGCTGCTGCATCGGCCCCGCGACCGTGACGTGGTGCGAGCAGGACGGCTCGCAATGCGAAATCGACTGCTCGACGAACGCGAATCTGCCAACGAATTCATGTTGTTCCACGTCGCCGACGCCGGGCTGCTGCAACGTCGACATCATGGCCTGCGTCTGCGACATCGACTCGCTGTGCTGCGATTCGGATCTCCTCGGGTGGGACTCGTTCTGCGTGGACGAGGCGATCACGTACTGCGGCGGTTGCGGCGGCTGCACCCAGCCCGCGACCAAGTGCGGATGGGACCTCGACAAGGGCTACTACAACTGTCGCCCGCTCGTGTCGGCGGACCCGACCGGCACGCACCCGCGCGCGTGCGGCGGCCCGGTCTGCACCCCGGCCTGCAACGGCAAGGAATGCGGCGCCGACGGCTGCGGCGGCACCTGCGGGAGCTGCGGCGTCAACGAAGTCTGCAGCGTGGGGACGTGCGTGAGCACCTGCACGCCGAGCTGCGGTGGCAAGCAATGCGGCGCGGATGGCTGCGGGGGGACCTGCGGGACGTGCTCCGGCAGCGAGGTTTGTAGCGGCAACGGGCAGTGCCAGCCGTCCGTGTGCGTGCCCGAGTGCACCGGGCGCAACTGCGGGCCCGACGGGTGCGGCGGCGTGTGCGGAACCTGCACGGGCGGCGGGGTCTGCACGGCTGGGCAATGCACGTCGACCTGCACGGCCGTCTGCGCCGGCAAGGAGTGCGGCGACGACGGCTGCGGCGGGACGTGCGGGTCATGCACGGCCGGCAAGCGGTGCCTCGATGGGCAATGCGCGGCCGCGTGCCAGGCCAACTGCACGAACAAGGACTGCGGAGACGACGGCTGCGGTGGGAGCTGTGGCACCTGCCTCGAGACGGAGAGCTGCGTCGACGGGGAGTGCCAGTCCGCTTGCACCTGCGAGGGCAAGCAGTGCGGCAGCGACGGGTGCGGGCGCGTGTGCGGCTATTGCGGCCCCAAGACGATGTGCGACGCGGAGACCCAGCAGTGCGTCCCGGTTTCGGACACGCAGCCGGATGCGGCGACCGATACGTCGGTGGCCGAGCCAGCGTCATGCCCCGCGGGGCAGGCGTGGAGCTCGCTCGCGCAGGCGTGCGTCATCGATCCGAATGCGGGTGCTCACAGCGGCGGTTCGTCGTCGGCCGGGTGCGCGGGGAGCGGGGAGGGCGGCGCGGAGGCTGGGATCGCCTGGCTCGCGGCGCTCGGAGCGTTGCTCGCGGCGCGACGCTTGCGGCGGCGCTGAGGCGACGCTCGAGAGTTCAGGACGTTAGGACGTGGAAGTCGTAGGCCGCGTGGGACCATGCGGCGATGGCGAAGCCGCGCGTCAGGAAGAGGCCGGCGAAGACCAGCCCGGCGACGCTGCGGTAGGCGAACGTGAAGGTGTCGAAGGGCTCGCCGGCCCAGTGGTGGGCGGCCGAGAAGGCCAGGCTCGAGAGGACGGCGGCGGCCACGAGCGCGTAGGGGCGCGCCACGCCGAGGAGGCGGGCGAGGCCGACGGCGAGCACGGGCACGAGCAGGAAGCGGAAGATGAATTCCTCGTTGAGGCCGGCGCCAGCGGCGAGGACGGCGCGGTCGATGAGGGCCGCTTCGGGGGCGGGCGCGGGGCCTCCCAGGATGTGGACCTCGGCGAGGCAGAAGAGGACGATCGCGCTGAGAACGAAGCCCCAGGCGACCGCCTCGGCGAGGATGGGGCCGGTCCAGGCGAGGTGGGCGCGCATGGACGCGCGGCGGCGGAAGAGGGCGAAGAGGACGAGGGCGGTCGCGATCGCGAGTTGGAGGCCGATGTAGGTGGGGGTCGGGACCTTGGCCAAGAGGCGGCTCGAGACGAGGTCGACGCCCGAGCGCGCGGCGGGGGAGGCGGCCAGGAGCCCGAGCCCGTAGAGCAGCACGAGGGGCACGGTCGCGAGCGCCACGGTGGCGGGTTCGCGCGTGCGTTCGCGGTAGGTGTCGAACCAGTCGACGAGACGTCCGGTGGCCATCGTGCCGGAGCTTGGGCCCGGGCGCCCGCGGCGCAAGTTTCCTGGTGCGGATGGCGCGCGCGGGGTGAGATTCGGCGTTGACAGTCCGGGGGGCTTCTAATAGGGTCCCGCGGCCCGGACGCCGATCTCGTCTGCGCCGATGCTGAGTCGAGGCCTAGAGGCCGCGAAGCGGCGGCCCCCCGAAATGTCAGAGACCTCGCGCGAGAACGCTTACGATGACGATGCAGGACCAGTCGAAGTTCGATCCCAAGTTCGACCCGATGCAGCCTCCGATGCAGGAGCGCATGTCGATGCCACGCGGCGAGCGCGGCGACATGAAGCCCATGGAGGTCAAGGTCGACGGGGACAATATCAATCGCGCCATCAACCAGCTCAAGCGCAAGATGGCCAATGAGGGCATCTATAAGGAGCTGAAGAAGCGCCGCTTCTACGAGAAGCCCTCCGAGCGCCGCAAGCGCAAGGAGCGCGAGGCCGAGCGCCGTCTGCGCAAGGCTCAGCGCCGCACGTTCACGCCCTGAGCGTGTTCCGGGCCGTGTGGCCCGGGCACTTCGCGGCGTGCGTTGTCCGAGTCGGGCCCTTTGCGGGGGGCCGATTTCGGCATGGGCCCTCGGGAGTGCGTGCGAACGGAAGATGACGGATGGCGTGTCCCTGCGAGGGGATGCGCCATTTCTGTTTTAGGCGCCGACGAGACTAGCGGGCGACGAGGCCGTCGGGGTCCAGGCGCGCGTGGTGTTCGAAGCGCTGGAGGGCGGCGTCGAAGCGGCGGATCTCGATGTCCGTCAGGGTCGGACCCTCGAAGTGGTAGACGTTGTAGCGGGCGATGTGGTCGGGGTGGACAGCGCTCCAGGTGCTCGAGCCCGAGCCGACGATCGTGAGGCCGCCGCGCTGCCAGCGATGCGACACGTGGGTGTGGCCGTGGAGCACCATCCTGACGCCCGCGGCCTCGAGGCGATCGAGGAAGAAATCGCGGTCCTTGAGGCCGTGCATGGCGGTCTTGCGCCAGCTGCGGCGGTGGACGTTGTGGTGGACGAGCGCGATCGGGAAGGTGCCCGCGAGGGCGCCCGATGCGGCGAGTTCGTCGAGGCGCGTCAGTTGATCGGGGCCGACTTCGCCGGTGGCCAGGAAGGGGACGCGTGCGACGGCCGAGGAGAAGCCGAGGAGCGAGACGTCGCCGATGCGCTTGAGCCAGGGGTAGGCGCCGGGCTGGGCGGCGGCGGCGCCGGCCGGGGACACGGGCGACACCGGCCCCACTGGCGACAGTGGCCCCACTGGCCACATCCACTGCGCGAAGGCGTGGTCGAAGCGGCGCGTGCGCTGCGAGCCGCGCGTGTAGACGACGTGGTTGCCGGGGATGACCGAGAGTCGTTCGGCGCCCCCGAGCGGGGCCAGGAGCGCGCGCGCGCGGGCGAACTCGGACTCGAGGGCGAGGTTGCTGAGGTCGCCGGTGACGACGACGTGGTCGATGTGATCGGCGTTCACATCGGCGACGATGCGCTCGAGGAGCGAGATGGGGTGCGCGTGACGGCGGCGTCCGATGAGGTTGACGAGGCCGGTGAGGCGCTTGTTGAGAAAGCGCGTCCAGGGGACCCCGGTCAGATCGAGGACGTGGACGTCCGAGAGGTGCGCGATGCGCAGCCCTCTCGCGAAGGCCCGGCGGCGAGCTCCGCTCGACGCCTCGACCGGGGCAGGGGCCCCGGGAAGACCGCGAAGCGGTGGCGGGTCCCCTTCGGACCCAGAAGCCGGGCCTTCGCGAGAGGGCGTCACGGGCTGGCCGTTTCCGGGCTGGCGAGGCTCTCCTCGCTCTCGTAGGTCGCTTGCACGACGCCGCGCCACTTCACGCCGCCGCGCGCGACGAACCAGAGACCGAAGGCCGATTGCTGCACGAGCTGCATGAGCCAGACGACCAGGCCGAGCGCGGTCGCTTGACCGCTCGCGGGCGAGACGCCGTAGAGCGAGATCGGCAAGAGCAGGAAGTACCAGAAGGTGCCGACGTTGCCGGGGCTGTTGGGGATCATCATGCCGACGACGACACAGGCCATCATCGCGTAGGCCCCGACGAGGTCGACGGGCAGGTGGAAGGCGCGGACGACGAACCAGACGCCGAGGCCGTTGACGCCCCAGTAGACGAGCGTCAGCGCGACGAAGAGGCCGAAGTCGCGCGGAGTTGGGAGGCGGCGGAGCCCTTCGAGAAAGGCCTCGAGGATCCGATCGATCGCGGCCGCGAGGCGCTTCGAAAGGAGACCCGCGGTCTTGGTGACGAGCCAGCGCGTGCGCTCGTGCTGCCAGCGTGCGCCGGCCAGGAGGACGGCCGCGCCGGCAAAGACAAGGAGCGCGGCCCAGGCACCGATCTGCAGCTCGCGATGGGCGGCCGCGGTGGGCAATGCTTGCAGCACGACGAAAAGGATGAGCGACACGACCAGGCCATCGAGGACGCGTTCGACGACCACGGTCGCGAGGACCGCCGAGCCGCGCACGTTGGGCACCGCGCGCTTGACCAGGTAGGGGCGGACGAGCTCGCCCAGGCGGAACGGGAAGAGGAACATCGCCATGAAGCCGACGGCGCCGATGCGGTTGTGGTCGCGCAGGTTCATGGGCGCGATCGGATCGAGCAGCGGCTTCCAGCGAATGACGCGCAGGAAGTGCACGAGGATGAGCACGCCGAGGTAGGGCAGGAGCCAGATGAGCTCGAGACTCCAGCCGCGCTGGGTCGCGATGGCCTCGGGTGTGAGGTCGGCGGTCGGGACAGGCACGGCGCCAATCGTCAGGTGCCCCGCCTCGAAACGGACTTCGCCCGCGAGCTGATCGAGCTGCCAGTCCTTGGCGGAGAGCCAGACGAAGAAGGCGCCGATGGCCAGGCTGAGGACCAGCTTGAGGAGGTTCCTGCGCACGCGCTCCCCGGAATCGCGAAGCCAGCCGAGCCGCTCGCGCACGAAAAGAGGTGCGCACCGTAATGGCACGAGGCCGCGCGAGTCAAGCAACGGAGCGGCTGCGGGGCGCTTTCGCGAAGGCCGCGTAGCGGCTGCGGCGCCCGTTCGCGTAGTCCTCTACTTCAATTCGTTCAGCTTGCGCTTGAGCGAGGCCAGGGCGTCGTCGAGCTCGAGCCGCACAAAGGCGCTGTCGGCAAGCTCGTTGCGGTCGAGGCTGGCCGCCGTCTCCGGCTTGAGGAAGCGTGCTGCGGCCGCGCGGTCCTCGGCGCTGATGGGCGCCTGGCTGGCGAATCGGTCGCGCAGCGCGTGCAGCTGGCGGGCCTCGATGGTCAGGCGATCGACGAGCCGCAGGAGGCCGTCGACACGCGGCACGGCGCGGTCCGCGAGCGGATCCAGTCCCGCGGTGCGCGCGAGTCGCACGCGCTTCTGCCAGGTCTCGAGGCCGCCCTTGGCGCGCGCGAGCTGCTGCTCGACGAGCTGTTGCTGGAGGATGATCTCCTTCAGGTAGGCGCGCCGCATGGCGAGCGGCACGTCGACGCTCGGGGCGAGGCCACCACCCGCGGGGGGCGCCCAACCGATGTCCTCGAGCCCGTCGTCGATCTTGTTGGCGCCCGCGGCGGTGTTGGCGGTGGGCTCCGCCGGCGCCGCGCGTCCGGCGGCGATGGCCAGCATCACCGCCTGTGCCGCGCCCGAGACGCCGGTCGTCTCGAGCTCGGCCAGCGCCGCCTCGGCACGCAGGCGCTCGGGGCCGCCGGGCAGGAGCCCCTCGACGTGCACGGCGATCGTGATCGGGACGTCCGCGTGGACCGCGGCACCCCGCCGAATGAGGAACCGGTCGCCGTCATCGAGCTGGGACTCGCGCGCGAATACGAGGACGGGCACGCGCGCGAGCGCGGCCTCGGCCAGCTCGCTCGGCGCCGGGTGACCGACCAACAGCGCCGCGCCATGTATCCACGAGGCTACATCCGTGGCGCCCCCGTCCAGCTTGGGTCGCTTGCCGCGAAGACCATAGTGGCCGGCGCGCACGCGCACGAGCTCGTCGACCCCGTCACGTTGCGACGGCAGAAAGAGCAGCGCAAAGCGCTCGGGGTGCGCCAGCGAAAGTTGGAATAGCAGCGAATCGACGTCGCCCGGCTCTACGCGCGCGAGGCTGACGACGACCTGCGGCAGCGCCGGATCGAGCCGCCGCGCGGTCGCTTTGTCGCCGATGGCGAGCGGCCCGCCGATATGCGCGCGCGCGCGTCCTTGGACGATGCGCGAGACGTCCGCGCCGAGCCCGGCATGGGCGACGACGAGCGCGTCGAGCTCGACGCCGCGCCACTCAGGATCGAGGTGGTAGTCGCCGTCGATCGCCACGCGCACGCAACCGGGCCACGCCCGCTCGGCCTCTGGAAACGCCGCGCGCGCGACCGCCGGATCGAGCGCGAGGACCGCGTCGACCCGCCCTTCGACGGCCCGCAGCTGTGACGCGAGCCACGACTCCGGATTGGCCCCAGGGCCGCTTCGGAAGCCGCGCATTAGGTCCTTCGCGAACGTCGTCAGCCCGCGCTTGAAATCGGTCAGCGTCGGAATGGCCTCGTCGGGCGACGCGCTCCGCGGCATCGCCAACGGCAGCACCTCGGCGCCCGCGACGCGCAGCGCATCGACCAGGCGCGCGAACGCAGGCGGTACCGCGACGCCCGCCTCGGTGAGCGCCAAGACGCGCCGCGCCACCGGCGGGGGCGGTAAAAGCAGGGGCGTCGGCGTCGCCTCGGGGGTCGGCTCCGTCGCGGTCATCTCGACGGATTCCTGGGGCGCTGCATCCGGGCGTTGGTCAGGCGGTGTCGCGGTCATGGCCGGGACTCTATGCTCCGCGCTCGCTTTCGACAACGCGCGCGCGCGCTGGCCTCCGAGGCCGCTCCGCCGCCGCCCTCAGCCGCGCCATCGCAGCCCGCGCGGCCGCCTCATCCGGCAGCAGCGCGATGAGCGCCTCGAGCCACGCCCCATGCGCCGCCGGCTCCCGCGCGCGCCGCGCACACGTCACCCCGAGGCGCGCCGCCTCCACGCGATCGGCGTGCTCCAGCATCGGCGGGAGCTCGTCCAACACCGCCAGTGCCGTCCCGTACGCCCGCCGCCGCGCATAGAGGCGCGCGACATTGAGCGCCACCAACCCCCGTCGCCCCGCGTCACCCACGGGCCGCGCATCGGCCGCCAGCGCGGCCGCGAGCACCGTCATCGACATCACATCGTGCGCATTGTGGCGCGCGATCCCCGCGAGCGGCCGCGCGTCTCCGTCGCGCAGCCACGCGAAATAACACTCGGGCGCCAGCGCGCCCGGCATGTCCCCGTCGCGCACGAAGCCCAGGCGCCGCGCCTCGAGCGTCTGCAGGCGCGCGTCGGGCCAGAGGCCGCGATAGAGCGCGCGCCCGAGGTGCAGCAGATCGAAGTGCGGCTTGAGCTTCAGCGC
>SXIE01000465.1 GCA_005772945.1 Pseudomonadota bacterium
GCCCGGACGCCCCGGCCCCCACGCGCTCTCCCAGGTCGGCTCGCCCGGCTTGGCGGCCTTCCAGAGCGCGAAGTCGGCCCCATTGCGCTTGCCACTGTCGCCGTCGGCGCTGCGCAGCTCCTCGACCTTTTGACCCGAGAGCTTGCCGTACTGCGGGAAGCTGTCGACCGAGAACCAGACGCTGCCTTCGGCGGCGTACGCGTGGCCGCGATCGATGAGCTGCTGGATGAGCGCCTGGATCTCCGGAATCGATGTCGAAACTCGCGGCTCGACATCGGGCGCCACGAGCCCGAGCCCACGCATGTCCTCGTGATAGGCGTCGATGTAGCGCTGCGCGAGCGCCGCCGGGTCCTCGCCGTTCTCGTTCGCGCGGGCGATGATCTTGTCGTCCACATCCGTGAAATTGCGGACGAATTTCACGTCCCAGCCGCCCGAGCGCAGCCAGCGCACGAACGTGTCGAAGACGACGAAGGCGCGCGCGTGCCCGACGTGGCATCGATCATAGACGGTCATGCCACAGACATAGAGGCTGATGTGGTCGGGGGTAATCGGCACAAACGGCGTCACATCGCGGGTGAGCGTCGAGTACAAGCGGAAGGGTCGCGCGGTCGTCATGGCGCGGGTTCTATCATGCGAAGGGCGTCCTGCAAGGCGTTTTCCGTTGCCGCGCCGCTCGACGTGCGCATGGCGCGAGCATCCGCTCAGGCGCGCCGCGGGCGGCTCACGACGATGATGGCCACCGCCCCGACGATGAGCGGGACGCCGACGACCGTCGTCCACCCGAGCGCCTCACCGCCCATCAGCGTTCCGAGCAGCACCGCGATCGCCGGGTTGACGTACGCGTAGCTGATGGCGACCGTGGGCCGCGTGTTCGCGAGGAGCCACGCGAACGCCGAGAACGCGACGAGCGAGCCGAACGTGATGAGATACACGAGCGCGCCGACCGACTCGATGGAGGGCGTTTCGGACATGCGCTCGCCGCGCAGCAGGCCGACCAGGAGCAGCGCCAGGCCGCCGGTCAGCATCTCGGCGCCCGGCGCCGCGAGCCCTCTCGGCAGCGTCAGGCGCGTCGTCAGGAACGAGCCGAACGCCCACGAGAGTGGCGCCAGCACGAGGATGAGCGTCGCGAGCGGGGCCGCGCGCAGATCGCTTCCGGCGCTGAGGAAGACGACGCCGGCGAGACCGACGGCGAGCCCGAGCCACTCGACCGCGCGCGGGCGCGTCTTGCCGCTGAGCGAGGTCATGAGCGCGAGCCAGATCGGCGACGTCGCGCAGACGCTCGCCGCGACGCCCGAGCCGATGTCCTTCTCGGCGATGGCGACGAAGCCGTTGCCGCCGATGAAGAACAGGACGCCGACGAGCGCCGCGTTTCGCCACTCGCCGAAGGTCGGGCGTGGCGTGCCGCGGAGGCGCGCGAACGCATAGAGGATGGCGCCCGCGACCGTGAAGCGGATCCCGCCCATCACGAACGGCGGAAAGCCCTCGATAGCCCAGCGCATAACCAGATAGGTCGAGCCCCAGATGAGGTAGACCGCGGCGAGCGCGAGGATGAGGCGGGAGCGTTGGCTCGACCCGGAGCTCGAGAGGGTCGAGGGCATAGCGGCGGACACCGGCAGGGGAGGTGCCGTGGGGGGCGTTGTAGGAGGCATAGCAGTCGTGACGGGCCTGGCAATGATGGCTGGCGAAGCGGTGGACCGAGCCGGGGGTCGCGTGGTTGTCGATGGTCAGATCGGGCGTTCAGGCCTGCCACACGTGTGCGTCCCAGCGGCGCATTTCACTTGCATGTCGGCACAAGTAATCGCGATTGAGGTTGAACTGGGCCGAGGTGTTGCGCGTGCAGACGGCGCTGGCCGGGACGAGTGGCGCCGCAGCGCCAGGTCGCGTCCCTCGGAGCTCGTCCCGAAAAGGACGTGACGACCCGGCGCCGCGCGCTCGCCGAGCCCGGAGACACGCCCGCTGCGAGCGCCGCGATGAAAGCCATGACGTCCGCGTGGCGCGAGGTCTCGGTGAAGCGACTCGACTCGGCACGCGTGAGTGGCTGCATGCTGACGCCATAGTGCATGCGCGCGGCGAAGAGAAGTGGCGCGGCGCGCGCGGGGCGAGTCGTGGTCGACGCCGCGCGGCCGGCTGGGCGCCGACGGGTCCGCAAAACACCCGCGACGCAACGAAAGGAAGGGAAAAGGCTCTGCGACTGCCGGGCGGGGAGGCAACCCGTCTGGCTCTCCAAGTCAGATCGGCCAGTGGCCGCGCGAGCTTGAGAAGAATCGACGGCCGGTCGCGAAAGGCGCATGGGCTGCCGGTGTGCGCTCCGTGAGTTCCGATCCTCCTCGTTTGCGGTAGGGTGGCGCCAGCAAGAAAGGGAGGCGACGTCATGGCGTATACGAAAGTCGAGGTCGTGGTCGAGGTGGACGCGGGGACGGTGTGGGCCGAAATCGGCGCGTTCGACACGGTGTCGCTGTGGCATCCGTTCGTTTTGACGGCGACGTCATCGGCGGGCGGGACCACGCGGACGCTCAAGCTCAAGAACGGTCAGGAGGTCGTCGAGCGCGAGCTCGTGCGCGACGACGTGAACCATCAGTACAAGTACAAGTACGTGAGCGGCGGGCTGCCGGTGGAGTACTTCGAGGGCACGTTCACCGTGCTCGGCGTCGGCGGTACCTCGCGGATCAAGTGGGAGGCGTCGTACGAGCCGCTGCCGGGGGTCGATCCGGCGGCCGCGGCGCAGGTCGTCGAGCGCATGATCCAAAGCGCGAAGCCGGGGCTCGAAGCGCGGTTTGCGGGTCGATGAGCGGCGTACCCGGGGCGCCCACGGCCGGTACCGAGCTCGCCGTGCGCGTCGCGATGAGCCGCTGGATCGAAACGATCGTCATCGGCCTCGAGCTGTGTCCGTTTGCGGCGGAGCCCTGGAGTGAAGGCGGCGTCAGGATCGCGGTCAGCCAGGCGCGGGGCACCGACGATGCGGTCAAGGACGCGCTCGACGAGGCGTTCGCGCTTCTCGAAAAGGACGTCCCGGAGCACGCGGCACGCGTGCGCACGACCCTGGTGGTGTTCCCCGACGCGTCGCCACTGGCCGACTTCGAGGTGTTCCTGGATGTGGCCGAGACGGTCCACCAGATTCTGAGCGAGGCCGGCGCCGACGGGGTCCTGCAGGTCGCGACGTTCCATCCCGTGTATCGCTTCGGCGACGAGCCTGATCCGGACGCGCTCGGGCACTACACCAACCGCGCGCCGTATCCGGTGCTCCACCTGCTGCGCGAGGAGGACGTTTCGCGCGCGGTCGACGGCTACCCCGACATCGACCGCTTGCCGCACGATAACGTCGCGCGGCTCGAGGCCCTCGGGCGGGCACACGTCGTCGGCCTCTTCGCGGCGCTCCACAAGCCCGCATAGCCGACCGCCAAGTGCCACCCATGTGCCAATGGCATGTGCGTGGCACTCGGATTGGCACATTCGCGCGACGTTCGCGGAGCGCGCGAAAGACAAAAGAAAACCCAGGATGGTTGCCCACCCTGGGTTAGTTGGATGACTCGCCGAGCACGTGACCTTCAGGCCACTCTCACAAGACTCGAGCGACTCGGTAGCACCCAGGATTTCCCTTGGCGCATCTTCCTTCGCGTTGATGGAGCTTCAGAGTATCAATCCCGCCAAACTCGCGCCTCATGTTTTCAGCGCTGCCACCTCGATCTTCGCCCTTGCGGGTTGATCCTCGCGGCATCTTTGGCGGGTAAACACGGGTGTTTATGCCGTGTCTCTCCTCTCGTGCTCTTCCTCTCGCGTTCGAAGTCTTCCCGAGCTGCCTCTCTCCGCAGGAACCGAAGTCTGCGGTACGCCTTGCTCGTCGTGATGGAACCCTCCGACGCATACCGGCTCACACGTGCGAAACGTATGAACTTGCCGACCATGTTTCAGGCCTGAACGTCCATGGGCGCCCCCTTCAGAGGTTTTCTCCCCCATCGTAGTCGCAGGGTCCTCTCGGACTCTGCTGTCCTCCTTGCCGTTATCGTCGTCCGCTTGCGCGTCACCAGACTCGGCTTCGAGGATGCCAACATCGACGGGATGCGTTCGGTGTGCGGCGCGCTCTCGCGCGGTCGCAACCATCGCTCCTCTCTTGGTTGTTTTCCTTCCCTTCGAGGTTTCGAACCTTGCGGTCTCGTCCGCTGCTTCCAGCAGACTCCTCTCGTGGGCTTTGGTTGTCGCCGGTTCCCCGCGAAGGGTCCCGTCGACATCGTGCTCTTCAGAGTGTCAGAGAACCGCCCTGGTCGACCCGACTCACGCCGTGTCTCCCTCCTTGGGCTTCTTATCGCCGCAGCCCTCACTCGCGTGAGTCTCGACGATTCCGAAGAACGCGTCCGACGCGTCATCCGCGACGGACAGTGCGCTCACTTCGCGTCGCGGGCAAGCACATTTTCGCGGTATTTTTCGTGACCAGTGTGCCCGCATACCCGCCATTCATGCGTCTTTCCGCGCCTCGCGGTTATCCCGGGTTTTCCACACACTTTTCCACGTTATGATGCGCGGCCGTGACCGACGCGCCCCCATCCGATTCGCACCCCGACTGGCTCGCGCACGTCCTCGAACATGCCCCCCGCAAGCCCGGGTGCTACCTCATGAAGGACCGCGCCGGCGCCATCGTGTACGTCGGCAAAGCCCAGGATCTGCGCGCCCGTCTGGGTCAGTACTTCCAGCCCGGCACCTCCGACACGCGCTTCTTCGTCGCGCTCCTCGATCGCGTCCTCGGCGCGATCGACCTGATCGTCGCGCAGAACGCCAAGGAGGCGCTGCTCCTCGAGAACGAGCTGATCAAGCGCCACCAGCCGCGCTTCAACGTGAAGCTCAAGGACGACAAGAACTTTCTGAACCTGCGTATCGGCTACGAGCACGCCTTTCCGCGCCTTCAGGTCGTCCGCCGTCGCAAGCGCGACGGGGCCGACTACTTCGGCCCGTACCACGCGGCGAGCGCCATCCGTGCGACCCTCAAGGTCGTCAATCGCCACTTCCAACTGCGCACGTGCCGCGACACCGACTTCGCGCGCCGCACGCGCCCGTGCCTCGAACACCAGATCGGGCGGTGCCCGGCGCCATGCGTGCTGCCGATCGCGCCCGCCGACTACGCGAAGAACATCGACGACGCGAAGCTGTTTCTGGCGGGGCGTGGAGAGGCGCTTCTGGCGCGCCTGCGGGGGCACATGAGCGCCGCCTCGAACGACCTCGCCTTCGAGCTCGCGGCGCGCTACCGCGATCAGATCGACGCGATCGAGCGCTCCCTCGAGCCGCAGAAGGTCATCCTCGCTGAGCGCCTGGATATCGACGCGATCGGTTTTGCGCGCGAGGCCGAGGCCGTCGTTTTTCAGGTCCTCCAGCTTCGCGGCGGGGTCCTCGTCGGCTCGCACCCGTACCCGGTCGGGCGTTCGTCGCTGCCCGATCACGCGCTCCTCGACGGGTTTCTCTCGGCGTATTTCGCTCGCGAAGAGCGCGGAGCGCTTGCCCGCGATGATCTCGAGCGTGCGGAGGGCGACGCGCTGACGCGCCCGGTGCCGGATCTGGTCCTCTTGCCGTTGCCGCTCGACGGGGCGTCGGTCTGGGAGGAGCTTCTTACGGAGAGCAAAGGCCGGCGCGTCGAGGTCCGCTGTCCCGAACGCGGCGACAAGCGGCGCGTGCTCGAGCTCGCGATCGAGAATGCCAGCACGACCCTGCGTCAACGGCAGCGCAGTGACGGCGAGCACGTCGAGACGCTGAGCGGCCTCCAGCAGCGGCTCCACCTGCCGCGGCTCCCGCGTCGCATCGAGTGCTTCGACATCTCGAATATCCAGGGCACGAACCCCGTGGGCTCGATGGTCGTGGCGCTCGACGGGGTCATGACCCCGCGCGCCTATCGCACGTTCAAGGTGAAGGGGCTCGCGACGCCGAACGATTTTGCCATGATGCTCGAGGTGCTCGGGCGGCGCTTCAAGCGCGTCCGGGGCGACGCCGGCGTGCCCGACGCCGCGCCACACGGGCCCGACGCGTTCGGTGAGGCGCCCGATCTGATCCTGGTCGACGGCGGCAAAGGCCAGCTCGCGATGGCACAAGAGGCCCTCAGAACCATTGGTGTACAGAATATCGAGCTGGCCGCGCTCGCCAAGTCGCGCGTGCTCGACGAGCAAGGGCACGTCGCGCGCGGGCGCGGTGCGCGCGCCAAGCCGAGCTCCGACGACGTCGACCGCTCGCCCGAGCGCGTCTTCCGCCCTGGACAGAAGAACGCGATCGTCCTGCGCGCGAACTCGAACGAGCTTTTTCTGCTCCAGCGCC
>SXIE01000466.1 GCA_005772945.1 Pseudomonadota bacterium
ACTCGCCGCCGGGCTCGGGACCCCGCCGCTCGCGCTCGCGCGCCCACCAGCGTTCGAGGCCCTGCTGGTGACCGTCCTCTCCGGCCTGGCGCTGGGCAGCCTCGGACGCGCCATCGCGCGCCACCTCCCGGCGCTCCGTAGTGGCCCTCGCGCGGTCGAGCTCGCGGCCTTCGCCGCCCTGCTCCTCGGCCTCACCTTCCTCATCCCGGACGGCCACGCGCACCTCGCGGACGCCAGCGGCGCGGTCCTGCGCTGGCCGGCCACGATCGGCGACCCCGAAACGCTCGCCCGCACCCCGTTCGCGTTCGAGGCGATCGTTCCCCTCGCACGCCCGAGCGACCTCCTCGGCGGCCTCATGACGCCGCTTGCGTTCGTCGCCGCCTTCGTCCTTCTCGCGCTCCGGGGCGGCCCGCGCACGCGCCAACTCGCCGCGCGCCTCGGACTCCTCACCGCGGCCCTGGCCGGCGCCGCCGCTCTCATCGGTCTCGGCGAGCTCCTCCTCACCCGTCCCGCCCTCGAGCCGCTGGCGATCCAGCGCGTCCTCAACCTCGAGGGCTCCGGCGCCGGGACGATCCTCGCGCTCGGCCCCGTCACCGACGCTTCGTTTCGGCTCTGGTCCCGCCCGATGGTCGACCCTGTGCGCCTCATCGCCGCGATCTGCTTCGCGATCACGCTGCTGCCGCTGGTCGGAAAGTCGTTGGTATACCAAGCATCTGCCGCCACACCGCCCTCCGTCCCCGCAGCGTCCGCGCTGCCCACCTGGCCGGCCGGAGCCACCTTCATCGTGGCCGCGCTCGCCCTCGGCACCCTCGCCTGTCTCTTCGCGTCCGGCGTCCGTCCGGCGCTCGTCGGTGGTCTCTTCCTCGGCCTCGGCGCCCTCGTCGCGGGCCTTCACGGCACGCCCGCCGATCGCCTGCCGCGCTACGCGCTCGCCGCCACCGGCCTTCTCTGGTTCTGGGGGCTCGCCCTGGCCGACAGGGTGGGATGAGACCGGGATGAGCCCGGCCCCGCGCACATGAACGACCTCCTTGGCGGCCTCAAGCGCCCACGCCGGCGCCGCCGACTCACGCCGCTGGCCTGGACCGGCATCGCGCTCGTCGTGCTCGGCGGCATCGCGGCGCTCTGGATCTGGGTCTTCTCCCCGATCTTCATCTCGCCCGTCGAGTTCCACGCCAAGCAGCTCGCCTTCGACGCCGCCATCCGCGACGTCGTCCAGCTGCGCGGTCCCGGCGGCAAGATCCCTGCGCTCCCGCCCTGGCCGCCGCCGCTCGACTCCGATCGCGTGACGGTCCTCGCCTGCGCCGAAGCGGCCTCCGTGCGCGGCGTCCGCTACGCCGCCAACGCCGAGCCGATCGCCTTTCCCTGGGGCGACGTCCCCGACCACATCGGTACCTCGGCCGACATCGTCGTACGCTGCCTGCGCCAGGTTCGCGTCGATCTCCAGCAGCTCGTTCACCACGACCGCGTCACCGATCCCAAGCGCTATCCGACCGAGCTCTTCACCCACAAGAGCCCCGACAAGGCGATGGATCACCGCCGCGTCGCATACCTCTTCGCCTTCGCGCGCGCCTTCCTCCCGTCCGCGCCGCTCGCGACCGACAAGCCCGAGGACGCGTCCCTCTTCTTGCCCGGCGATCTCGTCTTTTGGTCCGTCGGCGGCCGCGATGCCTACCCGGGCCTCGTCGGCGTCGTGAGCGATCGGCGCAACGAGCTCGGCGTTCCGTTCGTCGTCACGCTCGTCCCCAAAGAGGACCGCGCGAGCGACGACCACCTGGTCGATGCCTGGCCGATCCTTGGCCATTTCTCGCTCGACGTCACCCACCTGTTCGAGCGTTTTCTCGAAACATATCCAGGTCTTTCGTACGCGACCGAGCCGTCGATCACGCCGCGCCCACCCTGACCTTCATCTCGGCGCCGAGCGCGCGAATTCTCGACGTGCACCCGCGCGCGCGGCATCCTGCCGAGGTGGCCCTCGTCATCGCCCTTTGGACTTTGTTCAGCGCCGGACCGGATCTCGCGCCGCGCCCAGCGTCTGCCGTCCTCCCGCCGATCGTCTGGCACACCCCGGAGGCGGTCGAGGCGGCCTGGCGCGAGGTCCGCCGCGTCCCCGGCGCGAGCGCACGCCACGCGGCGATCGCGCGCCAGGGCCTCGAGCGCTGGGCCTGCACCGGCCTCGTCGATCTGCAATCCCTCGAGACCGCCGAGGCCGCCGGCCTCGCTTGGAAAGACCGCGTGCGCGGTCGCGGCTGGTCCCAGCCAGCCTTGGCCCGCGCTCTCATCGTCGCGCACGCCGCCTGGCATCGCGCGCATCCGGGCCTCGCTCTCGCGGTCGGCGACGTGGCCCAGGCGGGCTGCGGTCAGGTCGACCCCGGCGTGCTGACCCGCCTCGAGAGCGGCCGCGAGGCTGCGCTGCTGCGCGCGCGCGCCCAACCCGAAGCCGCCACCTCGGTGACGCAGGAGGTCGTAGCCGCCGCGACGTTGTCCGACGCGCCCGACCGTTTCCGCTCTCCCGAGGAGAGCATCCTGATCGAGCGCCGCATCGTCGCCGCCGATCCCGCCCCAGGCGACACGCTGCTGGTCCACGTGCGCCGCTATCGTGCCCTGCCCGCGCCGGATTCGGCGACCCTCGCCGCCCTCGAGACGACGCTCGTTCGCGCCGCCGCCCGCGCCGAGCTCGCCGCGAGCAGCGCGTGGCACGACCCCGACGGCACGCCCGTCCGCCGCCGGCATTGGATCGACCACGCCAGCGCGCGCCAGCTCGTCGTCGTCACCACCGGCAGCGCCGGCAACGATAGGTCGCTGCGTCTCGCCGACGTGCGCGACGTCCGTATCGGCCCCTGGTCCCCGGGCCGCCCGGGCGTCTTTCCGAGCGAAACCCGTTGGCTCGCACGCGCTGACCTCGCCCCCCCCATCGGCCCCGCCGGCACGCCGACCCGCGCCTGGGAGGCCTGGGAGCTCCTCATCGAGGGCGCCCACGCGACTCACATGGCCGGGCGCGACGCCGATCTCTCGTACCCGGTCGCCGATCCGAAGCGTCGCTTCGCCGACGCCGTCGAGCACGTCGATCTGCGCGCGACCTGGGACTGGTTCGAGGCGCTCACGACCACCGCCCAACGTCTCGGGACCCCGATCGACGCCATCCTGATCGGTCCGCGCCTCTACGCGCGAATCCTGCGCGAGCTGCCCGGCGCCCGCCAGTCGCCCCTCATCACGGCGCGCCTCGTGCGCGTCATTCGCGACCACGACGACCACCAGCACATTCGCATCACGCCACCTTCGCCCGACGCCGCGGCCGCGGCGCGCTCCGCCCTCGTCCCCTGAGCGCGCGAGCGCGCGGTGAGCGTCTTGACCGCTCGGCGCGGCCGTGACATGGCCTTCGCCCATGGCGAACGAGCCCCCGACCGACCCCGCAGCCACCCGCGCGCCGACCGCGCCGACCGCGCCCACCGTGCCCACGGTGCCCACTATGGTCGACGTCTCGCACGTCGCGCGTCTCGCGCGCCTGGCCCTCTCCCCGGACGAGCTCCGCGCGCTCGAAGGCGATCTCGCGAAGATCCTCGCCTACGTCGCCGAGCTGCAAGCCGTCGACGTCACCCACGTCGCGCCGCTGGTCCACCCGACACCCTTCGTCGCGCCGCTCCGCGCCGACCTGCCGGGGCCGACCCTCGACCGCGCGCGCGCCCTGGCCGGCGCACCCGAGCACGACGACCAGTCGTTCCTGGTCCCGACGCCGAAGGGGCTCGGCTGATGGCGCCCGCGACCGCCGATTCGTTGGTACACAAACTATCTCTGGCGGGCCAAGTGAACGCCGTTCACGAAGGCGCGCTCACGGCCGAGGCGCTCGTCGACGCGCACCTCGCCCAGACCGCCGCCCACGACCCCCGACTGGGCGCCTATATAAGGATGGACGCCGACCGCGCCCGCGCCACCGCGCGCGCCCTCGACCAACGCCGCGCGGCCGGCGGCGCGCTCGGCTCCTTGGCCGGCGCGGTCATCGCCGTCAAAGACCAGATCTGCACCGAGGGTCTCGTCACCACCGCCGGCTCCAAGATCCTCGCCGGCTGGGTCCCGCCCTACGACGAGACCGTCATCGCCCGCCTGCGCGCCGCCGACGCGATCGTCCTCGGCAAGACGAACCAGGACGAGTTCGCGATGGGCAGCTCGACCGAAAACTCGAGCTACTTCCCGGCCAAGAACCCCTGGGACCCGCGCTGCGTCCCGGGCGGGAGCTCGGGCGGCTCGGCCGTCGCGGTCGCCTGCGGCATGGCCGCCGGAGCGCTCGGCACCGACACCGGC
>SXIE01000467.1 GCA_005772945.1 Pseudomonadota bacterium
CTGATCGTGTTCATGGTGTCCGCTCCGATGCTCGACCAGGGCGTCGAGGTCGACCTTCCCAAGGCGGCCGCACAGGTCATCGATCCTCCCAAGGAGAAGGTCAGCCTCAACATCTCCATCGACAGCAAGCAACGGATCACGGTGGCAATGGGTGACAAGGCCGACGTGGTGCCTCCGGCGGATCTGAAGAACAAGCTGAAGATGCTCATCCCCGGCGACCCCGAGAACGCGGACGTCAGCCTTCGCGCAGATGCATCGGTGCAGTACGGGTTCGTCGCGCAAGTGTCCGCCGCGATTCGGCGATTCGGCGTGAAGAAGATCAATCTGGTGACGCAGCAGACCGAGCAGCAGGGCGAGTTCTAGGTTCGGCGCCGGCCCGCCGCTAACGCAGGCCCTTCTAAAGAACGAGAGACGAGAGAGCCCGGCCAGAGCGCCGGGCTTTCTTGTTTTCGCATCGTGGGTCTGCGGGCCTACGCAGCGGCGGGCTCGCTACAGCGTCAAGGCACGAACAGGGACGCGCGGCGGCCAGCGACGACGAGCCCGGTGCGGGCGCGGGCCTCGGGATCCATGTAGATGTCGACGAGCTCCTCGTCCGCCAGCGGCGCACCGACAACCCGCTCGATGACGTAGAGGTTGCCGGCGACACGGTACGACGGGGCCACATCGGTCCCGAAGTTCTTGAGCCGGTAGAATCGGTCGTTCGCGTGTGGGTAGGGGTGCCACGCGTCGGCCCGCGAAGCGCCGCGGATAGCCGTTGGGAGCGCGCCGGCCGTGCCCTGAACGAACGCCGAGAGCTCGTCGAGGTCCGCGTCGCGCAGTGTCATGCAGCCGTGTGAAATGAAGCCACGAACGAGCTGCCGTCCCTGCCAGGCGTGAAAGGCCACGCGCGTCACGCCGAACGCACGGTGCAGCGCGCCGTCCGAGCCGGTCCAGACGAAGGGGACTGCCAGGGGAATGTAGGGCTTGCCGCGGAACCACGAGCCGAGCGCGCGGTAGGCGTCTTTCTTGTCGACGTGGCCCCATTCGGTCGACGGCGTCAGGGAGGCGACGCGGCCCTTCGCGCGGATGCGATCGATGGCGCCCACGCCCACCGGAAAGACGCGCCGGAAGCCGAGCGAGGGGTCCTCGAGAATGGCGAGCTCGCCCGCCAAGCTGACGGCGATACGCAGGCGCAAGTCGGACAGCGCGCGTTCGAAGACGATTCGCGGCGTCCCGAAGTCACAAACCGCGGCACCGTCGGCCAGAGGGACGGCCACGCGCACGACGCCCAAGCCCCGGCCGCGTTGGGTGCGGTCGGCGTCGGTGAAGCGGGCCGCGCGTCCCACGATGTCGACGACGATTTCATCCGACGTCGCCGACACGAACGACGTCGACACAACGCTCAGGAAGGCGCCCACGCCCGAGGCGCGCACGTAGCGCGCGAGAGCATGCCCGAGCTCGGTCCCCTCACCGGGGATGAGGTCGAGGTCCTCGAGCCCGACGCCACGAAGGTCGGGGTCGACCGCATGCGGCCAAGCGAGCGGCACATGGCCGCCGTCCGCGCGGGCGTCGTCTGTCGTCCCGACGGCGAGTGCCATGACGGCCGTCCACAAAAGGGCCGCCCGCAGCATCCCGCGATAGTGCGGAAACAGAAGGCGCGCCGGCTCATGCCTTCGAATCGTCAAGCGTTCCGTCCTTTGTGATGGTGGCCACGACACCCCCATCCACGCGCGAACGCCGCACCATGGCGCGGGGGACGGCCCTTGTCCACCGGAATCGGGTCGAGAAACTTGCGCGTGTGCCCAACTCGTGCCGGCGCCGGCGCGGGTCGCCGTCATGGCCAATAGCGCCCCGAATTGCTATGCGCCCGCCATGGCTTCGAATCCCGCCCGCTGCGCGTCCTCGTCGGCCACGGAACTCCTGCTGCTTTCGGCGACGGCCCTTGCGACCGGAATCCGCCGCCGCGAGCTGTCGTGCGAGGAGGTCGTCCGCTTCTTTCTGGGGCGCGCAGAGCGGCTCGACTCAGACCTTCAAGCCTTTGTGCAGCTGACCGGTGCGCAGGCCGTCCTCGACGCGCGGCTGAAGGACCGCGCCCTCGCGCTGCGCAGCCTGCTGCGAAACGAGCGCCTTCCGCCCTTCTATGGCGTGCCGGTCGGCATCAAAGATCTCAATTTCGCACGTGGCACATTCACGCGGTTTGGTTCGCGTTCATTCCGGCATCTTTGGACGCCGTTCGACGACCGGACGACCGCGTCGCTCAGGCGCGCCGGCTTCGTCGTCATGGGCAAGCTGGCCACCTCCGAGTTCGGCACGATGCCGGTGACCGAGCCGGATATCCACCCGCCGACACGCAATCCCTGGAACCTCGAGTTCTCCGCCGGTGGCTCCAGTGGCGGCTCCGGGGCCGCCGTGGCCGCCGGGCTCGTGCCGATCGCGCAGGGCAGCGACGGGGCCGGCTCGATTCGGATTCCGTCGGCCTTCTGCCATCTTTTCGGCCTCAAGCCGTCGCGCTGGCGCGTGCCCGATCCCTATGGCCGCGACGATCGTACGTCGCTCGTGTCGACGGGACCGATGGCACATTCGGTGGAAGACGCGGCGGGGATGCTCGATGCGCTTGCGGGCACTTGGAATGGACGCGAGCATTGGGCCCCGAAGCCCGCGCACACCTTCGCCGCGGGCGTCCGGAATGTGTCCGAGCGAGGGGCCGCGCGTCCGCTCAGAGTGCGCTTCTCCGCCGCATCTCCGATAGCGCGGGTGGACCCCGAGGTGCGCGCGGCACTGGAGGAGACGCTGCGCGTGGTCGCGTCGCTCGGGCACCACGTGGAAGAAGGGAAAGTGCCAGATGGGTCGCTCGCGGAATTTCTGCCAGTCTGGCAGCACATGGTCGCCAGCGTGTCGGTACCCGCCGAGGGCGGGGTGCAGTCCATCACGCGTTGGCTGAGGGTGGCGGGGCGAGCGATCCCCAAGGGCTTCGCGCTGCAACGGCGAGGCGAACTGCGCGCACGGATTCACGCGTGGTTCGGCGATGCCGATATCTGGATCACGCCGACGGTGCCCGCGCCGCCGCCGCGGATCGGAACGTGGCGGGACGGTGATCCGGCGACGGCCTTCGAGCAGGCGGCCGATATCGGCGCGTTCACCGCGGCCTTCAACCTCGGCGGGCACCCGGCTGCCTCGGTTCCAGCGGGTCTCACGCGCGCCGGCATGCCGATCGGGGTTCAGCTCGCGGGCCGTCTCTTCGAGGAGGAGACCGTGCTCGGGTTGGCGCGGCAGATCGAATTGGCGGCGCCGTGGGCGGGCCGCCGGTCGCCGTTCTTCGCGCGCTGACGCGGCGAATCAGCGCCCCAGGATCGCGCGCGCGTCCGCATTCTGGGGATCGATGAGCAGCGCCGACTCGGCCTCGAACTGCGCGACGTCGTTCAGGCCGAACGCGGCGGCGGCTTTCGCGAATACGACGTGCGTAGCCGCAGAAAACGGGGCGATGTGCGTCGTGCGCTCGCCCCAGTGCAGCACGTCGGCCTTGGTGCCGCCGTGGGTCGCGACGCCCGCGAGGAGCTCGCTGGCGAGCGCGACATCCATTTGGTCGACGCGCGCGAGGCGCACCCGCACCGCATAGGCATCGGTCTTGCGCGCCGAGGTTTCGAGCACGCGGATGAGCGCCTCGAACAGCGCCTGATCTTTTGGGTTGAGCGCGATGGCGGCCTCGAGATGGGTCGCCGCCGCCGGCAGGTCCTTGGCCTCCAGCGCGAGCGCCGCAAGCTTCTGCCGGACTTCGAGCGCATCGCCCCCGGCCGCCAGGATAGCCTCGAAGTCCGCCTTGCCGCCCGCCTTGTCGCCTTTCGCGAGTCGCAAGCCGCCGCGCACGAACAGCGCGAGGCCGTGGTCACCCGCCTGCACCGCGCGCTCGGCGAAGCTCGCCGCGCCGGCCTCATCCTGCGTGGCGAGTGCCGCCGCGGCCGCCTCGGCCAGCTGGGTCCCGTTGGCGTCGGGCTTCCGGCCCGTCGCGATGCGCGCCTCCGCGTTCGCCCGGTAGCTCGCCAGCTCCCATGGAAACGCGCGATCCAGGTAGGCCAACTCCTTGCCGAGCCACGCGAAAAAGCGCGTGTCGAACGTCGCGATGTCGATGCCGAGCGCCTGCCGAAACACGTCCGGCGTGGTCTTGCGCTTGCCCCAGAGCTCGAGCATCCGCTTCAACTTCGCGAATCCCCATTCGGCGTGGATGAAGCGCGCGACCTCGTACGCCTGATAGTAGGCGACCAGGATGTCGTCGATGCTCTTGGCCTGCGTGAAGCTGAGGTCGAAGTCCGCCGCGCCCCTCAGAGTCTTGGCGCGAAAGGCGTGGCGCAATTCGAGATCCATTTCGCGCTCCCACTCGGGGCGCCCCTCGGTCGACTCGAAGACCGCCATGCCCTCGGTGAACCACCGCGGCACGCGACTGTCCGAGAGCTGGATGTGGTAGGTGTGCGCGAGCTCGTGCCAGAGGACCTCAGCCCAATTGAAATTGCCAGCGGACGGCGAGCGCGCCGTGATGACGTGACCGAAGCAGATCCCGTGCGCAGCGAGCCCCGGCAAGCCCGTCGACCGCACGGCGAAGGTCTCGGTGTCATTGAAGATTTCGACGTGCAGCGGCGGCTTCGGCTTGAACCCATACTTCTTGGTGAAGTGTCCGTACGCCTCGTTCAGCAGTTTTGGCACATAGCGCGCGAGGACCTCCTTTTCGCGCTTGTTCACGCGCAGCCGAAACGGCCCCGCCTCGACCCACGCGAAGTTCTTTTCCACGTCGTCATAGAAGTGCGCGAGCAGGTTGTAGGTCTTCACGTTGTAGGGGTCGCCGTCGAAGGCCTGCTGCAGCGTCTGCTTGGCCTTGTCGTCGTCGCCGATCCGCGAATACCCCGTCCCGAGCGCCGCCACCGCGTCCCAGAACTCCGGGTTCAAGGTGAGCGCCTTCTCCAAGAGCGCGATGGCCTCGGCGTACCGATGCTCGCGCTCCGCATGGTCCGCGACGATCGTATAGAACGCCGCAAAGCGAGGATTCAGCCCGAGTGCGCGCTTCTCGACCGCGCGATAGCGCGTCGTGTCATCCATCAGATAGTACGTGGCGCCGAGCAGCGCCAAGGCCTCGGGGTCGTTGGGCGCCAGGCGCAGGCTCTGGCTCTCCAGGCGCTCCGCAGCCGCCTGCAGCCGCTCATTCTGAAGGTCTACCAGCGCGAGCAGATTGTGCGCCGGCACGCATTCGGGCGCCCGCGTGAGCACCTTCCCGAGCCGCACCCCCGCCTCGGCGAAGGCCCGGTCACTCTCGATTGCCACGCGCGCGGCGCCGACGTTCGCGCGCACGTCGTCGGGGCGCTTCGTCAGCACCTCCCGCAAAAGCCCGTCCGAATCGCGATAGTTGTACTTCGCGAGGAAGAGATCGGCCCAATAGAGCCGCGCCTCGTCGAGCGCGCCATCGAGGTCGAGCGCCTCCTTGAAGACGCGGTTCGCGTTCTTGACGTAGTCCGTCCAGTGCAGCGCCACGCCCAGCCACATCAGGTCGCGCGCGGCCTTGATGCGGTCCGCGTTGTAGTCGTCCGCGAGTGCGTCGAGGACCTTGATGCCTCGATCGTGCTCGCCCAGATCCAGGTATGCGCGACCCAAGAGGACCCGCGCCCCATACGTCCCTCGCCCGCCCTCGACCAGCGGGCCGAGGCGCGTGACGACCTCGCGGAAGCGCGAGCGCTGCAGATCGAGCTGCGCCAGCAGCACCTCACGCTCCGCGCCCGCCTCTTTGCTCGCCGCGAGCGCCGTTTCCGCGTCCGTCAGCCGCCACTCCCAGAGCGCCGCGCGCGCCACGCCGAGGTCGTCTGCGGGTACGGCGGGCACCGGTTCCGCCGCTCGCGCCGCGCCCCCCAGCCCAGCCCAAAGCGCGAGGAACCCGAGCGCACCCCAGCGAACTCGGGCGCGAAGCGCTTGCCCGCGCGCCGTCGTCAGAGACCGCCCGCGATCTTCCATGCGCCGTCCTCGCGCACGAAATCCAACCGATTGAAATCGTTCTTCGGTTTCCACCCGGACATGCCGCCTTCGGTGTACTTGAAGTTGTAGAAGTACTCGTAATCGGCGTGCGCCCGATCCCCGTCGATGTCGATCCGCCGCATCATGATGCGCATCTGGACCTCGACCACGTGGTCCTTGAAGTCCGCCAGCACGCGGTCGCGCAGCTCGTCGTAACCGTAGTCGTCGACCGTTTCGTCCGTGGTCGATCCGTTCTCGAAGTACTTGCGCGACACCATCGCCAACAGGTGCTCGGCGTCCCGCTCTTCGACCGCCTTGCGATATTCCATCACGCGCGCCCAGATCTCGCGGTTCGGCTTCGTGTCCGCGATCTCCGTCCCTTCGATATGACTGGTGGCGCAGGCACCACCCAAGGCCGCCGAAGCGCTCAACATCACGAACAGCATGCGTCGAACCATCGCGAAGACCTCGTGTTGGGCTTGAGCCAGGCGGACCCCTGGGCGCGCGAAACCCGCGTGACCCGGAGCCACATTCCCAGGGCCACACCCGGCTGTCTACCCGTCATCGGACGTGCTATCAAGGTTCCGATGCGACGCGCGCACTTCGCCTTCTCAGCACTGCTCTTTCTCGTGGGCTGTATCGACACGCGCCTGCCCGACCTCACGCGCGAACTCGGCGAGGGGCGGACGGACGGCCCCTACTGCGCCCCCGACACCCTCGCCACCTTCCCGCCCGAAGAGCTGCGCATCCACATCATCGACGTGGGGCAGGGCGACGCGATTTGGGTGCAGACCCCCTACTACGACAGCCGCGAGCTCGAGTCGCGCAACGTCCTGCTCGATGCCGGCCCCTCGGGCAACCTCCCCGGCGCGTCGCCCGGCGGCGACGTCGTCGTCAACTACCTCCTCACGAACGGCCTGATCCCCGGCGAGATCCTCCATGGACTCGTCATCACGCACGCGCACGAAGACCACTACGGCGGCGTCGAGCGCGTCGCCTCGACCTTCGAGATCGCGCGCTACGTCGACTCCGGCTTCGACGCGAACTCGAGCGGCTTCCTGGCCGCGCGCGGGGCGGCCGCCGGCGACGCCACCCGCGTCGGTGGCGACGTCTTCACGCCCGCCATTCCCGAGCTCGTGCCGCGCGTCTTCACCGCGACCGATCTCTTCGGCGAGTACGTCGACGCCACCCTCCTCTGGTCCTCCGAGACCCCCCCGAGCGGCAACAGCGCCAGCCCCTCGGGCACCGACATCAACAACACCTCGGTCGTGCTCGCCCTCCGCTGGGGCAATCGCCAGGCGCTCCTGATGGCCGACCTCGAGCAAGACATCGAAGACGCCCTCATCGCCGCGAACGACTCCGGTGAAATCAGCCTCAAGTCGAACGTCCTCAAGGTCGCCCATCACGGCAGCAGCTCATCGACCTCGCGCGCGTTCCTGGCGCGCGTATTTCCCTCGGCCTCGAGTCAGGACTGGGCCCTCATCTCGTCGGGTCGCAAGACCTTCAACGGCGTCACGCTGCCGACCGCCGACACGCTGCTGAACCTCGCGGAGATCCTGCTTCCCAACCACATCTTGTCGACCGAGAACCGCGACGATATCAAGACGTCCGGCACCGAGCACGGAGACGACACGATCCTCGTGCGCATCTCCGCCGACGGTCTCGTGGAGGCCTGCTATGTCCCTTGACGGAATCGACCTCGCGAAGACCTACCCGCGCGCCTTCGTGACCGGCGCGGCTGGGTTCATCGGCAATCACGTCGTGCGTCGCCTCGTCGAAGAGGGGGTCGAGACGACCTGCCTCGTCCTGCCGCACGACCCCGCGCCCATGCTCGAAGGGCTCCGCGTTCGCATCGTTCACGGTGACCTGTCCGATCCGATCGTGCTCGCCGAGCAGATGGCGGGCGCCTCGATCGTCTTCAACCTCGCCGCGATCTACGCCCTCTGGCTCCCGGTGCCGCGCACCATGTTCGACGTCAACGTCGGCGGCACGCGCAACGTGATGAGCGCCGCGCGCCGTGCGGGTGTGCCGCGGGTCGTCCACACCAGCTCCATCGCCGCGATCGGCACGCGTCCGGGCGCTGAACTCGCCGACGAGGACACCCCGTTCTGCGATTGGGATGTCGCCAGCGACTACGTCCTCTCGAAGTACATCAGCGAGCTGGAAGCGTTCGCGCTGGCCGGCCCCGACCTCGACGTGGTGGCCGTCAACCCCGCATTCCCGTTCGGTGCGAACGATATCGGCCCGACCCCGACCGGCAAGATGGTGAGCGATCTCCTGCGCGGCCGGCTGCCCGCGATCGTCGCCGGCGGCTTCAACGGCGTCGACGTGCGCGACGTCGCCGAGGGGCACCTCCTCGCGGCCGTGCGCGGGGAGAGCCGGCGTCGCTACATCTTGGGCGGCGAGAACATCAGCTACCGCGACTTCGCGAACCGCGTCGCCAAGGTCGCCGGCCGCCCCGCGCCGCGCTTCGAGGCGCCGGTCGCGCTGTTCGCCGGTCTCGGACGGGTCGCCGAGACCATCGCCACCCACATCACGCGCCGTCCGCCCTTCTTCACCGAGAAGTCCGTCACGTACGTCGCCGGCCGCTGGCTCTACTTTTCGACCGCTCGCGCCCAGCACGAGCTCGGCTATCGACCGCGCCCCATCGACGGCGCGATCGCCGCTTCGGTGGCTTGGTTCAAGGGCGTGGCGACCGCCTGACCGCGTAACGTACCCGCTGCGGTCCCGTTACCGTGTTTCGCTTGCCAACGCCCCCGCAGGGCGTTAGGCACCCCCCTTCAGCCCACCGGGCTGTTGCAGGGGACATGGCGCAGCGCGCGACAGGCGCGGCTCGCGCGAGGAAAGATGCCGGCGATCACGACCAGTGCCTTGCCTTCGAGCGAAGCCACGCCCGTTCCCGTGGCGCACGCGCAACCCCCGTGGAAGCTCATGCTGGGCGCCTTGGGGGTCGTGTTCGGGGACATCGGGACGTCGCCGCTCTACGCTTTTCGGGAAAGCGTCAAGCACTTCACCGAGGGTGGCACGGCGGCGAGCGAGGCGCACATCCTGGGGATCGTGTCGTGCGTCATCTGGGCGCTCGTCCTGATCGTCACCCTTCAATACTGCCTCTTCATCCTGCGCGCCGACAACCGCGGCGAGGGTGGGGCGCTGGCCCTGCTCGCCCTCATCGCGCGCCGCCACGTCTCGGGACGCGCCCCGCGCTGGCTGCTCTTCTTCGGTCTCGCGGGCACCGCGCTTCTCTTCGCGGATGGGATGTTGACGCCGGCCATCTCGGTGCTCGGGGCGGTCGAAGGTCTCGACACGCACTCGAAGAGCTTCGAGCCCTGGATCGCACCCATCGCGCTCGCCATTCTTGCGGGCCTTTTCATGTTCCAGCGACGCGGGACCGCCGGGCTGGGCGCCCTGTTCGGCCCCATCATGATCATCTGGTTTATCGCCATCGTGGCGCTCGGGCTCCCGCGCATCATCGAGCACCCCAACATCCTGCGCGCCGTCGACCCGAGCTATGCCTTCGCGCTCTTGTCCACCGACTGGACCAGCTTCCTCGTGCTTGGCTCGATCGTGCTCGTCATCACCGGGGGCGAGGCCCTGTTTGCGGATCTCGGGCACTTCGGTCGGCGCCCGATCCGTCGCGCCTGGCTCTGGATCGTCCTGCCGAGCCTGCTCATCAGCTATGCCGGCCAGGGCGCCTTCCTGCTCGACAACCTACACCCGGGCGGCATCGGGCACGCGGTCGAGAATCCGTTCTATGAGATGGTCCCGCAGCCGCTGCTCTACCCGATGGTCGTTCTAGCGACGATGGCGGCCATCATCGCCTCGCAGGCGCTCATTTCGGGCATCTTTTCGATCGTCCACCAGGGTATCCAGCTTGGTCTCCTGCCTCGGCTGACGGTCGTTCACACCTCGGCCGACCTCGAGGGGCAGGTCTACGTCCCCCAGGCCAATCTCCTCCTGTTCCTGGCCTGCGCGATGCTCATCCTCTTCTTCCGGGACTCGAGTGCGCTCGCCTCGGCATACGGGATTGCGGTCACCGGCTCGATGATCGTCACGTCGGTGCTCTTCCATGCGGCCATGAAGTCCCGTTGGGGCTCGGCGACCACGCTGACGCTGACGCTGCTCTTTCTCGCGCTCGATGTGCCATTCCTCGTCGCAAATTTGCCGAAGCTGCCGACCGGAGGCTGGGTTCCGTTCGCGGTCGGTGCTCTGGTCCTCATCATCATGACGACCTGGATTGCGGGCACCGAGGCGGTGCGGCGGCGCCTGCAGGAGATGTCGCTTCCGCTCCCGGTGTTCAAGGAGCACCTCGAGCGCGACCGCGTGGCGCGCATCCCCGGGGCCGCCGTGTTCCTGACGCGCGGCGACCTCGGCGCGCCGCCGATGCTCTGCCATCACGTCAAGCACTCGCACGCGCTGCACGAGAAGATCATCCTCCTGACGGTGATGATCGAGCACGTCCCCGAGATCTCACCGGTCGACCGTCTGTCGATCGACAACGCGAACGACGGCTTCTACCGGGTGCACGCGCGCTACGGCTACCGCGACTCGCCGAACCTCGGCGAGGTCCTGCGCGAACTCGAGACACGCGGCGTCCCTATCGACGCGAACGCGACCGACATCTTCGTCGGCCACTCGACCATCGTCCCCAACGGCTCGGGTCGCATGTCGCGCTGGCGCGCTGTCCTGTTCCAGGCGCTCATGCGCAACTCGCGCCCGGCCTCAACCTACTTCAGCCTTCCGAGCGACCAAGTCGAAGAGGTCGGCGTCCGCATCGAGCTCTGAGCGACGGGGCGCTGGGCCGCGCGCATGGCGCTCCTCGGGGCCTGCTGGATTGTTGACCAATTTGGTCATCTTTATTGTTGACACGTATTGTCATCAAAGCCAGCATTCCGTCGATGTACCGCTACGACACCACTGACATCCGCCTCGTCCGCGAACGGGTCGAGGAGTATCGCAATCAGGTCCAGCGGCGTCTCGCGGGCGAGCTCAGCGAGGACGAGTTCCGGCCGCTGCGCCTGATGAA
>SXIE01000468.1 GCA_005772945.1 Pseudomonadota bacterium
AGCCCGAAGCGGGCTGCCCATTGGGTTCTCTTCAGGACCCACCACGGGCAGCCCGGCGGAGTCGGGCTTTCGCGCCCTCTTCATGTGCCCCGGCATCTATGCCGGGGGTTCATGAGGGGCCCCGTGAACGGTTACCTTCGTGCTTCCGCTCGTCGTCGTGGCGCTCGCCCTCTTCTGGCTCGAACGTCGCTTCGCGGGACGGCGCGCCGTCGCCGTGCTCGGCAATCGCCCCCACGCGCGAGAGTCCGGGCTCGGGAGAGCTGGTTGCGACGTTCGTCTTGGCCCTGGTGTTCGCGCTGCGCGATCTCGAGACGGCTGCGCTCTTCTATCCGCCAGGCGGCGAGCCGCTCACGGTCCGGATCTTCACGCTCGAGGCGAATGGGCCGCCCGCGGTCGTCTCGGCCCTCGCGGTACTCCACGTGCTCATCACGTTCGCCGCGGCGTCGGTCGGCGTCGTCGCGCTCGCACGACGGAGGTCGCGATGAGCGACGCGAGCCAGGTCCTTCGGCTCGAGGACGTCTCGGTCCGACGAGGCGAGACGCTCGTCCTCGATCGGCTCACGCTCTCGCTCGGCGCGGAGGTCGTCGCGCTCGTTGGCCCGTCGGGGTCGGGCAAGACGACGCTGCTTCGCATCTTACTCGGGCTCGAAGCACCTACGTTCACGCACCAACGCTCGCTCGCGGGCGTCGCCAGCTCGACGTCGGCGGCCCTCGCCCTGGCTCACGGTCTTCGTCGCCTGCGTGTTCTTCGTCGTCGCGCTCATCGTCGTCCTCGCGTTCTGCGCGGGCCCCGGCGATGCGCTGCGCGACGTGAGGGACGAGAGGCCTGTCGCGGCGCCGCTCATGCCGAGCTCCTGGCGAGGCCCCTCGCGCGCTCGATGGCACCCCAGGGTCCCTGGATGCGGCGGTCGGCGCCCTCGGCATCGAGAGCTTGCCTGGCCGCCTCGGCGAAGGACAATCGATGCGTATGGCCGATGAGCTCCCAGAAGCGGTCGTCTCGTGCCAGCAGATCCTCGGTCAGGCCGATCACGACCTCGCGCGCCACGGACCACTGGGCGCGCGTGACGAAGCGAACCCACAGCGACGATAGTCGCGGGGACAAGAAGGGCACCGCGACCATGCGCGGGTGCCTAAGGTCCATGACCCGCGCGGTCTCCTCGAGGATCTCCTTTCCGGAGAGCGTGATCGGTCCAGGGATATCGAACCAGGCGCTCGCCCCGAGGGGCAGCTCGAGCGCCCGCACCAGCGCCATGACGACATCGTCGATCGCGACCGGCTGGGTGCGCGACTTCAGCCACCGCGGCAGGACCATGAACGGCAACCGGGCCGTCAGGTCGCGGACGATGAGCCAGCTGAGGCTGCCGTGCCCGACGATCATGCTTGCGCGCAGCTCGATGGTCTTCACCGAACCGGCACGGAGCGCTTCGCCCACGTCGAGCCGGCTGCGCAGGTGATCGGAGCCAGTGCCGATCGGCGCGACGCCGCCGAGGTACACGATGCGTTCGACGCCGGCTGCGGCCGCGGCCTTCGAGAAGGTCGCCGCGGCCGTCACCTCGTGCCGATGGTAATCCCCGCCCTCGCCGATCCCGTGCACGAGGTAGAGCGCTGCCTGGCATCCGTCGATCGCGCGAGCACACGAGGCCGGATCCGCCACGTCGCCTTGCGCCCAGTCGAGGGCGGGCTCGCGCTTCCGGGCGCGCGCGGCATCCCGAGTCAGGCACCGAACGCGCCATCCCTCGTGCGCGAGGGCCGCTCTCACCGCGCCACCGACGAATCCCGTGGCCCCGGTCAGGAGCAGCGAGCGCTCTCGCTGGAGCCCCGCCATCAGCTTCGCTCCGGCGATCGAGAGTCGCCCGCCGGGGGAGGTCCCGCGCTCATCGTCGATCTCCCTCTGCTGCGAGGTAGTGATGAAAGGCGGCGAACGAAGTCACGCGGACACCGTAGGAAGGCGGGGATGGCCATGCGCCTCGGCCGCCGAGTAGAAGACCAGCGCCTCTCTCCTTGCAGGCCGCGCCCACTTCGTCGGTGATCGCGCGTAGAGCCTGCTCGTCGCCAAGAACCACCGACGCGGACAGCGCCACCATCGCCGCCTGGCCGCCCCGCACCAACCGGTTCACCTCCTCGACCGGCGTGCGGCGACCGAGCCACGACGGCGTCCAACCAAGCTCGCGCAGGCACAGCTCAGCGAGTGACAGTCCGAGCGTGTGCTCGTCCTCGCCCGCGCAGGCGAGCAGACACCGCGGTCCATCGAGGCGAATCGGAAGCACATCACCGACGCGAGCGAGCGCTCGCGCCAATGCGTCAGAGGCAACGTGCTCGTCCGCGATCGTCAGGCGTCCACACTCCCACTGCTGGCCCACCTCGACGAGGACGACAGCGAGCTCGTCGGCCACGCGCCACCAGGACCCAAGCCGAGCCTTCGCCTCGAGGAGCCGACCGTCGATCTCGTGGCGTCGTGCGTCCACCAGGCAGCGGACCCACGCGGAAACCACCGAGTCGCCCGGAGAGACCGACACCAGCTGCTCGCGAAGCAGTCGCTCGATGGCGAAGCGCTCGAACCGGCGGTGGCCGCCAGCCGTCCGCGAAAACGGCAAGATCCCCTGGTCGGCCCAGCGCTTGATGGTGGAACGCGCTACCGCCGCAGCCGCGGCTGCTTCGGTCGTCGTGAGCATGCTCGCTGCTCGCATGAAGACAAAATAGTACGATTTAGTCGTTTTTCAATTTGGAATCGACCGAACCAACCACCATACTGGACCACGAAGGAGGTACCCATGAAGGCGGTGGTCACCGGGGTGAGCACCAGGACCATCGTCTGGTTTCGCGGCAAGGACCTGCGCATCTCCGACCATGCGCCGCTCCGCGACGCGGCGGACGCCGGAGAGGTCATCCCGCTGTTCGTGCTCGACCCTTACTTCTTCGCGCCCACCCGCGCTCGCGAGCTACCGCACCGCATGCAGTTCCTGCTCGACTCGCTCGGCGCACTCGAGGTCGCGCTCGCAGAACATGGCTCGCGCCTGCTCGTCGTTGCGGGCAAGAGCGTCGAGGTTGTCCCGCGTCTCGTGCGCGCGTGGAAGGCCGATCGCGTGGTCGCGCAGCGATGGGTCGAACCGTTCGCGCGCGAGCGTGACCGGCGCGTCGGCCAGGCTCTCGGCACGAAGTTCGAGCTCTACGAGGGCGAGACGCTGTTGCCGCCCGGCACGCTGCGAACGGGAGCGGGAAAGCCGTACTCGGTCTTCAGCCAGTTTGCCCGGGTCTTTCGTGAGACGGCGAGGATCGGCAGACCCCTGCCGCCGCCGCGTAGCTTGCCTCCGGTCCCTGGTGACGTTCGCCCCCGAGCGACTGTCATCCCGACCTGCGAACAGCTCGGCATCGATCGAAATCAGGCTCTTCTTGGCGGGGGAGAACAGGCCGCGAAGGCGCGGCTCAAGCGGTTTTTGCGGGATGCCGCCGCGGCGTACCCCGAGCACCGCGATCGCATGGACCTTCCCGGGACGAGCCGGCTGTCGGCGGACCTCAAGTTCGGCACCATCTCGGCGCGCCAGGTGTGGACGGCCGTCGAGAACGCTCTCGACGGCACGCCAGCGGCGCGCCCGTTTCTGAACGAGCTCGTTTGGCGCGAGTTCACCCACAGCACGTTGTGGGACCGACCCGAGCTCCTCGAGAAACCCTTCCGGCCCGCCTTCGCGGGCTTCCCTTGGCGGTACGACGAGGAGCTATGGCAGGCGTGGGTGGTCGGCAAAACCGGATACCCCGTAGTGGACGCGGCCGCTCGCCAGCTGCTGGGCGAGGGCTTCGTGCACAACCGCGCCCGCATGATCTCGGCGAGCTTCCTCTGCAAGCACCTGCTCATCGACTACCGGCGCGGCGAGGCGCACTACATGAAGCACCTCACCGACGGAGACTGGGCGCAGAACAACGCCGGCTGGCAGTGGTCGGCCGGCTGCGGATGCGACGCGCAGCCCTACTTCCGCATCTTCAACCCCGTCACGCAGGGCGAGAAGTTCGACCCGGAGGGCAACTACGTGCGCCGCTGGGTGCCGGAGCTCGCGAAGATGCCGGCGCGCTACATCCACAACCCGTCGGCGGCACCCGAGGCCGTGCTGCGCGCTGCGGGCGTACGGCTCGAGCAGACCTACCCGCGGCCCGTCGTCGACCATCGCCTCGCACGCGAGCGCTTCCTTGCCCTGGCGACGCAGCACTTCAAGCGCGAAACGTGAGCCAGGTGCGGAACCAGCGCTCTGGGGTCGGCCACGCACGCGCTACGCCAGCGCCGTGGGTTCGAGGTCCTCCGGCTTCTCCGCGAGCTCGTCCGGCGTGAGCCGGGCGTAGATCCCGACGAGGTTGCCGTCGGGGTCCTCGAGCCAAAGCTCGTGGAGCGGCGTGCCACGCCACGTCGTGCGCGGCGGCTTGCTCACCCCAAACTCCGCGGCCCTCGCGAGCTCGTACGATCGAACAACCGCGGCCTTGTCGGCGACGGCGATGCCGACGCGGTACAGCGCATCACGGCGCAGCTCCTCGCCGTCGGAGACGAGGAGCACGAAGTGGGTGCGCAGCTCCGGCCGAACGAAGGTCGCGTAGCGGTGGGTCCACTCCTTCGGCTCGGCGCCCAATAGCCACGCATAGAAGCGCGCGCTCTTCGCGAGATCCTTCACGCGCACGCTGGCGTGAAACTCCTGCGCCTCGGGCCCCTCGGGGAGGTCGAGCAGCGCGTCGAGCACCTCGAGCCGCGCTTGAATCTGGTCCCGCGCGGTCCGAAACCGCGTCAGCATCTCCTCGCGCGGGATCGACGCGTCCTTGCTCGCCGGATCTGGAATGGGCCAGTGAAGCCGCCGCGCCTTGCCCAGAAAAACTGGACAGACCTCCTCGGCGCAGAGCGTGATGACCGTGCCGACGGTCGCCGGATCGAGGGTCTGCACAGACTTGGAGTGGTGCGTCGTGATATCTACCCCGACCTCGCGCATCACCTCGATCGCGTACGGATTCACTCGCGAAGGCTCGCTCCCGGCGCTCTGCACGGGGACCCGAGCGCCGAAGAGCTCTCGGGCGAGGCCCTCGGCCATCTGGCTCCGGGCCGAGTTCGCGACACAGAGAAACAGGAGGGTCTCGTCGGCGGTCATTCGGTTCATGCTTTGGTCACGGTGGCCGACGGTGTTGGGCGCACGGCGGCCGCGGCCTCGATCGGGGTATCGGGGAAGAAGCGCCTCTGCGCCCAGAGGGCGACGTTCACGAGGCCGATGAGGACGGGCACCTCGACGAGCGGGCCGATGACCGCCGCGAACGCCGCCCCGCTGTGGATGCCGAAGCTCGCGATGGCGACCGCGATGGCGAGTTCGAAGTTGTTCGACGCCGCGGTGAACGAGAGCGTCGCAGACTGCTTGTAGTCGGCGCCCACGCGCTTGCTCATGAAGAACGAGAGCGCGAACATCACCACGAAGTAGATGAGCAGCGGGACGGCGATGCGGAGCACGTCGCGCGGAAGCTGCACGATGGTCTCGCCCTTCAGCGAGAACATCACGACGATGGTGAAGAGCAGCGAGACCAGCGTGAGCGGGCTGATCCTCGGCACGAACGTCTTCTCGTACCAGTCGCGCCCCTTCGCGTTTACCAGGAAGCGTCGCGTGAGAAAACCCGCCGCGAAGGGCACCCCGAGGTAGATGGCCACGCTCTTCGCAATCTCGCCGATGCTGATGTCGACGACGGCGCCCCCAAGCCCGAGCCACTTCGGCAGCAGCGTCGCGAAGAAGTATGCGTAGACCGAGAAGAACAGGACCTGGAAGACGGAGTTGAACGCGACCAGCCCGGCGCAATACTCGGTGTCCCCCTTCGCGAGGTCGTTCCAGACGATCACCATCGCGAT
>SXIE01000469.1 GCA_005772945.1 Pseudomonadota bacterium
AGGCGAAGACGTTCTGGCCGCCGTAGCGGACCTCGCCCGAGGTTGGGGCGTCGAGCGTGCCGAGGATCTGAAGCAGCGTGGATTTGCCGACGCCGGATTTGCCGACGATCGAGACCATCTCGCCGCGCGCGATGCGCAGGTCGACGTTGCGCAGGACGACCAGGCGCGAGGCGGCGATCCCCTTGCTGCCGGCCAGCGTGTAGACCTTGGTGAGGCCGACGGTCTCGAGAAGCACGGGGCCCGTCTCGGCCGGGCGCGGCGCGGCGGCGAGGGGTTGGGAGGGGGAGGGGGAGAGGGAGGGGGACGAAGTGGGCTCAACCATGACGCAGTCCATCCACGGGGCGAAGGCGGCTCGCGCGCAGGGCCGGATACACCGTGGCGAGCAGGCAAATGGCCATCGCCGAGAGCGCGAAGAGGATGATCTCGAAGGCTTCGAGCTTCACCGGCAGGGTCTGGATGTAGAACTCCTTGCGCGCCACGATGCCGTTGTACATGAGGAGGATGCACGTGCCGATGCCGAGCGGTACGCCGGCCAGGATTCCGAAGAAGCCGATGAAGGCGCCGATCGAGATGAAGCTCTTGACGACCGTGCCGTTGGCGGCGCCGAGGGCCTTCAAGACCGCGACCTCGCGGACTTTTTCGACGACCAGCATGACGAGCGACACGACGATCAGCAGGCCGGCGACCAAGATGATGAAGCCGAGGACGACGAACATCACGAGGCGTTCGAGCGCGAGGGCGGCGAAGAGACTCTTGTTGCGTTCTTGGAAGGTCGAGGCCGTGAGTGTCGGGTACTCTCTGGCGAGGAGATCGCGGAGCACCGGAGCGACCTCGCTGACGAACGCCGGATCGCTCAGGCGCGCCTCGATGGCGTTGCGTTCGCGGCCGAGGTCGAAGAAGCGCTGGGCCGCATCCAGGGCGATGTAGCCGAGCTTTTGGTCGTACTCGTACATGCCGGTCATGAAGACGCCCGAGACCCGAAAGGAGGCGAGCTTGGGGCGCAGACCGGTGGGACCGACGTCGCCGTCGGGCGAGATGAGCTGGAGCTCGTCGCCGACCTCGACGTTGAGTTGGCGCGCGAGCTCGGCGCCGACGAGGATGCCGGGGAAGACGTCGTGCGGGAGATCGATGAGGTAGCGGTCGTCGTCGGGGGCGGGCGGGCGGCCGTTGCGCTTGAGCGAGCCCTGGGTGGGGTAGCGGCCGCGGTCGCTGACGAGGTGATCGGGGCGGTTCAGGCCGTCGAAGGTGCCCGAGACGAGGCGCCCGCGAAGCTGGTCGGAGGCGATGAGCTGCTCGGGGACCATGCCCTTGATGACGACGTTCGGGGCGATGCCCGAGGGTGAGCTGACCATGACGTCACCGCGCACGTAGGCGCTTGCCTCGACGACTTCGGGCAGCGCGCGGACGGCGCGCTCGAGGGCGATGGCGTCGCCGAGTGCGCCGGACGGGGAGGCCGGATCGACCATCAGATGGGCGTTGGTGCGGAGGATCTTCTCGCGCAGATCCGATTGCAGTCCGTGCATCACGCCGAGGACGACGATGAGCGCCCAAAGGCCGACCGCCACGCCGACGATGCTGATGAAAGTCGGGAGCGTCACGGCGCTGCGCTGGCGCATGAGGGCGTCGGGCGGCGCGCGGCGCGTGCGGAAGAGGAGCCCGTAGAGGCCGACGAGCGCGAAGAGGACGCCGAGGCCGAGCGCCGAGAAGCGCAGGGCGGTCGCGAAGGGTGGGCTCACGGACTCGGCGAGCGCGTTCCACGGGGCGGGCCGGCCGAGGACGACGTAGCTGGCGAGGAGGGCGAGGGCGAGGCCCAGGTGGACGAGCTTGGGGCGCGCCGCGCGGGTGCGGACCGCGTGGGCGGCGCGTCGGAGGCGGGAGAGCAGGGTCTCGCCGGTTCGCTGCGAGCGCAGGAACTTCCAGCCGACGAAGAGCGCGACGTGGCGCTTGGCGTACCCGTCCGCGGCGGCGCCGAAGAGGACGAGGTAGAGGTAGGTCACCAGGATGGCGACGGCGATGATACCGAGGATGATGACGAAGAGGACCGCGAGCGTCAGCGCGTTCTCGACGACGCTCGGCGAGGCGCCCGAGATGAGCGCGAAGAACGCCGGCACGAGCGCTGCCAAGACGCTTAGGATGACGAGCGCGCGTCCCATGCCGACGCGGCCTACTCGGGTCGCATGTGGGGGAACAGGATAACCTCGCGGATCGACTGCTGATTCGTCATCGCCATGACGAGCCGGTCGATGCCGATGCCCTCGCCGGCCGCGGGCGGCATGCCGTACTCGAGGGCGCGCACGTAGTCGGAGTCCATGAACATCGCCTCGTCGTCCCCGGCGGCCTTCTTGGACACTTGCTCCTCGAAGCGGCGGCGTTGGTCTTCGGGGTCGTTGAGCTCGCTGAAGGCGTTCGCGAGCTCGCTGCCGGCGACGAACAATTCGAAACGGTCCGTGTAGGCCGGGTCGGCTTCGTTGCGGCGCGCGAGCGGCGAATTCTCGATTGGATACTGGGTGATGAAGGTCGGCTGGATGAGCTGCTTTTCGACGAGGCCCTCGAAGGCGCTGACCAGCATGTCGCCGTAGACTGCGCTCGGGCAGTGCACGCCGCGGGCGTCGAGGGCTGCTTTGAGGCGCTCGGGCGCGGCGACGGTATCGGCGTCGAGGCCGCCGATCGCGACCAGCGACTCGCGCACGGTGAAGCGCGCGAACGGCCTTGCCCAGTTGATGGCGTGGTCGCCCATGGGCCTGACGAGCGTGTCAACCG
>SXIE01000049.1 GCA_005772945.1 Pseudomonadota bacterium
GCGAAGAACGCCTCGGGCGTCCCGTAGGTGTCCTTCGCCCAGCCCCACAGCCTCGCGCCGCTGACCTCGCTCCGTTTGCAGTCGAAGCCCTCGATGGGCCGCTTCGGGTGCTCCCGAGTCGGCTTGCCGACCGGCGCTTCGAGCCCAAGCCAGTCGCGGGCGTGGCCGACCTCGCCGAAGGGCACCCCCGACTGCGACATACCAAAAGGTCCAGGATTCATGCCCCAAAGCAGCGCCTCAGGGCGGCCCTGCCCGTACTTCTCGCAGTACAGATCCCAAGACGGGCGGGCGTAGACCAGGGGGTTGTAGACGTAGGCGGTCGGTGGGCCGAAGGTCAGCCCGGCGAGGTCGGCGACCAGATCGTCCGTGATCCTGCCGAGATTCATGCGGCCTCCGCTTCGTTTGCTCTTGCGAACCCCCACGGGCCCGGGTTCATCCCAAGAAAGAGCACTCGGCCAGAAGCGACGCCGTAGCGCGCGAGGTACTCGGCATGCGGTGCCGCGGCATACACGAGCGGGTTGTAGACGTAGGCGACCGGCGGCGCGAACACCATCGGGGTCAGCGCGTCGGTCAGTTGGCGGTAGACGGCTCCAAGCGGCGAGGTCACGTCGCGGCACCCTCACGCAAGGCCCGACGCGCGGTGCGACCGACCCACCAGGTGACCGCGATCGTGATGACGACGCCGACCCCGAGGAGGACGAACTTCTCGGGTCCGAGCGTGGTGCCGCTCAGGTTCGCCTGGCCGACGTCGCGTCCGACCGAGCCCGTGTAGGTGTAGAGGAACGTAATGGGGACCATGCCCAGAGCGGTCGCGAGCGCGAACTTGCGGAAGTCGACCTGGGTGAGGCCAAAGACGTAGTTGAGGATCGGGAACGGGAAGACCGGCGAGAAGCGGAGCCAGAGGACGAGCCAGGCGCCCTTCGCGTTGACGGCGTTGTCGATCGCCGAGAAGCGCGGGTGTCCACCGAGCCAGCGACGGAAGCGCACGCGGAAGATGGTCCGCGACAGGACGAAGGCCGTCGAGGCCGCGAGGGTGGCCGACGGGACGGCGATCGCCAGGCCGAGCCACGGCCCCCATGCGAAGCCGGCGCCGAGCGAGAGGATGGCCGCCGGGAACGCGCAGAGCGTCGCGGCGACATAGAGGAGCACGTAGAGAACGACGCCGAGGGCCCCGAGCTCGCGGATTTCGGCGGCCGCGACGTCGAGCCATTCGCGGATCGGCAAGAAGATGTACGCCGCGAGGAGGGCGAGCACGAGGCACGTCGCGAGGGTCCAGCGGCGCCAACGCTGCGCGCTCGTCGGTGCAACGAGCGCGGGCTCCGATACGCTAGCAAGGTGGTCCATCGCGCACGATGATGGCAGATCGCACCCGCCGCGGCCAGCCCTCGCGTGGACCATTCGCCCGGCGCGCGCGCCGCCGGCGACGACCCCGCTTCGTGCTCCTCCACCCGTCCGAAACCCTGTATGGTCCGCCGCCATGAACGCCCTCATGACGCTGCTCGCGGTCATCACAGCTCAGGCGCAGACGGGGTTCTCGCTGCAGCTCGTCGACGACACGCCGGTCCGCACGGCGCGCTGGGCCGAGCCACTGGTCACCTACTGGCTGCAACAGCTCGGATCGGACGACTTCGCACCCGAGGTCGCCGTGGACGCAGTGCGCCGTGGCTTCCGTTCGTGGACCGCGGTCGCGTGCGCCCAGGTGACGTTTCTGGAGCTCGGCGACGTGCCCGATCCCAATACAACGATGCTCAGCGGCCAGCTCCACAACGGCAAGAACGAGGTGGTGTGGCTCGAAGGCGACGCCTGGAGCTTCGGCCAGAACGTCCTCGGCGTGACCGCGCCGGTCGTCGGCGAGGGAGGTGTCATCGTCGAGGCGGACATCGCCTTCAACGGCAAGGACGTCCTCTGGACCGTGACGGGCAACGGCGGGATGGATCTCGAAGGCGTCGCGGTCCACGAGATCGGGCACTTCATCGGGATCCAACACAACCCGGGGCCCTATCTGGCGGCCGCGCCGCCGACCATGGCGCCGTACGCGACGTCCGATGCGGGCGGGCGTTCGCTCGAGGCCGATGACCGCGCGGCGGCCTGCTACCTTTATCCATGGACGGTGTGGACGTGCGCCTCGGACGCGGACTGCCCGCTGTTCATGAACCAGCGCCTCGAGTCCGACGAGCGCATCGTCGGGTGGCAGCCGTGCGGTGTGGAGACGGCAACGTGCGAGGGGATCATTTGGTGGGTGCAGCGGCTGGTCGGGTTCGGCGAGCGCTGCCTGACGGTCGATGCGTGCTTCGAGGGGCTTGTGTGCCACCCCTTCGCGGGCGCGCGCGATGCGGCGCCGGGCGAGCCGGACGAGGTGGTCGCGCTGTGCACGTCGCCGTGTCGGCCGATCGGGACGGACGGGGCGAGCCTCGAGTGTCCGGGCGGCTACACATGCGAGACGCAGGCGCCGCCGCTGAGCGATGCCGGGATGTGCGTGCCGGTCGACGGGGTCGTCTTTGCGCCGGGCGAGGGGCCGTCGGGGTGCTTTTCGGCCGAGGAATGCGGGCCCGGACGCGGGTGCGTCGCGAGTCCGCTGGAGCCCGGGATGAAGCGCTGTGCGGCACGCTGCGAGCTGGGGGCCGCGGGGTGTCCGGCGGGGATGGCGTGCATGGATGTCGGCGAGGGGCTCGGCGGGTGTTTCGCGGCGGCGCCGGATGGGGCCGAGGGGGCCGAGGGGGGCGACGGGGACGCGCAGCGAGAGGGCGATGCGGACGACGTCGCTGAGACCGTCGCCGAGGCGGGCCCGGTCGAGGACGACGCGGGCGACGCCAGCGAGCGTGCGTCGACCGAACCACTCCCGCCTGGACGCGGCTGTGCGAGCGGGGAGGACGGCCATGCGTGGGCGTGGGTGGGCATCGTGGCGGTCGCCATCGGGCGTTCGCGCGGCCGTCGAAACTACTTTGAGCACAAACGATCATGACGACCTATCTCGACTGGAACGCCACGACCCCGCTTTGGCCTGAGGCCAAGCAGGCGATCGTGGAAGCGCTCGACGACGGCTTCGGCAACCCCTCGAGCGGGCACGCGATCGGGCGGCGCGCCCGCGCCATCGTCGAGGCGGCGCGGGCGAGCGTCGCCGAGCTGGTGGGGGCGGAGCCGAGCGAGGTCGTTTTCGTATCGGGCGCGACCGAGGCACTCGCGATGGCGGTTCACTCGGCGGGGCCGGGGCGCGTCGTGGCGTCGGCGCTCGAGCATCCTGCCCTCGTCGGGGCGGTGCGGCTGGCGCCCGGGCGCCTGCTCGAGACGGTCGCAAGCGGGGCGCCGGCCGTCGCGGTGGCGGACGTGATCACCGCGATCGAGCGTGGCGCGGCGCCGGCGCTCTTGGCCGTGATGGCCGCGCAGAACGTGACGGGCGCGCTGCAGCCAGTGCATGCACTGGCGACCTTTGCACGTGCGCGCAAGCTTCCGTTTCTGGTCGACGCGGCACAGCTGGCCGGAAGGTTGCCCGCGCCGTGGCTGGGCGACGCGGCGGCGCGCCCGGACTATGTGGTCCTGGCGGCGCACAAGCTCGGGGGGCCC
>SXIE01000470.1 GCA_005772945.1 Pseudomonadota bacterium
CGCCGCCCGGCCCGAATCGCCGCACCCACACCGCCGCGTAGGGCCGCGTAGCCCCCGCGCCCCCTGCGATCGCGAAGGTCCCGTCCGCCTGCGCCGCGATCGCCGCGAGCCCCTCCGCGCCGCCGTTCTCGCTGGCCACTGCGAATGGCACCCCGAGCGCCGCGCCCACCTCCGAGAAGCGCCGCGCGAGGACGTCGCCGCCCCCTGCGCCCGCCAGATCCGTGTATCCCACGACGAAGCTCCCGTCCGAGGCCATTGCCACCTCCGCATCGCGCTGGTCGCTCTTCACGCCCGGCACCCCGCTCGCGACGACGAAATCGGCGCCCACGCGCGCGCCGCTCACGTCGAGGCGCCGCCCCCAGATATCCAGCCCGGCCGGTACGCTCCGATCATCCTGCCAGACGACCACCGAGCGACCATCGGGCGCCGCCGCGATCGCCGACCGCACCTGATTCGCGGTGCCGTCCGCGCGACCGCTTGCCATGCGGTTCGCGCCGCTCGGATTGCACGCGCTCAGGAGCTCCTGGGCCCAGATGTCCAGGTCGCCCACGCGGTCGTCGTGCCAGAGCACCAGCGTCCGATTGATCGGCGGATTCACGTTCCCGACGCCGACGGTCGCCAGCGTCGCCCGCGCCTGGTCCCCGCCGACCGGCGTCGAAAGAACCACGTCCTCACCCACCGCGGCGCCCGACGAATCGACGCAGCGCGCGTGCACGCCGGCGCCCGGCTCGTCCCAGGTCACGATGTAGCCGGCCTTGGGGATCTGATCGAACAAGATCCCGACGCTCGGGAACTCGACGATCGGTTTTGCCGCGCCGCTCAGCGCCACGATGGCGCCGTCGGGGCTCCCGTCCGCATGGTACCTCCGCGCGCGCACGGTGCGCCCGTCCGGCGCCGCGCCCACCCAGGTGATGACGAACGAGCCGTCCCCGGCGATGTCGACCCGCGGCGTGACGGCGCCGCTGAGATCCTCGTCGACCTGGAAGCTCGCCCCGAGCGCCAGCCCGGCGGAGTCATAGCGGCGCGCCCAGATCTCCGACACTCCGCGCACCGTGTCGCGGAAGTCCTTCCACGCCACGATGAATCCGCCATCGGCGCCGCGCGCGACGTCCGGGCTGTGCTGGTTCTGGCTCCCGCCGTCGTCGTTCACGCGCACGCTCGCGCCGAGCGGCGCGCCGACGTCGTCGAAGCGACGCACGTAGATGTCCTCGTTGCCGTCGCGCTGATCGGTCCACGCCACGACGAAGCCCGGCGAGCTCGGCCACATGCTGACGGTCGGCTCGCGCTGCGCCCCCGACGGCGCATCGTCGACGCGGAAGTTGCCCCCGAGGAAGGCCCCATTGGAGTCGTCGTGACGCTGCCCGTAGATGTCGCCGAAGAGGTCCGCGCGCCCGTCCTCCCACACCACCACGCTCACCGCCGCCGCGTCCCCGATGACGCCGTCGGGGAACTCCCTCGCCACGCGCGGCGGCCCCTTCATGGCGTCGCCCGCGCTGTCGCTCACCCGCTCGGCCGCGCCCGTCGGCTCCCCGGCGCTGTCGAACCACTGTGCCCAGATGCCGGTGTCGACGCCCTGCGTGTCGAGCCAGACCGCCGTGAAGCCGGCCTGGCTGGCGGCGATGTGCGGGTACTGCTGAAGACCGAGCGTCGTCACGAAGCCCTCGTCGTTGACGCGAAAATCCGCGGTGCCAGTCGGCGTCGGGTTGCCGCACGCGCTGGGTCTCGCCTCGGATCCGGTCTCGCTGGTCGTCTCGTCCAGGCTCTCGGGCACGATCTCAGACGCCACCTCGGTCGCGCTGTCGGCCCCGGTGTCGCTGACGTCGGCCGCGGTCGTGTCGCTCCCGGTGTCCGGCGCCGTCGGGTCGTCCGGGCCGCAGCCGAGCACACAGATGCCGAAAGCGAAAACGAAGGGGGCCGTGCGCATGGCGATGCTCCTTCCCAACGGTCGGGTCATGGTCGGGGTGCGCCTTCTCAGGGCAAAGAGCGATCCAACCGACGACGACGACGCACCCGTGGCGTCACGCCGCGCCGCGCCGTGTGCCGAACGATCGCATGCCGCGCACGCGTGTCCCAGGTGTCACGGGACGCTCGGGACCGCGCCGCGCCGCGCCCCGTGGCAGGCGGTCGAACCCGGTCGAACCCGGTCGAGCCCGCCCGGGGTGCGGCGGCACGACCGGCGTCGCGTAGCATCCCGCCCATCCCACCCAAAGAACTTGCCTTCGCTCGGTCGTTTGCGGCACCTGCCCAGGGACCCGACCTGGAGAAGACGCCATGGCGCCAACCCTGAGTGTGACACGACACAGCGAGGTCACGGGCGCGCTCGCCGCTGCGCTCGCCTCAGCCGCGCTCGCGGGCTGCGGGATGGACAGCCACGACGGGGCCCCCTGCGACCCGGCCGATCCGCAGACCTGCGCGGACGGCACGACGCGCGTGACCTGCGACGCCGATGGCACACCCCGCGCCGAGACCTGCGCCGCCGCGTGCCTCGCGATGACCGACGCCGCCGGACGCCAAACCGCCGCCTGTGTCGCCAGCGGCACGGTCCCCTGCCAGTCGGCGACGTTCGCGCCCGCGTGCGTGGACGGCGACGCCTTCCTCACCTGCACGGTCGTCGCGCCGCTCGAGGGCGCCGGCCACACGACCTCCACGACTTGCACCGGCGACACGACCTGCCGCCAAAGCGCGCTCGCCGTGGCCTGCGTCGATCCGTCGTCCGAGGTCTGCGATCCCGCGACTACCCTCGAGACGTGCGACGGGAGCGCCATCCTCGCCTGCGACGAACACGGTTTCACAGCGGCGGTGACGACGTGCGCGCCGCCCAAGATGTGCAAGGTGAGCGCGGGCGACGCGCGCTGCGTGAGACCGGACCAGGAACCGTGCGACACAACCTTCGTCGAGACGTGCGCCGACAGCGTCACCGTGAGTTTTTGCAGCGTCGGGTTCACCGACGTCTATGGTTGCTCGGGCGTCTGTCGCGAGAACGCCACGTCCGCCGCGTGTTTCTCGGCCGACACGCCGACCTGCACGGCGGCCACGTTCCAGCAGCGCTGCGAGGGCAGCTTGCGCATCTACTGTGACAGCTTCGGTCTCGAGAACGAGACGACCTGCAAGGACACCATGCGCTGCGAGGTCGTCGGTGACGACGCCTTCTGCGTGGACCTGGACGCGGTCCCCTGCGACGCCGCGACCCATCTCGCCACGTGCGACGGCAACGTCCGCATCTTCTGTGACACCATGTCGGGGTACACGCGTCGCTTCGACTGCGGGGAACGCCTGTGCCACGCGGCGGGCTCGGCTCCGGCCTACTGCGTCGATCCCGCCGGCAGCGCATGCGAACCGGCGACCTTCGCGGCCCACTGCGAGAGCGGCGCCGCCATCAACTGCGACGCGACGACCGCCTGGACCTCCCGCTGGCCCTGCGGCGCAACCGACGTCTGCTACGTCGGCGGCGGCGGCCCGACCGCCTTCGCCTTCTGCGGCGAGCCGGGCTCCGTCCCCTGCGACCTCACGACCTACCCGTCGCGCTGCGATGGCGCCGTCGCCACGCTCTGCTCGTTCTTCACGAACTACACGATCACGATCACGTGTAAGGATACGGAGACGTGCCATCGCGATCGCTTCTGCCTCGGTCCCACCTGCGGACAGGCCGCCCTGTGCCTGCCCAACGACAGCACGCCCTGTGACGGCACCGCAGAGCACTGGTGCGACGGCGCGACGATCATGAACTGCTTCGACGGCATCGCCGTCAGCGCCGGCAGCTGCCCGGAAGGCAAGACCTGCGCGGCCGCGGGTGGCCAGGCGAGCTGCGACTGACGTCGCCTGGCGAGGCGGTGAGACGCGCGCGCGGCGCGCCGAGAGCTCGTGTGCCGCGCGGGCGCCGTCAGAACGTCGTTATTCGCACCCAGGAGAGTCGCAGCGATTGCCGCTTGCCGGCATCGCGGCGCCGGCGCTATGCGTCGAGCGCACGCGAAACTCGAACGAAGGTCAGACCGCATGGTGCGAGCAGCTCGGTATCCGGGTTCGAGGGCGCGCGCAACGCGCGGACGGTCCCCACTCGACGCGACCTCGCGCAGGCGCGGCCCGTCAGGATTCTCGGCGCGGTGGCCATGGCTGGCGCTGGCCCTCGCGGCCTGCGGGGCCGACCAGGGGCGACGGCTCGTGGCAGCCGAACCTCGTTCCACGGTCACCGTGGCTCTCGAGTTCGGGATGGCGATACCCCACTTCGAGTTCACGGTCACACAGACCGCACTCGACGGCGCCGATCCGGCCACGCCGGAACTGACGCGCTTCGCGGGCGCCACACCGGCAGAGCTTGTCCAAACGCTCGCCTGCCACGCGCCCCGAAATGGCACCGGTCTCGTGCAGGTCGACGTCGCGGCCGACATCACGACCGCGGACGGCACGCTCCTCCACGCGTCCGGCGTTCGCACGTTCACGTGTCGCGACGCTACCGACGCGGTCGTCGCCGTCCCCATGCGGCTTCCCTTGCAGCCTATCGAGCCCGGATTTCTCGATAGCGCGGCCGCGGTGGGAGGCATTCAGTGCGCAACCAAGCTCACTATCAAATCGGACGAGTGGGCCGGGACTTGCGGCACCTCGCTGTGCGAGCCGAGAAAGTCGTCGCAAGGGCTGGTGGACGAAGGCGTGATCGTCTTCGCCGCCGCGTGCGACGACCCGGAATCGCGGGCCTGGGTCTTCGCGTGCGGGAGCGCCGAATGGGTGATGGATGACGGGATGACGGTTGGTAGGCTGCCGATGCCGCAGCACGACAGAACGTGGGCGCTCGGCGTGTCGCGCGTGGATCCGTTCATGGCAAGCAGGACGGACACGGCGGTCACCGACGCGAGCGGCCGCATGCGCGTGTGGGCGGGCAGTCCGACGACCACCGCCACCGTCACCGTCCAAGACGGTGCGACCGCCGAATCCGCGCCCCAACCGTCCATCGCGCTCGAGGACCATGCAGCGGTCGTGACGGCCCCACCGCTCGCGGCGGGAGCGCCGGCCGCCCCCGTTCTGATCCTGATCTCCAACGGACCAGACGGCGCGACCGTGCGCTATCAGCGGGAGTTCGGTCCGTGCGGCACGGCGGCTAGCGGGACCGCCACCTACGCCGGCGCGCGTGTGATCGAGGTCCGGCGGCTTGGCGAGGACGGCGTTCGACTGACGCTCGCCGACGCGGGCGGGTCTCGGGCCGCCGCGAGCGCAGAGTGTCGCGCATCGCTCGCGCCCGGCCGCTACGGACAAGCGCCGGTCGTCCACTGTCTCGCCGCCGCCCCACTCGTCGGCACAGGAGTCACGCCATGAAGACCCCACGCTGGACCACCGCTCGCGCGGTCGCGATTTCGGCCTTGTCTCTTGGAATGGCTGCCGCGGATGCGGCTCCCTCGCGCGGCCTCGGATGGGACCTTACCGAGTCGCCGGAGACCTGGCTCACGGTGTGTCTGGAGCTCGGCGTGTCCGAGAGCGGCGAGCCGGCTATCCGTTGCCAGACGCGCACCGATTGGAGCCTCGAACACGCCGTCGTTCCGACGGAGTTGGTGCAGCCCAACGCGGACCCGATCCGTTTCACAGCGACGGTGGTCGAGGGGCAGACGCACCTGCTCCTCGACATCAGCGCTGCGGTCACGCTGCAGGCGTCTGGCGGTGAGCACTCGGTGCGCGCCTTCATCACGAACCTGCAGGTGTTCGAGGACGATCGCTTCGTGACGGTCGCCAGCAGTGCGGTCGGAAACGTCAACCCGGCCTGTGGCTGCGGCTTCGTCCCGGACGGCCCGGATGGGTCGAAACAGCCACTGCAGGTCGCGCTCTTCGACCAGTCCGGACGGTCCTTCGTACCGCGCGAGGGCGCGGGGCTCGCCACCTTGCATGGCGGGCAGCGGGCCGTCGTGAGACTCGAGGGCCGCTACGACCTCACGCTCGGCCGCATCCAGCCCGGGGCCAGGACGCGCCTCCAGACCTGCGTCCAGTACGCGCCGGCTGATGCCGATCTTGCCACGCTGGACCTCTGCGTCGCCGATGGAGGCGCGCTGCGTGCCGTCAAGGCCTGCACCGACCTCCCCTTCGATCAGGTCGAGGTGCCGCCGTTGCAGAGCGTGCAGCTCGAGGCGCGCATCCTGGCGCCGACGGCGCCCTGGGTTTCGCTCAGCGGATTCCGGGCGGACGGCACGGCCGGTGCGCTCGAGCTCTCCAGCGATTCCGAGACCGTGTGGGCCGGCCAGGGCGCGATCACCTACGACGTGCCGCCCGTCGGGGCTGGTACCGTCAGTACGCTCGTGCTGCAGGGCTTCTCGGCCTGCGCCGTTCAGGTCGCATGCGACCTCTTTTTGGACGGCCTCTGTGACGCGGCGCTGCAGGGCGAGGTCCGACTGGTCGGACCCGACGGCGTGGTGGACACCGCGACCGCGAGCACGCGGGTCAGGTGCGCGCCCTAGTTTCTGGTCGCTTCAGAGCCTGGCGGATGAGCGGGTCTGCGAGACCGTGCAGACAGTCTGCACGTTCTGTGCAGACATCCGCACAGCGTGACGACGGGTCTCGTCTCATGCTATGCGGGACCCATGAAGAAGGCGCAGAGCATACCATCACAGGCGCGCGCGGCGCGCAACGGCACGGCCCTCGCGCAGATGCACACCACGCCCGCGATCGTCGAGTCCGACGACCGTCGCCGCACCCAAGCGATCCATCTCACCAACGACATCCGGCGGGACTTCACGCAGGCGACGGCGCTATTCTGGGGCATCGGCAAGAAGCTCGAGACGCTGGTCGAGCGCAAGCTGTTCGCCGAGCTCGGCTACTCCAGCTTCCAGGCCTACCTGGACGGCGAGCTCTCGGTGGCCGCGTCGCAGGCCTATAAGATGGTGCGAGTCGTCCGCCATTTCGTCCGCGCCGACGCGGAGCGCGTCGGGCTCGAGTGCGCCGACGCGCTGATCCCGTATGCCAAGGAGCTGCGCGTCGACCCGGGGATCCTCGTCCGGGAGAACGCGCTGGTCGGCGACAAGCCCGTCACCGACGCGACCGTGCGCGATATTCGCAACGCCGCGAAAGCGGTCCGCGCCGCCACGCGTCAGCGGCTCGACCGCTCGCCGGCGCGACGCGCGAAGAAGCGCGAGGTCAAGGCGTTGCTCCAGGCGCTGAGGGCTGTGCTCGCGAAGGCGCAGCTTGGGCGGCCCGTGATCACGGTCGCGAGGGACGGCTTCGTCGTGCGCATCTCGCAGGCTGCGGTGGCGAAACACGCCGGTGGCCGCGTGCCTCCTGCTTGACAGAGCGGCGCGCCGGGCCGCATGTCGCGTGGGCCGTGGCGCGCTTCGGGCGCTGACGGCACGGGAGGCCTCGGTGGCGTTCAAGCTCTTGGCGGTGGATCTGGATGGGACGTTGCTCCGGCACGACGGGTCGATCCATCCGGACGATGTGGCGGCGGTCGGGCGAATCCAGGCCCAGGGAGTCCGGGTCACGATCGTCACCGGGCGCCTCTATTCCGGATCGCGCGCGGCCGCGCAGACACTCGCGCTGACTGGACCCATCGCCTGCGTCGATGGCGGTCACATCGTAGACGTGCGCGACGGGCGCTCGCTCTACCACGCGACGCTGCGCGGCGACGCGGTGGGGACGGTGCGGGAGGTGGCGACGCGCGCAGGGCTCGCGAGTTTCCTGTTCGCGCAGGACCAGATCGCGCACGACGCGACGGGAAAGCCGTTCGCGAGCTTCGTCAGCACGTGGTCGCCGGTCATCGAGGAGGTGGTGTGCCTCGCGGACCACGACGGCTGGTCGCACGCCGACGGGATCACTGCGTGCGTCGCGATCGCCGACGAGGCGGCCGTGCGCGACGTGCGCGACGAGCTGGCCGCGGACCTGGGCGACGGTGTCTTCCTAGCCGCGTTTCCGATCCCGCGCCACCCGGGCCACGCCTCGCTGCTGGTGCGCGCGGCCGGTCCCGACAAGGGCACGGCGATCGACTTCGTCGCGCGCCATCACGGCTTCGCGGCGAGCGACGTCGCGGTGGTCGGGGACTGGGTCAACGACCTGCCGATGTTCGCGCGCGCGGGGCGTTCGTTCGCGATGGGCGACGCGGTCGACGCTGTGCGTGCGGCCGCGACGGATCGGCTGGTCGCGCCGGCGGGACAGGGCGGCGGGGTCGCGGAGGCGATCGCGCGGATCTGGGGGGCCTGACGGCGGGGCCGGCGGCGAAGCTCGAACTTGGACTCGGACTCGGACTCGGGCTCGGGCTCGGGCTCGGAGTCGACCTCGACCTCGACCTCGACCTCGACCTCGACCTCGACCTCGACCTCGGACTCGGACTCGGAC
>SXIE01000050.1 GCA_005772945.1 Pseudomonadota bacterium
ATTCGACAGAAACTTCATTGACAGACACAACTCGATAGATACGCTTGCTCACGGGGATGACCTCCTGTTTGGCCCAACGGGCCTCCACTTACGTGGTTCTGAGGCATCCCCAACTTTCACGCCTTCAGTCTACAGCCGACTCCTATGGCACCGTCCCGTTCATTCCCAAGGCCCCTGGCACCCAGCTCGCCCGCTTCTTCAACAGCACCGCGAGCGCGTCGGTGGCGACCCTGCCGGACCTCGCCGCGGTCAAGCAGGCCTCGACCTACGCGGACGCCCCGACCGGCGTGAAGAACTACGATGTCTTTCCTTGGGATGACACCGTCGTCAAAACCAACGCCACGGCGACCTCGTTTCGCGGCTTCGCCGACGGTTGGCGCAATTCGCCGGGCGGCGCGTGCACCTACGACTACGACAACAGCGGGTCCAACGACGGCAGCATCGCGCTCATGCTCCCGCGCGTCACGGTGTGCACGCCAGGATCCACAAACTGCACGGCGACCACGTTCGCGATGCACGTGCAGGTGCATGCCTGGGTCGGCGGAAGCTGGGGCGCGTTCACGTCCGGCCACATGAACACGCACCCGTCGCCCAACGACCCGATCTTCTTCATGCACCACGCCTATCTCGACAAGATCTGGAACGACTGGCAGCTGAGCGCCAAGAAGGGCGGCGGCAAGCAGTGGCCGACCGATACCGAGCTCGACGCCCAGGGCGCCAACAAATCCGCGCTCTACGGCCTGCACCACCTGATGTGGCCCTTCCGTGATCCGAGCTATCAGAAGGTGAAGCTGACGAAGGAGCCGTCGCCGACGGACCCGTCGACGACCTACCCGGCCAACCAGAACGTGCTCAAGAACCGCCGCCTCGAGGCGGTCTACGACACGACGTTGCCCGGGATCACCCAGACCTCTAATGGCAAGACGCTGCTGCTGGCGAGCGGGGAAGCGCAGCCACCGCCCAGTACCACGAAGATCTACGGCGGGGTGTCCGTGTGGGACGTCCTCGACAACTCGCTTATCTACCTCGCCCACGCCGACGACGGACAGACGCACATCACGACGCAGGTCGCGTACTGCGCGGTCAAGTCGGCGGAAGCGGTGGGCAAGGATTGGCCGACGACCTGCAAGCTCGGCGACCCGGTGAAGTGACCTGCGTGTGACAGGAACTCGCGGGCGCGACAGGGACTCAACGTTCAGAGGTCCACGTCGCGCCCGCGCGGACGCGCATCACTCCTCGGCGCCGCCGCCGTCGTCGACCTGCCCGGAGGCCTCGGCCTCCGTGACCCAGTTGCCCAGCGCGGCGACGATCGACTTGGCTTGCGCGATCGACGAGATGTTGAACTTGGACTGCTGCTTGAACGTGCCGTTACGCTTCTGGTAGCGGCGCAGCGTGAACTTCGGCGCGGTCCAGGTGCCCGTGCGCTGATTCTGCTCGCGGAACTTGAAGAGGATCGTGGCCCAGCTGCCGCGCGAGAGGATGACCTTGTCGAGCTGCTCGACGGTCACCTTGCCACCCTCGTCCCAATTCACGCTGAGCTCGTCGATGTCTTCCGCCATGATGTCCTCCAGGGCTTCGCGGGCATGACCCGCGCGATGCGAGGCCGGGGATCTATCAGGGCTCCGTCGTTCGCGCCAGCCGTCTCGCCCGCGGCCTGCTACTTCGCGGCCGGGACGAGGAGGTGGAAGCTCGCGAGGAACTTCTTGGCGGCCGCCGCGCTGGCGTTGCCCGCCGGGGCGGCCAGCGTGGCGGCCTGGATGCGGCTGCCGTCCCAGGTGACGCGCGCGTGCATGACGCGCTTGCCGTCGGTCGAGACCAGATCGAGCTCGCGCGCCGGGCGCCCGTTGAGCACAAGGCGGCGCTCGTCCTTGAGCGTGAAGCCGGTGTCGCGCACGGTCGCCTGGCGCACGTCCTCGAAGATGGCCTCGGGGGTGGCCTTGGCGCGCTCGGGCTCGAGGTAGATGCAGCGCAGTTGGTAGACGCTGTCGTTCTGCTCGAGGAGGTGGGTGCCGACGCCGGGCTCGAAGGTGCCGTGCGGCCACCCGGGCATGACGACCTCCGAGAGGCACTCGGCCGAGCGGACGACGACGTCGGTGCTCATGCCGGGCTGGTTCTTGGGGACGGGGCGCACGCTCAGCATGAACTGGTCGGCCTCGTCGTCGCTCGGCGGGTCGAGCGCGACGACTGTGAACGTCCGTAACACTTCCGAGACGAAGCGGACCTCGAGGCGCCCGGTCTTGTCCTTCTGGGTCTTGTGCACGAGCGAAAAGCGGCGGAGATCGTCGGGCGAGGCGCCCGGTGCGGCCAGCGGCGCGCTCAGCCAGTCGGAGAACGCGTCGAGCTCGACGCGCGTGACGTCGTCGAGGATCGCCTTGGCGGGTGTCTTCTGGACGGCCTCGGCGGGCAGGTTGAGGCACGACATCAGCCAGCGGCGCGGCGGGGCGGCATCGACCCCGTGCAGGGCGAAGGTCGTGTGGAGGTTCGCGACGCCCCAGACGTTGGGTTGGTCCTTCTCGACGCGCGCGGACCCCGGGACCTGATCGAAGTCGACGAGCGTGTCACAGCTGGCCGAGTGGTAGGTCTTCCAGGTCGTCCCGCACGCGGCAATCGCCACGGGCCCCACGGTCGAAAGAAAGAGGGCCGTCGCCACGAAACTATGCTCGAGCATCCGCCGCATGGAGCCTCCTCAGATGAGCCTACCCCGAGCCTATGCCGACTTCGGCGTGCGCGCCAGCCGCCTTCAGCGGGTCGCGTGGTGGGGTGCGCGAATTGATTGGTGTACAAACGATCGCACGACCTGGTTGAAGCGCGCCGGCTCCTCTTCTTGCGGACAGTGACCCGAGGCGGCGAACGTGACGAGGCGGGCGCGCGGCAGGAAGCGCACGAGGCGATGGGCGGTGCGGGCCGGGAGGAGGTCGTCGCGTTCGCCCCAGAGGACGAGCGCTTCGTGGGCGACCCCCGGGAGGCGCGCGTCGAGGGCGGCGATGCCGGCGGGGAGGGCGCGCATGGTGGCGAGAGTGGCGGCCATGGCGCCTTCGCGCAGGTAGGGGGCCCAGATGCCGGCGAGGTACGCGCGGTCGATCGCGAGGTTGCGGTAGGCGAGGCCGGCGAGCGGGATGCGAATGAGGGTCGGGCCCAGGACCGTGCGGTAGAAGGGGAGGAGGGCGGCGATCTGGGTATGGAGAGCGGCCCATGGGACTTGGCGAAGGTGCGAGGCGGGGTTCACGAGGACGAGGCGCTCGACGCGCGCGGGCGCATGGAGGGCGGTCCAGAGGGAGACGGCGCCGCCGAGCGAGTTGCCGATGAAGGTCGCGTGCGGGACGCCGAGCTGGTCGAGGGCGCCGAGGACGAAGCGCGAGAGGCCGGCGAGGCTGTAGTCGGCGCGGGCGGGGCGACCGCTCCAACCGTGGCCTTGCTGGCAGAGGGCGATGACGCGGAAGTCGCGCGCGAGGACGTCGACGTTGTGGCGCCAGGCCCACGAGGAGACGGCGATGCCGTGCAGGAGGACCAGCGTCGGGGGCGCTTCGGAGGCGGTGGCGAGGGGGGTCGCCAGGGGTGATGGGGCCAGGTCCACGACGTGGCATCGGACGCCGTCGACGGAGAGGAAACGGCCCGCGGGATGCCAGCTCTGGTCCACCGAGAGAGCATACGCCGGCGACCGCCGATGGTGAAACGGGCGTCGACGCGGCGGCGTCGGGGAGCCGCGGCGAGCCGCGATGAGGCTTGCAATGCGCGATTGCGCACCGTAAGGGGGCGCGCGCGCGGGCCGGGCCCGGCGCGGTGATGGAGGGCGTATGCGGCTTGCTTTCTTGGTGCTGTTGGGTGCGGCGTGGGTCTTGGGCGCGTGCGAAGCGGACGAGGGGGCCGGGGTCGACGCGACGGCGAGCGATGCGGCCGAGACGACGGGTGCCGACGGGGTGACCGAGACGACGCTCGCCGAGGTGGCGGCCGAGACGATGGCCGCCGGCGACACCGCCGTGGTCGAGACGGTCGCCGACACGGGCGTCCCCGAGACCGGGGGCGACACGAGCGCCACGCCCGAGACGTCCGAGGTCGTCACGCCGCCCTACGTGGGCTTCGAGCGGGTGTGGTCGCGGATGATCCAGGCGTCATTCCACCAGACGGCGCCGGGTGGGATCATGGTGCGCCCGCCGCGGGCCACGCTGCTGGGCACGCGCACGATCGGCAACGGCACCGACGGCGTCCTGTTGATCGTCCTTTTGCTGCCAAGCTCCGACGTGGCGCTGGTCGACCCGAATGCCGCCGAGGGCGCCGAGGGGGCGGCCCAGCCGCTGGTGGATCTGAACAGCGACACGCCCCGCGTGGCCGTCCTCGGGCTCAAGCAGGCCGATGGCAGTCTGGTGTTCGATGCGGTCTTGCATACGCTCGGCGACGGGGAGTCGATCGGCGCGGTGGGGCGCCTGCCGAGCGGCTTGGGGGTCACGATCCTCACGCCCGCGGGCAGCCAGGTCGTGCTGGCGCAGGTCTTCGGGACTGCGCTCAGGACCGCGACCGTCAAGGCCGAGAGCGGCAAGGGCACGCCGTTGGCGCTCGCTTTCCCGGCGGGCGCGCGGGTCGATCAAGGCAGCGGCGGCGGCGGCGGCGGTTTCGGTGGCGGTGGCGGTGGGCCGACTCCGCCAGCGATCATGCCGATCGTCTTCACGGCCGAGGCGAGCGGCGATCTGGGCGACGCGCTCGTGGTAACGCCAGCGGGCGAGGCCGCGCCCTTCGAGGTCGCCTACGACGCGGCCGCGGCGGGGATGGGGCTGGTGGCGGCGCGGCTCGCGGTCGCGACGGACACGGCGGTGTGGCCGGCCGAGGGGAACGATGCGCTGTTCTTGCCCGGGCTGGAGGTCGGGGCGATCAACGATGCGACGGCGGGACCGATCTTCGCGGCGCATGTGACGGCGGACACGACCGTCGGCGGGACCGCTTTCCAAGCGGGGATGGCGGTGTTCGTGCAGGTCCTGACGAGCGAGGCGGCGGCGCTGGTGCCGACGGCGTTTTGGTCGACCGACGGGGCCGTCGACTTCGATCAGGTGGCGGCCGACAGCTATGGGGGCTTCGAGGTGCTCGGATCGGCGACCGGCACCGTGATGTTCGGCGACGACACGGTGACGGCGCCGACCGGCGCGCGCGCGTTTCTCGGGCACGTGCAGGCGGAAGGGAACCTGCTGCTCTTTCAGGCCGAGGGCTGCGACGCGATCCAGGAGATCAATGTGTCGCGCTCGTTCCGCATGATCCACACGCCGTGCGGCGATGCGGCCGCGCGCAAGAAGGTGATGCTGTGGCAGCGCTCGGTCGATCAGGACGGCAAGCTCGCCGAGCCGGTCGACGTCTTGATGGGCGAGGCGGCCGAGGGTTTCGAGCCGCTGGTGACCTCGCCGATCATCTCGCTCCCGGCGGCCGGCGGGCGCGCGACGGGGGCCGTCATCGATCTCGGCGCGGGTCAGGTCGAGCTCGCGGTCATCGACTCGGAGGGCGTGCCCTACGATGTCGGGCCGGTGCCGGATCTGGCGGGCGACGGGACGCCCTCGTGGATCGCGACCGTGCGCAATTCGGGCGGCGGCGGGTTCAATTCCAACGAGGTCCTCTACGCGGTGAACGGCTGGGCGGGCGTCGGGTTTGGGAACCCGCTCGTCGGGCGCGCGCACATCTCGCCGCGGCTCGTCATCGAGTGACAGTGAGTTCTCTCGCGAAGGCCCGGCGTCATGGGTCCGCCTCGGACCCTGAAGCCGGGCTGCCCGCGAGTTCTCTCGCGAGCTCGTCGAGGATCTCGGTGATCGGTCTTCCGGCAAAGCGGGCTTTGACCGCGTCGAGCGTCGAGAACGAGCGCGTCTTCATCCGATCGAGGTAGAGGCGGCCGTCGAGGTGGTCGAGCTCGTGCTGCAGAATGCGCGCGGGCCAGCCGCGGATGCGCCAGACCTGGGGCTGGGCGTGCTCGTCGAGGCCCTGGACCTCGACCTCGAGAGGGCGCTCGACCAGCGCCGCGAAGCCGCGCACCGAGAGGCAACCCTCGAAGAACGTGGCGCGGTCCTCGCCGATCGGCGTGACGATCGGGTTGACGAAGACGCGAACGGGAAACGGGACACGCTCGCGCTCGCGCAGCTCGTCGGGTGTCTGCTTGGTCTGGAGCTCGGCGCGGTCCTCGAGGACGAACACGCGCAGCGGGATCCCGAGCTGGGGCGCGGCGAGACCGACCCCCGGGGCCGCGCGCATGGCGGCGATCATGCGGGTGACCAGCGCCTGGAACGCGGGCGTTGCGATCTCCTCGGGCGCGACGGCGCGGGCGGGCGTTCGGAGGACGGCGGCGCCCGTCTGGACGATCTGAAAAGCGTCGTGCGGATCGGTCGACACGGCCGGAGCTGGGGCGAGCGGCGCCGAGGCGCACGCAGTCGAAAGAAGCATCAGAGGCAGGGACCAGCGCAGCATCGCGTGCTCCGGGGGCCGGGGGCAGGGCCCGTGGCAGATCAGAAGGCTTCGAGCACGTCGAGGTAGGCCGCAAACCCGCTGCCGTAGGCCGCGTCGAGGCGCACGACGACCGACTGTTTCTTGTTGAGCAGGAGGCGCACACCGCCGCCGACCGAGAAGCGGAGGTGCTCGGCATCGAATTCGTCGATGCGGTGCGCGGTCTCGCCGATGCCGCCGAAGACCACGAAGCCGAGCTTCCAGAAGAGGGGAAAGCGCCACTCGAGCTGTGCGAGCAGGCTGTGATTGCCGCGCAGATGACCCTCGTACCAACCGCGCATGACGTTGGGCCCGCCGAGCTTGGGCAGCAGCTGAAACGGCATGTCGCCGACGGTGGACTCGAGCCGGAGCTGCGCCGCGAGGATGTGGTCTTTGCCGAGATGGGCGAAGGCGCGAAGGTCCAAACTCATTTGTACACCAAAGAATTCGGCGCCCCCCAGGCCGCCCAGGACGAGGGCCTTCAGCTCCGCGAGCAGCCCTTTGTGCGGGAGGCGCAGATCGTCGCGCGTGTCGTACGTCACCGTCGGCCCGCAACCCAGCGACGTGTAGGTCGCCAGTCCCATGTCGCGCGTGCCGGCGAGCAGCCCGTCCGGCTTCACCTCGAGCATGTCGTTCCAGCGAAACTCGCACCCGCCGCCGATCGCCAGCGGACCCGCGACGGTCGCGTGAGCGAAGACGCTGCCGAGCGCCATGCGCTCGTCGTAGCCCTCGCCCTTGTCGCCGAGGTGTCCGCCGGGCGCGAAGAAGCGCGTCGGGAAGCGCTGGAAGCGCAGGTTCGCGTGGATGCTCGCGCCGCGCAGCTGGAGATCGGGCTCGATGCGGGCCAGAATCTGCTCTTTGACCGTCACGATGACGCCCGCGCCGATGGTCGACAGCGGCGCGCGGTCCTTGTCCAAATCGAAGCTGTGAACGATCGCGAGCCCGAAGCCGACGCTCGTCTCGGGCGTGTAGAAGATGAGCGGGAGCAGACTCCAATCATCCCAGAACGTGCCTTCCTCGGGCACGATCGGCGAGACGGGCGACGGATCCGTGCTCGCGGGCGGCATCGGCTTGGGACCGTCCGGGCCGCGCCGCTTGAGGGTTTCCGCCGGTCTCGAGGCCGCCGCCGGCAGGGCGCCCGTCGGGGTCGGCTCGGGGCTCGGCTCGGCGCGCGCGTGCGTCGCCGCCATGGCCCACGCCATCACCACGACACGTATCCATCGAAGGGCGCGGGCGCGCATCCGGGGCTTATGCCCGCTTGGCCCGTCGTCGTCCACCGCCGAACGCGATCGCCGCAAGGAGCGCGCAGGGCGCAGCTGTGCCGCCCGCGCAGCCGTCACCTTCGGCAGGTGTCACGTTCGAATCCGGCGCGCGGTCGCCGCCCTCGGCGGTCGCGGTGTCGGCGTCCTCGGCCTCGGATGTGGCCACGGAACCGTCGGCAACGCTGGCCTCGTCCGGCGCGGTCTCGGCGGCGTCGGTCTCCGGTCCCGTCTCTCCGACCTCGGTCGCCTCGGGCGTCCCCTGCGCAAGAATCGCGGCCTTGCACGCCCCCACCTCGTCCACGCTCCCGATACACAAGCTCGGCCGCTTGCTGCCGCCGGTCGTGAGCCCGCTCGCGACGACCACGATCACCTCGTTGGCCCCCGCCACCCCGAGCTCGACGTAAGCGCCGTCGGCGTTCGCGACCGTCACGTTCGTCCCCTTGCGCGCCGCGAGGATGAGCCCCTGGCCCTCGAAATCCGCCGCGTCGGGCGACACCAGCTCGGCCGCCATCACCGCACGCCCGGCCGGTGCGAGCGTCCACGCGCGCAGCGACGCGCGAAACATGCGCAGGCGCTCGATGCTGGCGGGCGCCTCCACCGCCGTGCGCGCGACGCGCGGATAGAACCCGGCGTTGGCCCAGGTCGTCCCCGCGGGGCCGCCGATCCCACTCTGCACGACCCAGCGCGCGAACTCGTGCCAGGCGGCCTCGAACGTCGTCGCGTAGTCCGTCTCGAGGCGCTCAGCGAGCACCTCGAGCCAATGCGGATCGGCGACCCCTTGCGCACCGTCGACCGCGTCGTCCCAGATCTCCCGGACGATCCCCGCCCCGAAGCGCTCGCTCAGGTACTGCGGCAGGATCGCGAGGCCGTAGCTGTAACCGTCGACCGGCCCCGTCGGCTCCGTGTCGACCGAGCGGTCGGGGCGCTCGAACCAGCCGCTCAGGAAGCCCTCGAAATCGAAGAGCGAGGCGTCGAATTGCTCGGTCGCCCAGACCGCGGTGGCTTCGGTCCAGTTCGCGCCCTGGCCGTCGTCGTAGGCGGCTTGGACGGCGTGGAAGAGCTCGTGGCTCGACAGGATCCGCGTGGCGATCGTGAAGGAGGGGTAGCCGTATCCGGCGTAGTCGTTCTCCTGCACCATGTAGCCGCTGCAGACGCTGGGGCCCGCCCCGTTCGCGCCGCAGCGCTCGCGCACGAAGGTCCCGTCCGCCACGCCCGCGAAGTCGAGCAGATACACATCGAAGCGGTCATCGCCGCCGTCGCCGCCGGCCGTCGCGCTGTCGCTGACGGGCGCGCGGAACCCGAGCGTGGCCTGGTTCGCGAGCACCGCCTCGTACGTGTCGGCCACCACGACGACATCGTCGGGCGTGCCGTCGTCATCCTCGTCGAGCGCCCGCACCGCGTTGTCGCCCGCGCGCGTGAAGTGAACGCGGATGTGCCCGCCGGCGCTGTCGTAGTGCTCGACGTCGTCGCCCGGATCGAAGCGGAAAAGGAGCGCCGCCGCGTTCGGAGCGTCCGGTCGCAACGCCGCGGTGATGACGTGCGGGACGGCGCCGGGGGCCGCGCTCGGGGCCACGGGTGCGCTGCAAGCCGCGCCGGTCAAGGCCAAGACGAGTGACATTCGGGTGTGGGCGCGCATCGCCGGGCTTCTACCGAGCGCCCCTGGGCACGTCAATGTAGACAGCTGTCTATCTCCCGCGCGGCGCCTCAGCAGCCGCAGTAGCACGTGTGCCCGCCCGCCTCGCAGTAGGAGTATTCGGGGACCTCGCACTGACCCGCGCAGTAGGCGTTGCAGTCGCTCTCGACCTCGCAGTTCGGCGAAGGGTTCGTCACGGCGGCTTCCACCGTTATCGTGTACGTGCGCGTGTTTTCTTGCGGCGGATCGCAAGCGTCGCGCACCGTGATCGTCACGTCGATGCTGCCTTCGACCGATGGCGTGCCTTCGAGATACCAGTGGCCGTCGTCCTTGTGCGCCAGCGTGAACGGCGGAATCGCGGTCTGACTCTCGATCGTCGGCGTGATGGGCTCCTCGCCGTTGATCCAATAGATCTGCGACGAGAACGGTTCCCCAACGGTGGCCTTCGATGCGCTGTCGGCCGGCACGAGCGTGGGCGCAGTGATGCCACAGCGCATGAGGACCGTGACTGGGATGTAGATCGCCCGCGCGCCCGACGGACACGCGTCGACAACGCGCAACGATGCGTTGTCTGCGAAGAGGCCGGTCAATCCGGTGAACGTGCCGGAAATGTGCCCGCTGGCGTCGATAGAGATGCCCGTGAGGCCGAACGAATTGAGGCTGCGCCAGTCGACCCAATCGTATCGCAGCGGAGGGGTTCCGCCGCTGACGCCGACGTCGGCGGCGTAAGGCTTGTCGTTCTGAATGGTTGGGAGTGGGGCCGTGGTCGCGAGGTACTGTTGGTCGTCCCCGTCGCACCAGGCTTGCTCGTCGGCGCTGTGGGACCCGATGCAGGCGGGCGTGTGGGGTACGGGCACGTCGCCGGCGAGGGTCGGGCCGGGGCCGCAGTCGGACACGACGACCGTGTGCGCGCGTTCGAAATCGGCGGGCGCGCGGGTCGAGAGGCCGGTCGCGTCGACCTGCATGACGATGCGGTACGTACCCGCCGCGAGAGCGGTGAACGCTGCTGTCGGTGTGGTCGGCAATCCGGCCGTCGCCGTGACGGTCTGGACCACCTCGTCGCCGCGACGCAGTTGGAACGCAACTGCCGTGACCTGGGTGTTGGGTCCGAGCTCGAGGAGGCCCGTGACGACGACCGAATCGGTCGGCGTCGGAAACAGCGGGGCAAACGAGAAGTCGCCTGAGACCTTCGGGTGGGGGGCTTGCGGCTCCGTGGGTTCCTCGCAGCCCGCGAACGTAAGCGTCGCCAACATGAGGGATGCGAGCCGCCACGTCCCAAAACTGACTGTATGCATCGCCGCGCTCCTTCTGGTCTGGCGCGACGCTCTCCCATCCAGGAATCGCGCGCAAGTGGCTCGCGGTGCGCTTCGCGCTGAACGCCGGCGCGTGATACCGTCGGGCGGAGCGAGATGAACCGCGTCTGCCTGATGTGCGGCGGGGCCACCGCACTGGCCCGCTGCCCCAACGATGGTGTCCCGACGATCACCCTGACGTCGGGTGGCCATGCTGCGGGCGACGCCGACGACACGCTCGTCGGCACCGTGCTCGGCGAAAAATACCGGCTCACGGCGCGCCTCGGCGAAGGTGGGATGGGCACCGTGTATCGCGCGGTGCAGCTCGGGATGGACCGCGAGGTCGCGGTCAAGATCCTGATGCACCATCGCCAGAGTCCCGAGGATCTGCACCGCTTCTATCGCGAGATGAAGACGACCGCACAGCTGGTGCATCCACACTGCATCCGCGTGCACGACTTCGGGCATACGCCCATGCCTGGATGGAACGCGGTCTACTTCGTGATGGAGCTCGTGCGCGGCCCGACCCTCGAGGCGCTGCTCACGGCCGAGGGGGCGCTGGCGGCCCCGCGCGTCGTCAAGATCGCGCGCCAGATCGCGCTGGCGCTCGGCGAGGCGCACGCGCTCGGGCTTGTCCATCGCGACCTGAAGCCCGACAATGTGATGTTGACAGCTGTCTATGGCGACCCCGAGTTCGTGCGCGTGCTCGACTTCGGGATCGCGCGGGCGGTCGGCGGCGGCGGCGCCAACGAGACCCTCACCCAGACGGGCGCCTTCATCGGCACGCCGCTCTACGCCTCGCCCGAGCAGGCGCGCGGCGAGGTCGTCGACCAGCGCGCCGACCTCTACAGCTTCGGCGTCATCCTCTATGCGATGCTCGCCGGACGCCCGCCGCTCCTCGCCGAGTCGGCCGTGCAGGTGCTGATGAAGCACATGGACGAGCGCCCGTTGCCGCTCGCCGCCGCGCTCGCGGAGCGTGGCTTGGCCGCCGCGCCCGAGGCGCTCACGCGGTTGGTCGATGGCCTGCTCGAGAAGGCGCCCGAGGCGCGTCCGCAGCCGGTCACCGAGGTCGTTCGGATCCTCGACGACG
>SXIE01000471.1 GCA_005772945.1 Pseudomonadota bacterium
CGATCTCGACCCGCTCCGAGTTGCCCAGCGCCGCGACCGTCAGCGGCTCTTTGGGCTCGAAGCGAATGAGCGCGACGTCGAGCGGCGGGTAGGCGCCGACCACCTTCGCCGCGTACTCGTGGTCGTTCCAGAGCTTGACCTGGATTTGCTCGGCGCCCTCGATGACGTGGTTGTTCGTCAGGACGAAGCCGTCCGTGTGGATGATGAAGCCCGTGCCGAGCCCGCCCCCGGGCGCCTTCCCGAAGAACGGCAAGAGGCCCTGCTGATCGGCGCGCAGGACGCTGATGTTGACGACGGCCGGCGAGAGCTCCTTGGCGAGGCGCGCGAAGGCCCGCATCGACACCGGTCCATCCGGATCCAGCGGCTGCGCGAACGTCTTCTCGGTCCAGAGGCGAGGCTCGTCCGCGAAGGCCCGGCCTGGCCCGTCAGGGCCGTTGCCGGGCTGCCCGCGAGGTTCGTCGGCCCGCGCGACGGCGCCGCTGGCGATGACCACACTCGCAATGATCCATCCCCGATGCCCCATGGCGATCCTCCCGTGACGATTCGCGACGAACGCGAACCGGCGCGCCGCGCCGGCCCATTCCCGACACCCCTGACCTCAGCCTATCGGGCCGGTCTGCGGCGTCCCGGGCGGCCGCGCGCCGGGCTGCTCGGCGACCGGTAGGAACACGCTGAACGTCGCGCCCCGACCGACGCGCGACGAGACCTCGATGGTCCCGCCCAGACTCTCGACGATGCGCTGACAGATCGCGAGGCCGAGGCCGGTTCCCTGCTGCTTGGTCGTGTAGAACGGGATGAAGAGGCGCTCCATCACCTCGGGCGGGATCCCCGGCCCCTCGTCCTCGAAGCGGATCCGGACGTACGAACCGGGCTCGGTCGCGCCGCTGGTCTTGGCGCCCGGCGTCGCGCGCTCGCCGGCCCCGCGGAACGTGACGGCCGTCGTGATCGTCAGCTTGCCGGCGCCCGATCCAGCCCCGGCCATCGCCTCGATCGCGTTGCGCGACAGGTTGAGCGTCACCTGACGGATGAGCTCCGGATCCGACCGGATCGCGGGCAGGTTCGGCGCGCCCTGGAACTCGACGAGCGACCGATGCGGAGCGGCCGCGAGCAAGGTCAGCGTCCGTTCGAGAACCTGATTCACATCGACCAGTTCGCGCTTGCCCTTGAGCGGCCGCGCGTAGGTCAGGAATTGGCTGACGACCGCGTCGAGGCGGCTGACCTCCTCGTGGATGATCGCCAGGAAGGTCGCGCGCTGCTCGGCGTCCACCTCGCTGAGCAGCTGCGCCGCGCCCTTGATCGCCCCGAGCGGATTGCGGATCTCGTGGGCCAGCCCGGCGGCCATCTGACCGATCGCGGCCAGGCGATCGCGCTCGCGGATCCGATCGAAGAGGCGCGAGTTCTCGATGATGAGCGTCGCCTGCGCGCCGAGTGCCACGACCGCGCGGATCTCGTCGGCCGACCACGCCTCCCGCAGCCGCTCGTTCTTCACCGCCAGGAACCCGAGCACCTGACCGCCCGACTCGAACGCCACGACCAGCTGCGCCTCGAGCTCGCGCATCGTCGCGATGAGCGCCTCGACGACCTCGACGCGCGCCTGGTCTTCGACCGCCGTCGCCTCGCCCAACGTCTCGCGCTCGGCGACCAGCGTCTCGAGCGCGACCACCTTCTGCGCCAGGAGCCGCGCAAAGAAAGGCCGCGCGCCGATCGCGTCGATCGCGTCCGGCGGCGCGGTGCCGACGAAGCCGAGGCGATCGTAGGCCAGGCCTTCTTCGTCGCGCAGGTAGATGCTGGCGTGCGTGACCTGGCGCGACGCTTCGAGCCGCCCCATCAGGAGATCGGACAGCGCGCCGACGTCGATCACGTTGATGAGCGACTTGCGGATGACCTCGGCCGCCTTCGTGAACTCGAAGCGCTCGCGGAAGACGAGCTCGTTCAGGCGCGCCTCGAGGAAGCCCCGCAGCGGGTCGAAGAGGATGAGGATCACCACGGTCGCGAGCACCGTGTTGAAGACGAAGAGGCCGAAGTCGTGGCGCCACCAGGCGACGAGCAGCGCGTAGATCAGCGACAACACCGCCGCGAAGCCGGCCAGGACGATGACGCGCCCGACGAACTCGTAGACGTCGAGGATCCGCCGCAGCGTGATCACCTGGTAGATGAAGAACATGTAGACGGCCGGCAGCATGTTGCCGAGCCAGGCGACGCCGAGGTCGAGCGCATACGCCACGAGCGCCAACGAGAAGACGGCCGTGCTCGCGTAGGACAGCGACACGAGGCGCGTGCGCTCGCTGCGCAGCTCGACCTGCGCCGTGCGCCGCACCATCAGGCCGAGCGACATGGCGAGCGCCATGCCGACCGCCGCCAGCTCGAAGGTCTCGACACCCAGCAAGGCGTCGAGCTGCGCGCCCTCGTCCTGGAAGGCCCGCGAGAGCGCCCACAAAACGACCGCCGTGCCCATCGCCAGCGCGCTCAACAGGCGCCCGACGAGCGTCGCGGCCTGCGAGAGGCGGTCATCCTCGGCCGAGAACGCCGCGAAGAACGCGACCAGCGTCGAGGGCAGCGCCCCGCCCACGATGCCGCGCAGCGCCTCGCCCGAGATGGAGTCGACCATCTCCGAGAGCGCGACCGCGTCGACCACGAACCAGGCCATCAGGTTCAGCGCCAGCGTCGCATAGCGACCCGAGGGCACATTGCGTCGGCTGCGCAGCAGCACGGCGACCGCCAGCGCCATGCACACCACGGCCGCCACCAGCGCTGCTTGAATCCGGTACCAGTTCTCCACGTGTTGCCCACGCTCCTTCCTCGGCTACGCCTTCGGACGCTGTGCTCTCGCTCCGCTCCAGCACGTGCCTCGCACGCTCCTTCCTCGGCTACGCCTTCGGACGCTGTGCTGTCGCTCGCTCCAGCACGTGCCTCGCACGCTCCTTCCTCGGCTACGCCTTCGGACGCTGTGCTGTCGCTCGCTCCAGCCCGCGCTCTCTATCGGGTCTGGCCGGTCCGGTTCAGTCGACCGACCCTTGAGCTCACTTGGGCGCGTCGGGCTTGGGCGCGTCGGGCTTGGGCGGCGGCTCCATCGGCGGCGCCTCGTTCAGCTTCCTCTTCTGCTCCAGGAGCATCGCCTTGCGCAGCAGCTCGGCGACCTTGATCTGCTCGCCCTTCTTGCTGTCGGCCTGGTTGATGAACGCCGCGAGGTAGTTCGCCGCCTGCTCCGCGTCCTGGTTCGCGACGAACGCGAACGCCAGGTTGAACAGGATGTCGGTGCGGTTGGGCTCGGCCTGATAGGCCTTCTGGAACAGCTCGAGCGCGTCCTTCACCTTGCCCTGATCCATCCGCAAGATGGCGAGGCTGTTGAGGAGATCGCTCTTCTGGTCGGCATTCAGCAGCGCCTTCTCGTAGACCTCGACGGCCAGCTCGGGCAGCTCGAGGGCCTCATACGTCCCCGCCAGATCGAGGTACGCCGGCGTGTACGTCGCGTCACACGCGAGCGCCTCGCGAAAGGCCGCGTCTGCCGCCGCCAGGTCCCCCTTGGCGAGAAGCGCCACCCCTTTCTGATAGTGGGCCGGCGCGAAGTTCGGGTCCGTCTGGATCGCGCGGCCCAAGAACCCAAGCGCCTTGGCCGGGTCCACGGGCTTGGTGTTGGCGTAGAAGCGCCCGAGATGAAAGAGGATATCGCGGTCGTTCGGCGCAAGCTTCTCCGCGGCCAAGAGGTGCTCGACCCCCTTTTGCGCCTCCTTGCGGTCGTAGAGCTCGATGATCCCCATGAGGGACAGCGCGCGGTGATTCGCGGGGTCGATCGACGCGGCGCGCCAGTACTTGGCGTAGGCCATCTGATGGCCGCCGTTGCGCTCGCTCAGGATCCCCTCGTTGACGAGCTTGATGCTCTCGCCACGGTCCCTGTTGCAGGCGCCAAGCGGCGCGATCGCTCCGGTGAGCAGCGCGACCGCGACGAGGAAACGACGTCCGGTAAAACTCATGGGGGGGATACTACTGCGTTTTGAGCAGCACGGGATAGGTCACTTCGACCACGCTGTCGTCGTTGGGCCGGGGAAACTGCCAGCGCGCGATCTTGGCCGTGATGCAGGCGCTCAACTCCGCGTCGCCCAAGGTGGATTCGGTCACCGCCGCCTGGCCGACGGCGCCGCCGGGCAGGATGACGAAGCCCAGGACCAGCCGTCCTTGTAGCTTGGGGTTCGCCTGGAGGCGCGTCTGGTAGCAGCTCTTGACCGCGCCGAGCTGCCGCCGAATGTAGTTCTCGACCACGTCGCGCGCGAGGCCTGTGCCGTGCTGGCGGATCGGCTCGGGCCGGATGACGGGCGTGTGGGTCGGCTCGTGCCACGTGAGCGCGGGCGTCGGAGGGCGATGCGGGTTGCCGCGGATCGGGTCGCTCGCGATCGGTCCCGGCGGCCCATTCGGCCCGTTGGGTCCGCCGGGACCATTCGGCCCAGTCGGTCCGCCGGGGTCGCGCAGGTCGTCGCGCCCATTCGGATCGAACGTGCCGCCGAACGGGTCGAACTGCAGCCCGGTCGCGCCGTCGCCCGCGAGCGACGAGACCATCCGCGGGGCAAACGGATTGGACTCGAGCAGCGCCTTCAGCGCCGGCGACTCCAGCTC
>SXIE01000472.1 GCA_005772945.1 Pseudomonadota bacterium
GCCAACGCGGTCGGCATGGCGATGACCGAGGTGCACCTCGCCGCGCGCTACAACCGCGACGGCCATCGCATCATCGATCATTACACGTACGGGATCTGCTCGGACGGCGATCTCCAAGAGGGCGTCTGCGCCGAGGCCGCTAGCCTCGCGGGCCACCTCGGGCTCGGCAAGCTGGTCCTCCTCTACGACGACAACGGGATCACCATCGAAGGCAAGACCGATCTCGCGTACACCGACGATGTCCCGCTGCGCTTCGCCGGCTATCACTGGCACGTCCTGACGGTCGACGGTCACGACGTGAACGCCTTGCGCGACGCGATCCGCGCGGCCACCGCCGAGACGCGGCGCCCGTCGCTCATCTGCTGCAAGACCCACATCGGCCACGGCAGCCCCAACAAGCAGGACACCGCGGGCTCGCACGGATCGCCGCTCGGCGCCGCCGAGGTCAAGCTGACCAAGCAGGCCCTCGGCTGGCCCGAGGCGCCGACCTTCCTCGTGCCCGACGGGGCGCGCGCGGCGTTCGACGGCCTCCGCACCCGCGGCCACGCGGCGCACGCGGACTGGACCTCGCGCATGCAGGCCTATCGCGACGCGCATCCGGCGCTGGCGGCCGAGCTCGAGCGCGCGCTGGCCGGCACGCTACCGGGCGACCTCGAGGCGAGCCTGCCGGCCTTCGACGACACGCCGATCGCGACGCGCAGTGCCTCGGGCAAGGTCATCAATGCCCTGAAGGCGCGCCTCCCGACGCTCTGGGGCGGCTCGGCCGATCTCGCCGGCTCGACCAAGACGCTCATGTCGGGCGAGGAGAGCTTCAGCCACGCCGAGCCGGGCGGGCGCAATCTCCACTTCGGGATCCGCGAGCACGCGATGGCCGCGATCATGAACGGCATGGCGCTCCACGGCGGCGTCATCCCCTACGGCGCGACGTTCCTCACGTTCTCCGATTATATGCGCGGCGGCCTGCGGCTTGCGGCGCTCATGCGTCAGCGCGTCATCCATGTCCTGACGCACGACTCGATCTTCCTGGGCGAGGACGGACCGACCCACCAGTCGGTCGAGCACGCGCTGGTTCTACGCGCCATCCCCGACATGGTCGTCCTGCGCCCGGCGGATGCGCGCGAGACGGCCTGGGCGTGGTCGCTGGCATTGCATCGCGCGCATGGCCCGACGTGCCTCCTCTTGTCGCGCCAGGATCTCCCGGGGATCCCAGGCTCGGGTGAGGGCCTCCTGCGTGGTGGTTACGTCGTGCGCGATTTTGGTCGCAATGAGCGCGATGCGCGCCAGGCCGTCCTCATCGGCTCGGGCTCGGAGCTGCATCTCTGCCTACAGGCCGCGGATCTCCTGGCCGCGCGCGGGATCGGCGTGCGTGTCGTGTCGATGCCGTCGATCGAGGTCTTCCAGTCCCAATCCCCCGACTACCAGGCGAGCGTCCTGCCGCCGACGCCGCTCGTGCGCGTCTCGATTGAGGCCGGTCGCACCGGCTGCTGGACGCCGCTCGTCGGCCCCTTCGGCGTCACGCTCGGCATCGATCGGTTCGGCGAATCGGCGCCCGCCGAGGTCCTCGCCGAGCACTTCGGCTTCACGGCGCAGCACGTCGCCGACGCGACCGAAAACGCGGTCGTGGCGCTTCCGGAGAAGATCCGCGCGTGGCGTGAGGTTCTGGGCGCATGATTTACGCCCTCCCGCTGCTCGTGACGTTGTTCATCCCGACCGCGCCCCCCGGCGAGGCGCCCGACGCGCCCGATCCGGACGCCGACACCGAGGCGCGCACCGAGATCATCTTTCTCCAGGCGATGTCGCCGGCGCGGGCGATGCTGCTCTTCGATCGCGTCATTCGATCCGGGCCGCACGCGGTCATCGTGCAGGGCAGGGGGCCGAACGTCATCGTCGCGCGCGACTGTCCCGCCAAGCTCTCGCGCTTCCGCGGGCTCCTCGCCGAGCTCGACCGCCCCGGCGAAGCGGGCGCGCGCATCTACGTCCGACCGGTGCAGTTCGTCGTCGCGAGCGCGCTGGCGCAGACGCTCGAGGGGATGTACGACAGAGCCGAGCCGCCACGGATGGTCCCCGACGACCGCACGGGGCAGCTCGTGGTGCAGACCACGCCCGAGCGCTATCGGGCGCTCGACAAGCTGATCCGAAAGCTCGACGTCCCGTCGAGACCTGCGCGCGAGCCTCCGGGCCCGCCGCGGCCGTCGCCGGTGACCCCCTTTGATGGAGGCACATTCCCGCCATGAAGCTCGCCCTCGCCGCACTCGCGGCCCTCTCGTTCTCCGGCCTCGCGGCCTGCTCCGGTGTTCGCAGCGCGACGCGTCCCGGCGCCTCGGCGGATGCCCGCGATCCCTCGCTCGTCGAAGTCCGCCAGACCGGCTTCGACGGCGCCTACCGCATCGTCAGCTTCTCGACCTGGGACGTGGACCCGAGCGAGGTCTTGCCGGCCGAGGCGCCCGCCGGCGTCATCGAGGACATGCGCGCCGAGGCCGCCGCCCAAGGCGCCGAGATGCTGCTCGTCGAGCGCTGGGACGACCCGTACCGCAAGGCCTACTACGGCATCGGCGCGGTCAAGGACGCGCTCGCCTCGCGCGACATCGCGACCTGCGGCCAGCCGACGTTCGACACGGCGATCGCGGCCGCCCGCGCCACGTCGGCGAGCTGTGTCCGCGCGCTGCGCGCCCGGCGTCCGCAGATGCGCGGATCCGTGACGGTCGCCTTCGAGATCGATCCCGACGGCAAGACGCTCCGCGGCGCCCCGACCCCCGAGTCGAGCCGCGACTCGGAGTTCCAGGCGTGCGTGGTCGAGGCGGTGTACGCGACCGAGTGGGGGGCGCCGCTCCAGTTCTCGTGCCAGGCGCGGATCGGGGTCGATTCGGTGGACGGCGTCGAGCCCGCCACCACGCGCTGACGCGCCGGGACGCGCGATGACGCCCGTGACGGACGCCCTCCCGACCGCCATTTCGGCCGACGCGCTGGCCCGACACTTCGGTGTCTCGCTGGAAGCGGCGCAGCTCGTGCGCGACGCGGATCTGATCGATCTGCATATCGACGCGTTCATCCCGCCGCGCCTCCCGCTCGTGCGCTACGACCTCATGCGTCGGCACGGCACGGGCTGTCTCGGCGGGCGCTTCTTCGGGCACCTCGACTTCCCGCGCATCATCGATGCGGGGCTGACCGGGGCGATGTGGTCGATTACGACGAACCCATTTCGGCGGGCGTCGCGGCGCTTTCTTGTCTTTCAACGCAACCTTGCCCGTTTCCGCGCGCTGGTCGACGCGACCGACGGCCGCTTCCGGATCGTGCGCAACCCGGCTGAGTACCGCGCGGCGCGGGCCGCCGGGGCCCATGCCGTCATGGTCAGCATCCAAGGCGGCAACGCGCTCGACGCGGCCCCCGGCGGACTCGACGCGGTCCCCGATCACCCGGTGACGCGCGTCACGCTCGTGCATCTGACGAACGCCGCGATGGGGATCACCTCGAGCCCCTTCAAGCTCTGGAAGGGCAAGCGCGGCCTGACCGACGTCGGGCGCGCCTACATCGCGATGCTGAATCGGCACCGCGTCTTCCTCGATCTCGCGCACATCAACCGCGCGGGCTTCTGGGACGCGGTCGCCGCGCACGACAAGACCCAGCCGTTTTTGGCGACCCACACGGGCGTCACCGGCGTGAAGCCGCATTGGCGCAACCTCGACGACCGCCAGGTCAAGGCCGTCGCGGACTCGGGCGGCGTCGTCGGGATCATCTTCTCGCGCGCGTTCCTGAAGACCAAGAAGACCCCGAACGACGCCGGCATGATCCTCGATCATATGGAGCACGTCATCCGCGTGGGCGGCGAGGACGCGGTCGCGATCGGCAGCGATTACGACGGCGCCATCGTGCCGCCGAAAGACCTGCGCAGCGGCGACAGCTACGTGCGCCTCGTGCAGAAGATGCTCGACCGCAGCTGGAGCGAGGCGCGCATCCGCAAGGTCCTCGGCCTGAACTTCCTCGCGAGCTTCGAGCGCCTGCGCGGGTGACATGGCGAGCGCTTCGTGGTTCAACGCGCGCATGCAGCCGACCCCCGCGAACGCCCCGGATCCCGCCGCCATCGACGCGTACTTGGCCAAGACCGCGGCCGAGCTGCTCGTCTATATCGATCCGGCGCACATGAGCTACCTCCTGACCTACCTCGGGCGCGCGGATGCGCTGCACGCGGCCGGTCGTCCGGCGACCGAGGTCCTCGCCGAGCTCGCGCGCGCATCCGCTGTCTATGCGGGCCACGGCCCGATCTTCCTCGCGAAGTGGCCGCCGACCCAGTTCCGTCGCCGCCGGCTCGAGCCGCTCGAGGTGGCCATCGCTGCGGGTGCCAGCGATTCTCTCGTGCGCCAGGCCGAGATCTTCGGCGTCGACGCGATGCAGTTCTTCGCGGGCATCGCGCCCGACGCCGTGGACGCCGAAGCCAAGGCGCTCTCGGCCTACTTCCGCGACGAGACGTGCGCCGACGCGGCCGATCTCGCGGGCGCGCTGGCGGTCTTCTACGGGCTGACCCTGGCGGCCGTGATGGCGGGCGACAGCGAGGGACTCACGGCGATCCGCCGTCGCGCGGCGCGCATGATGGACGACTTCGGGCACCTGGCCGGGCACGTCGCCAGCGGCGGCCTCGCGCGCATGCGCACCCTCCACGAGGTCATCCAGGCCCTACGCCCCGCGCGCACCGACGCCGCGGGCGTCCTCGCCACCGGCGTCGTGCGGCACGTCGCGCTTCACGCCGTCGAGTTCGGGCGCGCCGCAATGGCCGACCCCGAGGCCGTGGCGCTTGGCCGCGGGTCGCTCGACCGCTCGGCCCTCGCTCTGCTCGCGCTCGGAAGCGCACTGGGGATCTCCGCGCACCAAGCGCTCGCGGAGGCCGGCGCTTCGCCGCAGTGGCTTGCGTATGCGGCGGCGCTGGGGCATACGCCGGGGCCGTGAAGATCATCGAGCTCGACCGC
>SXIE01000051.1 GCA_005772945.1 Pseudomonadota bacterium
GACCTGGACGGCTGCATTCGTGACGGCGGCGTCGCGGGCGGTCGCGCGCCCGAGCACGAACACGAGCTCGTCGCGATCGAAGGGCTTGGACATGAACTCGATCGCCCCGAGCTTCATCGCGCGCACGGCGTCCTCGACGGTGCCGTGTGCCGTCAGCATGATGACCGCCGTCTCCGGGTACTCGGCCGTCATCTGCGCGAGCAGCTCGAGGCCCGACATCCCGAGCATGCGCAGATCGACGATGGCCGCGTCGTAGGGGCGCGCCGCGAGCGCTTCCAGGGCGGCCGCGCCCGAGGTCACCGCGCGCGCCTCGAACCCGGCCTGGCGACAGAGCGCCCCGAGCACGGTGCCGACGGCGACGTCGTCGTCGACGATGAGAACAGAGTGAACGTGTTTCACACTGGCGACGCTCATGGGGCCTGACTCCTCGATTCGCCTACGTTCGCCTACGCTCGCCTACGTTCGATCCGTCAGGACCAGGGTCACGGTCGTACCCTGGCCCGGCTGGCTCGTGATGCGCAACGCGCCATCGTGCGCCAGCGCGACGCGCCGCGCAAACGCGAGCCCGAGACCGCTGCCGTGGGCCTTGGTCGTCACGAAGTCGTCCGCCACCTTGGCGAGGTAGCGCGGCTCGATCCCGACGCCCGTGTCCGCGAAGGCGAGCGTTACGGTGTCCCCGGTGCGGGCGGTCGTGACGCGCAGCGTGCCGCCGCTCGGCATGGCCTCCAGCGCATTGTGAACGATGTTCTCGATCGCGCTCGCGAGCAGCTCGCGATCGCCGCGCCACGGTCGCGGTGCCTCAGCGGAAGGGCCCACGGCGGGGGGCGGTGCGGTCAGCACCAGCAGCTGAATCGACGCAGACCCGACCGTCAGGTGGCGCGCGACCTCCGCTGCGAGCGCTTCGGGATCGAAGGCCGTCGCGACGATCTCGACCTTGGCGAGGCGCCGATAGCGCTCGAGGATCGTCTCCATGCGCCCGACCTGCGCGACCATGATCGGCCACAGCTCGGCGTCGAGCGCGTCGCGCCCCGGCGCTTGGCGCGCGCCCTCCAGCACCTGCATGGCGCCCTTCAGCGCGGCCAGCGGGTTCTTCAGATCGTGGGCCATCTGCGCCGAAAAGCGCGCGACGCCGGCGAGCTCGTTCGCGCGCGCGCGCCGGTCGGCGACGCTCTGCGCCAGCTCGCGCACGGCGATCACCAGAACGGTGATGACCGCAACCGACACGACGAGGACCAGCGGCAGATCGCGCGTCGGCGCGCTCGACGCGACCGCGATGACCGTGGCCCCAGCGATCCCGAGCATGGTCGCATAGACCGCGATCGCGCGCCGCTCCGAATGGACGAGCAGCTCGAAGCCGAAGACGACGGCGGCGATGATGAGCATGGCGATGAACGCGCCGAGCGTACCGAGCTGCGGAATGGCCACGAGGTCGTCGAGGAGCTCGGTCGACCCCAGCGTACCGGCGACCACGACGGCTGCGATGAGCAGACGTGCGCGCATCGCTCGGGCGGGAAGGTCGCGCCCCAGCCGCAGCTCGCGCACGAGCATCGCGATGACCATCGCCATGATCGGCATCCAGCCCCCGAGGTAAAGGACCGACCACGCGGAACCCTCGACGAACGTGCGCGCCCAGGGCACGACGAACGCGCACGCGGAGAGTGCGGACAGGATCCCGAACTCGACGAATGCCACCCGCTGAAGGGTGCGGACGCGGCGCGTGAGGCCGGCGTAGGTGGCGATGAGCCACAAGACCAGCGGCGGCGTCCAGGGCGAGAGCGTGACGTCGACCCAGTGCCAGGTGTCGTCGCCGGTCAGCTCGAAGAGGGCGGTCGCCGCGTTCCAGCCGGCCAGGTCGAGCGCGAGCAGCGCCAACGGCAGCGCCACCGGATCGCGCCGCACACGCCGCATGGCGAAGCCGCCGATGGCCGCGAGCCCGGCGGCGGCCGCGAGTCCGACGGTGTGGAAGGAACTTGCCACCTTCCTAGGGTAGTCGACCCTCGCCAGGGCTGGAAGCGCGCGCGGGCGCGAGGCCGAGATCGGTAGATCGTGGGAAGTTTCTCATCACAGCCGAGGCCCGATCTCGGCCCATCGCACGGATCGCGCGTGGCATGTGCCTTGCTCATGGCGGCCGCGACCCAGGCGGGTCCGGGGGCTCCATGCGCAAGAACTTCGTTATGCTCGGCGTCGCATCTCTCACGGTCGCGTCGGTCTGGGGGACCGGTTGCCTCGAAGTCCGCGGAGGGCTCGCGCGTGAGGCGGACACGGTCGGCTCCACCGACACCGCGGGCAGCGACGTCGCCGAGACGACCGCGCCCGACGTCGATCTGTGCGCCGGCAAGTCGTGCGACGACGGCAACCCTTGCACCGAGGACCACTGCTCCTCCGCCACGGGAACCTGCGAACACCTGACCGTCGGGGCCGGCGCCGCGATGCCGGCCGAGCCCTACGAGTGCATCAACGCGAGCGCATGCGATGACGGCAATCCCTGCACCATCGACGCGTGCAACATCCGGCAATGCAGCGCCGGCGGCTATTGCACGCATGCGGCGAATCCGGAGTGTGCGGTCGGTTGCTCGAGTGGCTGTGACGCCGGCAATCCGTGCACGGACGACGCGTGTGTCGGCGCGGCCTGCGAGCATGCGGTCCTCGCCGAATGCGACCCGCAGTGCACGAGCGCCGGCCTCTTGCCCGTGCGCAATGCCTGGTTGGTTCCCTGGGGAAGCGCCGTCAAGGCGCTCGGGACCGTTCAGATGGAACGCATATCCTCCTTGTCATGCATGGACCACGGGCTCTGCAACTGCTGGGGCGCTCCGGTCCTCGAGGGCTTCATGTCCGAGCTCGCGCTCTATGTGACCAACCAGGACGAGACGGCCATGAGCTGTCGCTCGCACGATGCGCCCGGGCCCGGGAGCATGGGTGCGACGACCGACGTCACCTGCGAGCCGATGGCCGCCGCCGTCAACTACCGCGTGTGGGGCATCGGCGGAGGCGCGGGGCCGACCCCGAGCGCCGGGGCGCCGGGTACGCAGCCTTTGCCGCCTCCCAGAATCCAGGGGATCGCGGTCGAAGGATACTGCCTCGACACCGCCGATCTAGCGCTCACCGGGCGCTACCAGATGTTCTTCGAGCGCTGGGGCGAGACGGCCGAGCTGAAGGCCGAGATCGCGATCGACGAGCCGGGATGGCTCTACCTGCACGTGCAGGGGGCCCTCTGCGCGAACTGCCCGCCGATCGACACGTGGAGCGTGCTCGAGGTCCTCGACAACGGCATCCGCTTCAAGTTCGACGCGCAGTTCGACGACATGGATCGGGGCGTGATCGTTCGCTTGGCCTCCGTGGCCAACGCGCTGACCGGGCGCTGGGTGCTCGAAAACTACGCCGCCGGACCGGCGTTCACGCTGAGTGGACCGGCCGCCGGCGACGCGCCGAGTGGCGGCGCCGGGAGTGCCTCGACCCCGGCACCTGCCGATTCGGACGGCATGGTGGATCCCTACTATCAAGGCGGCGCGCTGCGTCTCATTCGCCTGCCCGGAGAGAGTCCGCGTTCGCCCTGCGAATGGACGCCCTGAGGGCCGAAACGGTTCGGCGAGCGCTTCCTCGACGCGTGGCTCGCGCGGCATCCGTCGAGCGCGACCGATCTCGGGGTCCACACCTGGGACGCGCAGCTCGAGGACCCGAGCCGGGCCGCGCGCGCCGACGAAATTGCCACGCTCCATCGCTTCGCGGCCGAATTTGACGCTCTGTCGCCTGCCACACTCTCGCCCCGAAACAAGGCCGACCGCGCGTTGGTCCTCGGCGTCATCGACAGCAACCTGCTCGCGGTCGACACCCTCGATGCTCGCACGCGCGACCCGGACGGTTGGGCGTCCGCTTTCGCCGCGAGCGCATTCTCCTTGGCCAAGCGGCCCTTCGCCCCGCCAGCGGTGCGGCTCACAGCGCTCGTCGCGCGCCTCGAGCGCATGCCGGCGTTCCTCGCCGAGGCGCGGCTCGAGCTGCTGCATCCGCCGCGCGTGGCGACCGAGATTGCCATGGACCAGATCGATGGCAATATCGCGTTTTTCGAGACCGTGCTTCCGGCGGCGTTCAAGGACGGGGTCGCCTCCGACGCGCCGCTGTGGAAGCGCTTCGAGGCCGCCAATCAGGCGGTCGTGGCGGCACTGACCGCGTACAAGGCCCTTCTCGCGGACGAACTCTTGCCGCGCTCGGATGGCACTTTCGCGCTCGGCGCCGAGCACTATGCGCGCAAGCTGCGCGCCGAGGAGGGGATCGATACGCCGCTCGAACCCCTCCTCGCGATCGGCATGGCGGATCTCCGCCGAAACCAGGCGGCCTTCGTGGCGACCGCCGCAGCGCTCGATCCGACGCGGCCTGCGCCCGAGGTCTTCGCCGCGCTCGCCGCCGAGCATCCGGCACCGGACGCGCTGCTCCAGACGACGCAGGCGACGCTCGATGCGCTCAGGACCTTTCTCGCCGATCGCCAGCTCGTGCGATTGCCAGCTTCGGCCGCGGTGCGCGTCGCCGAGACGCCGTCCTTCATGCGCGCGCTGACGAGCGCCTCGATGGACACGCCGGGCCCCTTCGAGACGGCGCCGCTCGAGGCGTTCTACTTCATGACGCTGCCCGATCCGACGTGGCCCGCCGCCGACACCGAGGACTTCATGCGCCAGTGGTACCCGGCGATGGTCTCGAATGTCATGCGCAGGAATTCCCGTCGCGCCTGCGCAAGGTCTTCGGTGCGAACTCGAATGCCGAGGGCTGGGCGCACTACGCCGAGCAGATGGTGCTCGACGCCGGCTGGAAAGCGGACGATCCGCGCTATCGGCTCGCGCAGTTGCAGGATGCGCTCTTGCGCGACGCGCGGCTCGTGTGCGGAATCCGCATGCACACCCAGGGCATGACGGTGGAAGAGGCGCAGCGGTTCTTCGTCGTCGAGGCGTATCAGCCGCAGACGGTGGCACTCTCGGAGGCGCGCCGCGGGACGTCCGATGCGACGTACGGCTACTACACGCTCGGCAAGCTCATGATCATCGCGTTGCGCGACGCCGTGCGTGCCGACAAGGGCCCCGCGTTCTCGCTCGGCGCGTTCCACGATGCGCTCGTCGCCGAGGGCCCGCTGCCGCTCCCGCTGCTCGCGCGGAAGCTCCTCGGGCGCGACCTGAAGCTTCTCGAGTAGTGCGCGCCCCTCACCCGGGCGCCGAGCTGCGTTTCAAGTCCGCTTCCCGCGCCCTAGCGTCGCCTCGAGCGCGGCCATCGCGGCGACGGGGTCGATAGACCGGGCCATGGCCTCTGCCTGGGCGTCGATCCGGCTCGGGACGGACGGGAGGTCCCTCCGGAGCTCCTCGAGCAACCCGATGATCTTCGCGGTCTTCTGCTCGGCCGCGAGGTTCACCTGCAGCTCCAACATGGCCCGCTGCTTCGCTTGGGTCTGCTGTCGGGTTTGGGTGATGAGCACGCCGGTCGTGACCACCGCGGCGTACACGCCGATCAGCCCCTGCAACCAGAAGAAGGGCGCGGCGTCCGGCGGTTCGAGCCCCGCGACGGCCGTGAGGACGTTCCCGGCGATCCACGCGACGACCACCACGAACACCACGTACAGCGCGGCGGGGCGGCCCAGCGCGGCCGTGACCCGCTCCACGATCCGCTGGTGGACACTGCGCGACGCTTCCGCCACGTCGTGCATCGTGGCCACCGTCGCGAGGTGCTCGTTCGCGACCCGCAGCTTCTCCCGGGTGCCCTGGAGTTCGCGTTCAGCCCGGCTGACCTGCTCCGACAGGTCGCGGGTGATCTTGATGAAGCCTCGGAACACCCCGGTCTGGTCGTGGAACGCGGTGAGGAGCATGTTCGCCATGAACGTGCTCCCGTCCTTGCGCACGCGCAGGCCCTCGGCCTCCACGCGCCCGGTCGCTCGCGCGTCACGAAGGTGCACCTGCGGCAGCCCGGCCGCCCGATCCTCGGCGGAGTAGAACACCGTGAAACTCCGGCCGATGATCTCGTCGCTGCGGTACCCCTTCAGCCGCTGGGCACCGACGTTCCATGAGGTCACGCGCCCGTCTCCGTCCAGCATGAAGATGGCGTAGTCCTGGACCTGATCGGCCAGCAGGCGGAACGGCTCCTGGCTCAGCTCCACCACCCGATCCGACTCGATCCGCTCCTCCGCGAGGTTGGCGTCCGTCTCCACGCGGAGCTCGCTCGCGGCGACCTCGTCACCGCCAACCACGCGCTCGGCGTCGAGGCTCGCGTCCGTGATCTCGCGCCGCTGGTCGAGCGCTTCGGCCGCCTCCGCCACAGCGACGGGAGGCCGCGCCGCGGCGGGGGCGGATGGGGTGCGGGTTCGCGCCTTCGGCGTGCGATGTCGGTGTCGGGCCATGTCCACATCGTTCGCACACCTCGTGCCCACCGCAACGGGCCGTTGCGTCCCAGTTACAAACCACCGGAACGTAGACGCGCACGCGCGCGGTCGTCGTCGAAGCGCATCATCCGCAAGAGGCCGCTGCCGTTCCCGCTGCTCGCGCGGAGGCTCCTCGGACGCGACGTGAGGCTACTCGAGTCGTGCACGCCCTGATCCGGGCGCCGGGCTGCCCGCTGACAATCCGTTACCGAAATGCGCGCGTCCGAGACGGAAGTCGGCCTGCGCGCCCAGCTAGGGTTCCCGGGTTCGCGGATGACGACGCACGTTTACCCCGCTTCCCCGCGACGTTGAGGATTCACCATGATGCGCAAGTGGCTTTTGGGTGTGGCTGTTGGTTCGATGTCGTTGGGCGCGGTTGCGGCCTGCGACGACCTGGGCGTGACCGACGAGTTGGCAGAGAGTGACGGCGGCGAGCTCGTCAGCGAGGAGGCGGCCCTTCGCCTGACGCATCCCGAGCTCATCGGGCGCTGGTTCCCGACCAAGGCGGCGACCGGCGCCGGCGAGTTCGTGCGCCTCCAATTGAAGGACGACGGCACCTACGCCGACTCGATCAACGTGTACTGCGTGATGGCGCCGTGCAACCCGGTGAACTCCAAGGGCCGCTGGGAGTCCGACGGCGTGACGCTGACGCTCTCGACGACCAATGGGGGCGCGCGACAGTTCCCCTACACCTTCACGGATGGGCTCCGTCGCAAGCTCGACCTGGTCCACCCGAGCGGCACCAAGCAGCGGCTGCAGGCGTTCTGACCGCGATGCGCCGCCGCGCCTATTCGCAGCTCGCCGGGGTTGGCGTACAGGCCAAGTCCGCGGTCGGCCGCAAGATGCGAATGGGCGCGGCGTGGTTGCGGACGTAGGGCTTCCCGCCGACCGTGACGCTGTTGCCCGCCTCGGCGTACCACGCGATCACGGTTCCGGCCGGCACCGCGATGGACGGCGACGTCCACGTCCCGGCGCCCGACGCCGTCATCGCCACGGAGGTCCACGGCGCTTGAGTCCGGTCGTCGAACACGCGATCGGTCGACCACGTCCACCACACGCGGGCTGCCGTGGCAGCGGCGCTGGTCGTCGCGCTGGCCACGAAGCTGTCGCCGCTCATGGTCGCGCTGTCGCTCGTGATGTTCGGAAAGATCGTCGCCTCGGACCCGGCGCCCGAGGCCAGGAGCTCGGCGCCCAGCATGGGGACCGCGGTGGTGCTCGTCAGGTCCCCGTCCTCGCCGTCGGCCCCCTGCTCGCTGGTCGCCTTGCGCACGAAGCGCCATGGTCGGCTCGTCAGGCCGTCGAGAAACGCGCTGTCGCTGCCCGTGCCCGCGTCGTAGATGCCGTCGTGCATGTTCCACATCCCGACGTCGCCATCGATGAGGAACACGCGCGGGTGCATCAGGTCCAAGTTCTCGACGACGCCGTAGAGCTCCTTGAGAGCCGCACCCGCGGGCGAGACGGAGCGCCAGACCTGCCCGTCCGCGACGCTCTGAATCTTGCTCTGCAGCTCGGATCCTTCCGCGCAGCCATAGGCCTTGATCATGAACTGTCCCCACGCCTGCGCGTCCCCGGTGGGCGAGCCTCCGGGGATCCCGACCTCGATGCGATCGTCCACCATGAAGGCCAGCCACGCGGCTTTCCCCTCCTTGGAGAACCCGCGCAATGCGACCTTCTGGACGTCGCCGCCGGCCTGCTCCGCGAGGCGCTGAAGCAGCGTGATCGCGCGCAGGTCCGTCTTCGCGAGCGCGAGCGGGAAGTAGCCGCGGATGTAGTCGGCCGGGATGCAGCGGTTGACGCGCGCGAGGTGTTTCCCGGAGGCCTCGTTGATATCGGAGCGCGCGGTGTACCCGGCCTGCACCCAATTCGGATACTCACCGTGGTAGAGGACGGGCATGCCGAAGTAGCGCGCGATGGTGGCGGCGGTGCCGGTGTCGACCTTGTCGACCCCGTGGGCGGCCAAGACGAATCCGAGGTTCGGATGGTCGGTGTTGGGATAGCCGTCGGGGATATAGACGGCCGCGGCCTCTTTCAGCGTCACATCGACGGGGTCGCCTTCGGGCGTGTAGGCAGGAAAGACGGCCCCCACCAATCCCCGAAGTAGATCGTGACGCCCGATTCCTTGCGCGTGGAGGTCTGTTTCCAGCCGAGCTCTTCGAGCGTCAGCGCCTTCACGGCCGCGAGGTCGACGGCCTCGCGGATCGAGCTGGGTAGGTTGGGATTGGCGAGCGTGTCGGCGTCCGTCTCGGAGGCGCTGTCGGCGGGGACGTCGGCGCTCGTGGCGGTGTCGCCGCTGGTCGCGACCGCGGTGTCATGCGCGTGCTGATGTTTGCCATCCCCACACCCGGTGACCAACGCCACGAGCACGAGGGACCATCCGAAACGATCGTTTTGCATGTTGAACATGGGCGCGACATGCACGCTCGGACCCGCCGCTGTCAAGGCCCACATTGGCAAAGTCGGAGTGTGCCAATATGCCCCGAGATGGCACTTAGCCCGACCCCGACCCCGACGCGCGATCGCGTTCGCGTCGCGAGAGGCCACGACCACGTTTCGATAGGCCGACGCCGGCGCCCATGGTAGCGACAGGCTGGCGGAGGAGTGCGGGGTGTACGACGTCGTCTTTCAAGGAGCGCTCGCGAAGCTCTGGGTCATGTTGCACGCGGTTTCGGCGATCGTGCTGGTCGGGGCCGCGACGCATCAGGCGGTCGTCACCTGGGGCGCGCTGCGCGGTCGCCCGCGACCCCGACTCGCGCGCGTCTATGGGGCCGTCATCGCCGTGAGCTACGCCGTGACGCTCGTCCTCGGGGCGCTCGCGTACCCGGCGTTTCGCGTGAACGTGCGCGGATTGTACCTCGATGCGAATGCCGTATGGGCCTCGAATCTATTTGACATCAAAGAGGATTTCGCCGCGCTCGGCTTGCCGCTCGCGCTCGGGGCCTGGGGGCTCGGACGGGTCGCGGCGCGTGCCGCGGAGCCCAGGTCGCATCCGCTGCCGGTCGCGGTGGTGGCGGTCTTCGCCACGGCGGCGATCGTGTGGTTCGATGTGGTGTCCGGCCTCCTCATCACGCTCACGCGGGGGGTCTGACGTGGGGGATACGGCTGTAACGTCGCGCTCCCACACCGCGCTCTGCTTGGCGATTGCGGCTTTCGCGGTGGCGTTCACGCTGCCGACGCTCGTGCCGCTTCCGCTGCTTTGGTACCACCCGCTCGAGGGCGCGTGGCGCTTCGAGGTGACGCCGACCACCGTGGCGATGGGCTGGTATGGGCGGCTTCTGTGGGGCGTCCTGGCGGCGGGGATCGGCTTGGCGCTCGGGCGTTTCGTGCCCGCGCGGCTGACGCTGACGCGCACGGCGCAGGCTTGGTGGGCGCTCGCGACGCTGGCGGTCGTCGTCGCCGCGATGACGATCTTGGTGGTCACAATGGTCGGGCGCACGCCGGTTCCGCTGGCCCCACCGGGGTCGGCGTCAGGGGCGACAGCCGATGAGCGGACCCTCTTCGCGCACGAGCTGCGCGAGTGAGGCCCGATCCGCGCGCGTCAGGTCCGCCATGCGCTCGGCGAAGGCTTGCGTCTCGCGGGTGAGCGCGTCGCGCGTGACCGGGTCGCCGAGGCGCGCGCGGAGCGGCGCGTGGGCCGTGCCGCCTTCGAGGCGCGGCGAGCGCGCGTGCGCCTGGCCGAGGAGGCGCCCGAGGTAATGCGCAAACTGGGTGGCGTCGTCGGGCGTGAGGCTCCCGTCCGCGAGGCCGCCCCAAAGGCGCTCGCGCTCGAAGCCCTTTTGGTAGGCGGTCCGCTCGCGCACACGGTAGGAGGCATCGGCGCCGGTGACGAAGGCGAGCAGGGCGTCGCCGCGAGGGTCGCGTTGCAGCGCCTGCTCGGCCGCGACCGAGCGCGCCGCGGGTGATGGGAACGCGCGATGCGCGTGGGCCGCGGGAAGCGTCCACGTGGGCGCGGGCGCGACCTCCTTGAACTCGATCATGAGGCCGCCCGCGGGCGCTGGCGGGGGGGGCTCGGGCTCGGGCTTGGGCTCGAACTCGGGCTCGGACTCGAACGCGGGCTCGGGCTCGGGTTCCGGCTCGGGCTCGGGTTCGGGCACGTCGTACCAAACGTCGAAGCGGCGTAGCGCGAAGCTGGCGATGCCCACCCCGAGGCGCCGCGCCATGGCGCTCGCCTCGCCGCGCAGGATGACCTCGCGCAGGTCCTCGGGCAGCCCGTCGCGCGCCGCGGCGCCAGGGGACCACTGCGCCATGAGGTCGCGCACGAGCGCTTCTTCTGCGGCCGTGCACGGCACGAAGCGCTCGTCCTCGACGAAGGTCGGCAGCGGCGCGTCATGGTCGAGCGCGCGGAGCTCCGCGCGATCGCCGCCGGCCACTTCGGCCCGCGCGACGAGCTCGCTTGCGACGCGGGGCAGGGGCCCGAACGCGTCGGGGTCCACGAGTCCGGCCGCGTATCCGGCCACGACCGCGTCGATTGCGCGCGCGCGGTCCGCGTCGCCGAGCGGCGCCTCGTCCCAGACCAGGGCGACGCCAGTGGCGAGGCGCCGGAGGTCGTGAATCCAGGGGCCCCAGCTTGCGGCATCGAAATCGTTCCACTCGATCGTCATCGTGCCGCCGTCGCCCGGCTGGGCCTGAACGCGGCCCGGACCGGGCACGCGGAAGGTGCCGGCGTTCTCCGGGTGCGGGTCGCCGACGAGCATGATCCAGTCGGCCTCGGGCACGGTGATGGCGCTCGGTTCGCGCGCGCGCCCAGCCGCGTCGTAGTGGTCGGCGTGCCAGAGGGCGAGGGTGCCGCGGAAGTAGACGAACGGCTCGTCGGCCATGAGCGCGAGCTTGTCGGCGACGGCGCGCGGGTCACGCACGAGCGTCGCGTGCAGATCGCGGCAGAGGCCCGCCTGTAGCCACACCGTGCGCGCGTCTCGCGGCTCCTCCCCACACGCCCCGAGGCCCGCCCAGAGGGCGAATCCGCTCGCGATGAGGCGGGTGCGACGCGACATGCGTCATCGTTACGCCGCACGGAGCAGGGCGTCGAGCCCCCGACCGCATGGGCGCGAAGATGTCACCGGAGCGCCACAAACGGGCCTCGCCGGCCGCTCAGTCCACGGGCGCTCAGGCACTCACGCCGTAGTGTTTTGCGAGCTCCGTCAGGGCTTCGCCCGTCTGGACCGCGATGCGCTGCATGTGCGGGAGGGTATCGCGGCAGCCGGTGAAGCCGAAGTTGAGGCGCCCGGCATAGCTCTGACACGTGATGTTGAGCGCCTGACCGTGGACCGGCACGGACACCGGGTAGGCGCCTTCGAGGCGCGCGCCGCGGAAGTACAGCTGGCGTTCGGGGCCTGGCACATTCGAGATGCAGACATTGAACTGCGGCGTGACGCGCCCGCTCATGCCGAGGACCTGCTGCAGGCCGGACGGCATCAGCATCACGGCCGAGAGCTGCAAGATCGCGTTCTTGGAGAGGTTTTGGATCTGCTCTTTGGCGCGGCGGGTCGAGGCCATGATCGCCTCCATGCGCGCGCCTGGATCCGCGAGGTGCGTCCCGAGCGACGCGAGGATCGTACCGACCGCATTGCCGCCGCCCCGGTCGTCCTTGGGGCGGATATTGACCGGGCACATCGCGACGAGCGGCTTGTCGGGAAGCGCGTTCAGGTCCTGGAGGAACCGGCGCAGCGCGGCGCCCGAGAGCGCGAGCACCACGTCGTTGAGCGTGCCGCCGGCGGCTTTGGCGATGGCCTTGATCTGGTCGAGCGGGTAGTTCTGCGTCGCGAAGCGGCGGTTGCGGCCGATGCGTCCGTTGAGGACACACTTGGGCGCGGCGAGCGGCCCGATGATCCCGGTGTCGCCTTCGCGGACCGCCCGCCACATGTCACGAAGGACGCCGGTGACGTCGCGCGCGACCTCGAGCTGCGCGCGCACCGCGGCGTAGATCGGGTTGCCGCCGGTGGCGACCGGCTCGGGGCGCGGCGCGCGCTCTCCTTCGGAAATCGCGAAGAAGAACGGCGTGTCGCGGGCGCTCGGATCGGGCGACATGCTGCGCGCGAGGATGCGCATGGCCGAGAAGCCGTCGACCAGCGCGTGGTGCATCTTGGCGTAGAAGGCGAAGCGTCCGCGCTCTAGGCCCTCTATGATGTGCACCTCCCAGGGCGGGCGATGGAAGTCGACGGGGTTGCTGTGGAGACGCGACACGAGCACACCCAGCTCGCGCTCGTCGCCCGGCGTGGGAAGTGCCGAGCGGCGGACGTGATAGTCGATGTCCGGCGTCGGGCCCTCGACCCAATGGTGAACCGGATTCACCATGAAATCCGGGGTCTTGAGCTTGAGATTCCACGGACTGAAGATGCGGCGCTCGTCGCGCACCTCGTCGACCCACTCGCGCAGGAAGTCCGGTGGTGCGTCGTCGGGCGGCGTGAAGGGCAGGAGTCCCGCGACGTGCATCATCGTCTCGCGGGACTCGCTGTAGAGAAACAGCGCGTCCATCGGGCTCAAGCGTTTCATCATGCGATGAGTGTCCGAGTCCGAGGGCGGTTTGGCAAGCGGCCCCGGAGGGCGGCTTCTTGCGCGGGTCACCTCAGGGCGTGAGCCTCAGGGCGTCAGCCTCAGGGCGTCAGCCTCAGGGCGTCAGCCTCAGGGCGTTAGGTCGATGACGCTCGTGAGCTGCGCCGCGGTATTGTTGGTGTACGTACGATCCGCCAGCTCGAGCACGGCGCCGACCTCGGTGAAGCGTTGCTGGATGGACCCGGGCTCGACCGTGGTGCGAATGCTGTTGTGATCGTACGTGGTGCCGGCCGCGTTGTCGGATGCGCCGGCCGTGTTCGGGGCGCCCGCGGCGATGACGTAGGCGAGGTCGGGATTGACGCGCGCGAGGCGAGCGCCCGCGGCTCGAAAGCCCTCGTATTGAATCAGGATATGCGGGTAGTCGGGGGCCGACTGCACGTGGTCCTGCTGGCTTGCGATGACCAGGAACATCAGATCGGGGAAGCGTGTGACGGCCGCGTCGATCCAGTAGACGCCGTTGCGGACCTGCCAGAAGGCGGTCGCCTCGGCGGCGGTGGCAACCGTCGCGGGGCTCGCGGGGAAGACGCCGTTCGCGGCCGCCGCGGTGGTCACCTGGCCTGACCAGTAGTTCGTGCCGTCGTGCGTGGTGGCGCGGAAGACGAAGTCGCTGCCGGCCGCGGTGCCCGGGTTGGCGGCGCCGCTGTGATCGGCGTCGATGTAGAAGACGCCCGTGATACTGCCGGTAGGCTGCTCGAGCGTGAAGCCTGCGTCCCAGCGCAGATCGGTCCAGCTCCAGACCCCGTTGGTCGGGTTGTAGGCGGGGTTCACGGTCGGGCTCGGCGTGCTGGAGCCGTTCGCCTTCACGCCGTGATCGGAGATGGGCACGCCGTCGCCGACGGGGGACTCCCAGTTCACGATCCAGGCGATCTTGGGCGGCGCGGTCGTGCCGGCGCCGGCGGCCAGGATTGTGGCGTTGCCGCCGTTCGAGGACCCGAGCATGCCGATATTGCCATCGAGCGCGACATGCGGCGCGACCAACTCGGCGAGCGAATCGCCGTCGGTCGTGTCGAGGGTGCCAGCCGCGAAGCGCAGGACGTCCTGCAGGGCGCCCCAGCAGTTCGGGCCGCGCATGTCGTAGGTCCCGCCCGAGGCGGTATCACCGGTGCCACCACCGGGGTAGTTGAACTCGAGGACGATGAAGCCCTCGTCGACCAGCGGCAGCGGGTCGGCCTTGATGCCGGTGGCGCCCCAGCCGCCCTCGACCAGGACCACGACGGGTGCGCCGCTCGCGTAGCGCTCGGTCATCGGGACACGAAGGCGGACGGCGATGCCCTCGCTGCCGGCGACCGCCGAGGGGATGTGGAAGTCGGCCGTCCCGCCGGGGCCGGGGCCGACCGTCGTCGTGGTGCCGTTGTCGTATGTGTAGGTCGTCAGGACCGCGTCGAGGTTGGTGTCCCAGCGATCGGCGCGGCTGCGATCGGCCATCTCGGCGATGCCGGCCAGCGCCGCGGCTTGGTTCACACCGGGGCCGGCCGCGAGGCCCGCCTGCCCGGCGTTCGCCCAGTCCGAGGGCGGGCTGTTCGCTGCAACGTCGGGGAAATCTGTCGTGGCGAGGACCGCCTTCCCGTAGGCGCGATCGGGGTTGAGACGGGTCCAGAGGCCGGCGGCGCGGAAGCCGTCCCAGGCCTGATGGATGTGGGGTTTGTCGGCGAGGATCTGGACGTGGTCGCGCACCGAGAAGACGAGCATGACGTGCAGATCCATGCCCGTGAGCAGCGGGTAGCGCGTGACGCTCTGGCGGTAGGCCCAGAGGGTCGCCGCGTCCTCGGGGGTCGTGAGGGTCGCGGGCCAGCTGCCCGCGGTGAGGCCGTTGGTGCGGAGCGCGGTGGTGAGCCGGGCCGAGTAGATCTGCTTGCCGTACATCGACGGGATCTTGTTGCCCAGGACGTGGTCGCCGGCGGTCACGGTGCCGCTGCCGTCGAAGTCGAAATAGGGGTGGCTGCCGTTCCAGCGTGCCTTGCTGTAGTCGAGGTCGAGCTCGGTCGCGTCGTACGAGGCCGGGTAGGTGTAGGCCGGGTTGGGGACGGGCGTATTGGCGTCGTCGAAGTAGCCGACCTCCATCGCCGAGACGGCGTCGGTGGTCGGGTTCTCGCGGCCGACGAACCACTTCACGGCGGCGAGATCCGCCTTGTGCAGCGCGAGGACGTTCACGGCGCCGATGCCCGGGTGCGAGAAGGCGTAGAGGCCGAGCTCGTCATGGAGGGCGGCGAACGGCAGGCGGTCGGCCATGAGCCAGCCGTCACTGTCGCGGAGCTCGCCGGCGAGGTAGCGCAGCACATCGGCGAGCGCTTGGATCGAGAGCTCGCCGCCGTAGTCGATGCTGCCGTCGCTCTTCGCGCCCGTGGCGGCGTCGCTCATGCCCGGGAGCAGCGGGGCGACCTGGATGAAACCGGCGCGCCAGGCCTCGTTGGAGGCGCAGAACGCCTTCGGATCGGGCGTGAAGAACGTTGGGATCTCCATGACGATCGGCGCGCCCGCGGGGTAGCGAGCGACCTTGGGGAGGTGCAGCCGGACGGCGATCTTGCCGATGCCTTCGGACGCGACGTAGACGACGACCGTGTCCCCGGCGGCTGTGATCGGGGCCGTTGCGTCGGGAGCGTCGAGCGTGTCGGCGCCGTCAATCACCACCGTGTCGGCGGGCGTCGTCTCGGCGCTCGTCTCGGTGGGCGTGGCCTCGGTCGCAGGCGCGTCCATGGCGGTCGCGGTGGTGCCCGTGGCGGTCGCGTCGAGGTCGGTCGCGTCGTTGCCCGCCGTGTCGCCAAGGGTCGTGTCGGTCGCGGTCGTGTCGGTCGCGGCCGGGTCGTCGTCGCCGCAGGCGCCGTGGGCAAAGCACAAGAGCAGTGACACGAGAGCAAGACGTGGCTTGTCCATGCGGACTCCGAAGGTCAGGAGAAGATCGCGCCGAACGCGTGCATGCAGAGGTACGCGACGAGTGCCGACATCGGCAACGTGAGGATCCATGCGACGACGATGTTGCCGGCCACCCCCCAGCGGATCGCCGAGAGGCGCGTGCTGGCGCCGGCGCCCATGATCGCGGCGTTGATGCAGTGGGTCGTCGAGACCGGGACCCCGAATGCGCTCGCGCTGAGGATCGTGGCGGTGCCGGCGGTTTCGGCCGCGAAGCCGTGTAACGGCGTGATGCGAATGATCTTCGAGCCCATCGTCTTGATGATGCGCTTGCCGCCGGCGGCCGTGCCGATCGCGATCGCCGCGGCGCACGCGAGGACGACCCACATCGGGATGGCTCCGGGCGAGGTCGGCGCCATCCCCTCCGGGAGCTCGCCCGGGTGCGCCGCCATGAACGACGCGAGCGCCAAGGCGATGACCCCCATCACCTTTTGAGCGTCGTTCGAGCCGTGCGCGAACGCCATCGCGCACGCGGACGTGAGCTGCATGCCGCGCGAGGTCCGGTTGACGGTCGCGGGGCGCGCCCGCCGAAACGCCCAGATGAGTCCGACCATCATGAAGAACGCGATGATGAACCCGAGCAGCGGGGACACGATCAGCGGCACGAGCACCTTCTGCCAAAGCGCGCCCCAGTTGAAGGCGTCCATGCCGGCGTGAGCCGTGACGGCGCCCGCGAGGCCGCCGACGAGGGCGTGCGACGACGACGAGGGGATCCCTTTCCACCACGTGAAGAGGTTCCAGACGGACGCGCCGACCAGCGCCGCCAAGACGACCGTCTGATTGACGTCCGTCTCGCTGGCGAAGCCGCCGGCGATGGTCTTGGCGACCGCGGTGCCGGCCAACGCCCCGGCGAAATTGAAGAGCGCGGCCAAGATGACCGCCGTCCGGATGTGGAGGACGCCGGTCGACACCGAGGTCGCGATGGCATTCGCGGCGTCGTGGAACCCGTTGATGTAATCGAAGATGAGGGCCGCAACGATGACTGCGATGAGCAGGCTCAGCATGTCGGCTCAACCGTGCTTGACGGCGAGGTGGGTCAGCGTGGAGCCGACGTGCTCGCAGTAGTCGACCGCCATCTCCAGATCATCGAGGACGATCTTGGTTCGGAAGATCTCTCTCGCGTCGTTGCCGTTGGGGTCGTGGAAGAGCTGCGAGATGGCGTTGCGGAAGATCTGGTCGGCCTCTTTTTCGAGGCGCCGGAGCTGACGCGTCTGCTCGACCATCTCCTTATAAGCGCGCTTGCGCAGGTTCGGCATGGCGAGCGCGAGCACCTCGGTGCACTGGACCAGCAGGCGCGCGAGCTGCGTCATCGCCTCGGAGGGCTTGTCGACGCCATAGAGGACGGCCGCGCGGGCGGCGCCGTTGGTGAGGTCGAGGACGTCGTCGAGCTCCTTCGAGAGGCGCTGGAGGTCCTCGCGATCGATCGGCGTGACGAACGTCTTGGCGAGCGCCTCCTCCATCGCGTGTACGACGGAGTCGCCTTCGTGCTCGAGGATCTGCACCGCGGCGCTGATTTCGGCCGCCGAGCCACCCTCGGCGCTGCCGAAGCGGGCCAACGCCAGGGCGCCGCGGTGGGCCGTCGTGGCCTGCTGCTCGAGGAACGCGTAGAATTTGTCCTCGCGCGGGAGGAGCCAACGAATGAAGCTTTGGACGCCCATGGGCTGGCTCATCGCGCTTCGCGCGCGATTGGTCAAGCGGGGCCAGGGGGGCGAGCGCCAAGGCCCATGCGAACGCCCTCGTCGAGATGGTTGACCTGTCGTCAGGTGCGGGTCCGTGGGGGGTGCGGGCTGCGCGGTTGGGGCAGTAGCTCGGCATCTTGACGGCTGTTCGAGCCGTGTTAGCGTCCGCCCCATCCGAGCGAGGAGCTCGAATTCAACTCTAGAGGAGGGTTCTCATGGCTGCTAATGCGACGCCTACCGGCAAGCTCACTGCTGGTGGAATTGGCGGGTTCCTACTCGCCGGTGCGATGGTTTTGTTGTTCGTCAGCGAAGCTGCAGGCGCCGGCGGCGGTGCTGGTGGTGCCGGTATTCTCGGGCTGATCGCCTTTCTTCTCGTCGTCGGTGGCGGTATCTGCCACGCACTCGGCTATTTCGGGATGGGCAACTCCCTTCCCGGCATTCTCGCGATTGTCTTCGGTATCGCGCCGGTCCTCGCGATCGTGCTTCCGATCGTCGGTGGCCTCACGATGCTGCGCATCTCCCTTCTCATCCTCTTCGGTAGCGGTGGTCTCCTCGGGATCCTCGGCGGCATCTCGCTGATGGGCAAAGAGAGCGCGGGCGGGCTCGGCAAGGCCGGCGGCATCGTGTCGCTCATCGGCGGCGGCTGCATGGCGTTCACCGCCGTGCTCACGCTGATCCCGGATCTCGCGATCAGCCTCGGCGGCGTCGCCTCGATCATCTCGATGGTCGGGCTCTTCGGCTCGGCGGCGGGCTTCGCGCTCGCGGGTGTCACGATGCTCGGCCAGCGCAACGCGGCCTGAGGCTTCGTCAGGTCAAGCGCACGGCATTTCGTTATGCGGCCACGGGACGCCCATCTCACGATGGGCGTTTTGTTTGTGTGCCCAGCATGGGCATCGACTTGGAGGTGCAAGTCCTCCTGGGAACTGGTCATGGTGACCAAAGGGAACCGCAAGCTGGGAACCGCGAGGGACCTGTTGAAAGAAGCGGGGAACGCAGCCGCGGGCTGACGTACAGGAATCGGATCGGAGGCGACCCGAGCCAGGGCGAGTGGGCAAGTGACCACGAAGCTCTCGTGACCAAGGTCGAGGGGCGTAAATCCGGCAGTCGCGCGGTGAAGGCGCGGTCTTGGCGATCCCCGAGATTCGGCCAGCGACCTCGAGGGGGTGCCACTCCCCCCAATGCGCTCGCTGCTGAAGTTCCGACATTTCCTGCGGCACACCTTTGCCGTCGAGCTCGACCGGTCCAACCTGGTCGCGCTCGGGCATGACCTCCGGTTGGTGGATGCGCCAGTGATCGGGGCGATCGCCGCCTTCGAAGGGTTCCTAAGACAAGCGGGAAACGCGTTGAACGAGTGAGCACCGTGTGGGAGCCAGGCGCCTCCCGCGCCGTCAGTCGCCGAGCATCCGTCTCGCCTGCCTCCGGCTCAGCCGGATGTGGATCTCGTCGCCTTCGAACACCACGACCGACTTCGGGATCCCGACGGTGGCCACGTGCGCGACGATACGTTTGACGAGTGCGCGATCATCCCTCCCCTCTTTGACCTCGGCGAGCGTCGGCGGACGCTTGGGCTTGGCGGCCGCGCCGGCGCCCCGGAGCTCTTTGACCGTCACGCGCGCGAGGGGCTTGCCGTCGATCGTCGCTCCGCCCTTCGCAAGCGCCGCGGCCGAGTCGTCCTCGGGCGTGGCCTTGGCATAGGCGACGAGCGCGTAGGCCTTCTCGACTCCGAGCCGGACCGCCTCCGCGCGCGGGAGCTGCTCGGCCACCGCGACGAGCTTCCAGAGCGTCGACTTCTTCATCCCGAGGCGCGCGTCCGCGAGCGCTTCGAGCGACGCAAACCCGAGCGCCGTCGCCACGCCCTCGTTGCGCATCGCCGCGAGCACCCGCCCGAGCTCCCAGAAATCCCGCGCGATCTTCGCCTTCAGGGCGATGGCTTGTTCGAGCAACGCCTCGCCCCGGTTGGCCAGCGCGCCCTTGGCCCCACGTCCTTGCGACACCAGCGCCTGAGCCGTCTTCTGGATCTCCGACTTCGTCTTCATGCGACCTCCGTGACGCTGAGCGTAGTGGCAGTTTCGAATGTGCGGTAGTCGGACTCCAGTCGACTGGAGTCCGGACTCCAGTCGACTGGAGTCCGGCCCGATCCCCGAGAAAGGGTCCGAAAGCCCGGGTTCCGCGCGGGTCAGGCGATTGCCTCGAACGCGTTCCCGGAGCATGATTCGAGCGCACCCCTAGTATGTGCTCGTCGTACGTCAGCGGCGGGCGCGCCGTCACTGCCTACCGGGCAGCCTGACTCGGTCAGGCGTTCCGCGAACTCTGGAGCCTCGATGGACTGCCGAACCTCAAGGGTCGTGGCCGTTGGCCTTGTGCTACTTTGCTCTCTGGCGCCCGGTTGCGGTGGAGACGCCGGGCGCCGCCCCGTCGGAGGCGAATGCGAGAGCGGCGACGGTTGCCTGTCGGGCGTGTGCGGCGCCGGGACCTGCCTCGACGCCACGGCGGACAGCGACAGCGACGGGCTTCTCAATGACCTCGAGTCGCGCCTCGGGTCGAACCCCGTCGATCCCGACACCGATCACGATGGTCGCGAAGACGGCACCGAGCTCTTGGGCGGCGTGCTCAAGAACGTCGACACCGACGGCGACGGCAAGGCCGACATCATCGAGAGCGCCACCGGCGATGCCGACGGCGACTGCATCACCGACCAGTTCGATGCGCAGAACGAGATACACAGCGACGACCTCTCGCCGATGCTCGACGTCGTTTGCCCGGTGAAGGGCATCTGCGCCGACCAACGCGCCCAATTCGGTGTGACGTGCGCGACCGGCGCCGCGACGTGCATCTATGACGACGTTCCGGGATATGCGGACCCCGAGATCACGTGCGACGGGCTCGACGAGAATTGCAGCGGCCTGGCCGACGAGAACTTCGCGGACCGCGACGCCGCCCTCGTCCCGGATCACGTCGCCGATTGCGTCGACACCGATTGGGATAACGACGGGGTCGCCGACGCGACCGACGTGTGCCCGACCGTGCCCGATGCGGCGCAGGTCGACGTGGATGGCGATGGGATCGGCGATGCGTGCGCGGGCCGCTATCGCCTCGTCTTCAGCGAGGCCCCGACGCGCGTGGTGCTCGGGACGGCGTTTGGCGCGGTCGTCACGCTTGCGGCGCCCGAGGACGAGGTCGCGGCCGGGGCCCCAGTGCCCGTCTTCCATGGCGTCGTCGCGCTCGCGATGGCGGACGGCACGCATACGATTCGCGGCCCGAGCGGGGCGGCGACCGCGACGGCCGTCGCCGGGGTCGCGACGTTCGCCGAGCTGCGCCTCGACGCGCCCGGCAACGCGCTCGTCATCGTCGCGACCAGCGGCGCGATCGGCGAAGGGCGAACGCCGCCGTTCGACGCCGAGGCCGGCGCGGTCACGAGCTTCCGAGTCGAGGGTGCGCCGGCGACGGTCGTGGCGGGTATGGCGTTCGGTTTCGACGTGGTCGCCCTCGACACCGAGGGCGCGGTCGTCGCGACCTATCGCGGCACGGTCGGTTTTGCGGCTTCCGACCTGAGCGGCACCGTGCCGGGCGCCCGCACGTTCACGGAGGCCGACGCTGGCCGTGCGGCGGTCAGCGGCATGGTGCTTCGCACCGCGGGACTCCAGACCGTGCGCGTCGTCGACCCCGCCGGGCCGGACGGCGGCGCCGAGTGGGTGCGCTTCGACGTGAGCGTCACGCCCGCCGGCTCCGGGCTCGTCGCCGTCTTCGCGGGCCCGCCGACGACGACGCTCGCGACGGCGACCTTCAGCGCGACGGTCGAGATCCGCGACACCTTTGGCAACCTCGCGACCGCGTATGCCGGCACCGTCACGCTGGGGACGAACGCCCCCAAGAGCGCGCTTCCTGCGGCGCGGATCCTGACGGCGGCGGACGGCGGCACGACCACGTTCACGGGTGTGGCGCTGCAGAGCGCCGGTAAGTGGCGGCTCCAAGGCTTCGCGACCGGCGCCTCGGATGCGGCCGAAGCGACGATCGACGTGGGGGCCGGCGCGGCCGTGCGCATCGCCTTCGACGCCCCGCCCACCGCGGCCACGGCCGGCGTTCCCGTCAGCGCCGCGGTCCGCGTGCTCGATGCCTACGGCAATCTCGCCACGACCTACACCGGCGCCGTCACGCTCACCAGCGACGACCCGCAGGCGATTCTACCCGTCGCGCACACGTTCGCCCCGGCCGATGGTGCGCAGACGACGTTCGCGGGCGTCACGCTGAAGACCGCCGGCCTGCGCACCCTCACCGCGACCGGGACGCCCGCGGGCGGCGCCGCGCTCACGGTCGACGGGGCGCTCACGGTTGCCCCCGCGGCAGCCTCGCGCTTTGACGTCGTGGCGGCCGATCCGATCGTGCCGGCCGGTGTGCCGACCTCGTTGCTGGTCACCGCGAGGGATCCCTTCGGCAACGTGGCGACCGGATACCTCGGGACGGTGGCCGTGACGACCGGCGACGTGAACGCGGACGTCCCCGGCGCAGCCGCATTCGAGGCGGCGGACGGAGGCATGCGCACCCTCGGCGGGCTCGTCCTCAGAACCGTCGGCTCGCAGACCGTGGTCGTCACCGACACCACGACGCAATCCTTACAGGGAAGTGCAACGATCGAGTGCAGCGAGGGCTCCGACATCCTCTTCAACTTCCGCGGTCTCGGCGAGCGCGTCGTCGCGGGCGAGCCCTTCGAGGTCACGCTCGAGGTCACGGATCTCTTCGGCAACCGCATCACCGACTACCAAGGCGTCGTCCACCTCTCGGCAACCGATCCCGATGCGGTCCTCGCGGCCGACTATCCGTTCACGGCGGGCGACGGTGGGATCCATACCTTCCAGGCGCTCGCGCTCGTGACCGCCGGCACCCACACCCTCCGCGCCGGAGATGCGAGCGACGCGAAGATCGCGACGAGCGCCATCCTCGGCGTGGACCCCGCGGCAGCCGATCACCTCGTATTGACGGGCCTCCCGAGCGCTATCCAAGCCGGCCAGGCGCAGACCCTGACCGTCACCGCGTACGACCCCTACGATAACCTCGCGACCGGCACGACGGGCACGCTCGACGTGACGACGACCGACAGCGCCGCCACAATTCCGGCGTCCGTCGACTTCGCAGCGGGCACCGGCATCGCCACGTTCCAAGTCACGCTCGTGACCGTCGGCGACTGGAAGCTCGGGGTGCAGGTCCGGCCCAGCGGGGCCCTCGCCGCCACCGCGACGACCAGCGTCTCGCCCGCCCCTGCGCACCACTTGGCCATCACCCCGGCGAGCGGCAACGTCACGGCGGGCGCCCCGTTTTCGTTCACCGTCACGGCGTTCGATCCTTATGAGAACATCGCCACCGGCTACACCGGGAGCGTGACGCTCTCGGTCGATGCGGGTGGCGCGACGCTGCCTCCGGCGGGCGCGTTCACGGCCGGCGAGGCGGGTGTTCACCCCGTCGCGGGCGTGGCGCTCGAGAAGGCCGGTGTCCGCACGGTCACCGCGACCGGCACCTTGCTCGCGAGCCCGTCCGCCACCGCGCAACGCACGGTCGGTCCGGCGGCGGCGACCCACTTCCGCGTCAACCTCCCCGCCAGCGCGACCGCCGGGGCAGGCTTCGCCGCGACCGTCACGGCCCTCGATGCGTACGACAACGTCGCGACGGGCTACCGCGGCACGATCGCACTGACGGCCGATCAAGGCGCGTCGACGCTCCCGACGTATCCATTCATCGCCAGCGACGCGGGCGTGCATCCGTTCGCGGGGCTCGCGCTCATGCAGGCCGGCACGCGCACGGTCACCGCGACCGACACCGTATCCGGAGGCGTGACCGGCGCCGCCTCGACGACGATCCAGCCGGCCGCGGTTCATCACCTGACGCTGGCACCGGCCACCGGCTCGACCGCCGCCGCGGCGCCCTTCACGCTGACCGTGTCGGCGCGCGACGCCTTCGAAAACCTCTGCCCGAGCTACCGCGGTACGGTCGGTTTCACGGTCGACAGCGGGGCCGCCACGCTCCCGACAGCGTACCCGTTCACGGCCGGCGATGCGGGCACCCACACGTTCCCGAACGGCTTCGCGTTGACGCTTGCCGGCGCGCGCACGATCACCGCCAAGGACTCGGTCACGCCCTCGATCGCGGGCACGGCGGAATACGCAACGGATGGCGACGACTGCGCCGACGCCCCCTGCCAGAACGGCGGCACGTGCATCGACGACGGCGCTACGTTCCACTGCGAGTGCGCGCCCGGCTACTCCGGGGACACCTGCCAGACCTGCGACGCCCCCGCGACCTACTACCGCGATGGGGACGGCGACGACTATGGCGACGACGCTACGGCTCGCGAAGCCTGCGCGCCGCTCGGCGCTCCGTATGTCACGCTCGCCGGCGACTGCGACGACCAGGCTGGCGGCACCCATCCCGGCGCCATCGACAACGCCATCGACGGGATCGACCGCGACTGCGATGGCTGGGACTCGGTCGTGGTCTTCGACGGGATCGACGCCCTGCAGTCGTGGTCCGTCCCCGCGAGCGTCACGGCCGTCTACGCCAAGGTCTGGGGCGCGGGCGGCGGCGGCGGCGGCGGCGCGGGCGGCTACGCCGAGGGGTGGTTGTCGGTGACCCCGGGCGAGTCGCTCTCGATGCTCGTCGGTGGTCCTGGCCAGGTCTACAACCAGGCGATCGGTGGCGCGGGGGGCTTCGGCGGCGGCGGCCCGGGCGGCGATGCGATCTACAACTCC
>SXIE01000473.1 GCA_005772945.1 Pseudomonadota bacterium
CAGCGCAAGGAGGCGCTCGCGGCGCAGGAGGCGGCGACGCGGCAGCTCCTCTCCCCGCTCGGGGAGATAGGGCGCGGATTCGAGCGCCTGGCCCTGGACTACGCTGCAGTCTCCGGCGCTCAGCCGCCCGTGGGTGGCGGTGGTGGCGGTGGCGTCGCCTGAGCGGGGGCGCTGGGCGGTCGGGGGGCGTCAGGTCGAGGTGAGCGGCTCGGCCTCGTCGCGCAGGAGTCGGCGCGCGTCCTTCGCGAGTGTGCGCCCGGGCGCGATCCACTCGCGCCAGAGCACCGGACCCGGGACGTCGACGTAGAACGGCGCAATCGCTCGCGCGACCGCCTGGCGCGTTCCGTGGGCGCGCACGAGCCCGGTCGCGGCACCACCAGCGGGCGCGCCGCCGAGCATCGCGAGGCACGCCGCGATCCCGCGCGTCACGTCGCTGGTCGCGCGTTGCAACTCTGTCAGGGGCTCGCCCCACACGGCATTGGGCACTTTGCCGAAGCCGATCGTCGGCCGGAAGCTCGTCACATGGACGGCCCCGCGTCCCGTTGCGGCAAACCACGACACGTTCACGCGCGTGTCGTCGACGAGCACCCGCGCGCGCCCGAAGCCGGTCTTGCCGACGAGCGCGGCGAGCTCGGGAATCTTGAACCCGGGGTGGGCCGGCCGCGTCGCGAGCTGCCGCTCGATGACCTCACGCACCCGCCGATCGACCGCCCGCAGGAACGGCTCGCGCGTTTCGCGCGCATACACCGTGCGCATCGCGTCCGAGAAATCGAGGCGCGCCATGACGCGCGGCGACGCACGCAGCGCCGCGACCGCGACGGCTTCGGGCTGGGTTTCCCACGCGGGGGTGAGGCCCAAAAGCTCACCGAAACCGGGCACTTGCCGACCGATTGCCCAAAGCCGCCACGTGTAGCCGCTGGTCCAGATGCGCATGTCCGCATCGAGCCCGCGTGCGAGCGCCTCGTGGCGCATGCCCCAGAGGAACTCCATGATCCCGGGTCGCACCAGGAACCACTCGCGATGCGAGAGGTCTCCGACGAGTGCACGGTGCGCGCTCCCCAAGAGCTTGACGCCCGACAGCGCCCAATCCCAGAGCACTTCGTCGGCGTCCCAAATCACCGTGTCGAGGCCCTTCCCCGAGCGCGCGACCACGCCGCGGCCAGCCTCGTAGAGAGCCCTACCGAACTCAGTCGGCGGAAGCCGCAGATTCCCGAAATCCAGTCCCGTCACTCAGCCCATCCCCGAAACCACGCGTGGCATCCCCGCCCATGGCGTCCCCGAAGATGGTTAGCTGACCCAGCCCCCGGGCGCCACCGATTCCATACGGCGGGACGATCGTCCTGGCGGCTCCGAGCGCCTCGAACGCCGCCGCGAGGACGCGCGCGCGGCGAGCGTCGCGGACGTTGCACGCATAGCCGCGACCCGCACCGATCGCGGCCGTGCCGAGGGTCGGCAGCGACCCGAACGGGTCCCAGATCCAGTCGCCCGGAAGCGTCGTCGCGTCGACGAACAGGCGGGCGATCGCGTCGGGCAGGAACGCGTCGTCACCGTCGGTTGCGACGCAGTCGAACTCGCTCGCGAAGAGCGCGGAGCGCTTCTCCGTGCCGAATTGGCTCGCGGAGAGCGGTCCGGTACGGGCCCCAGGCGCCTTGCCCAGGACCAGGACGACGTGGTGGCGGCGGCTGCTCCGCTCCCAGAGGATCGGACACCCCACGTCGAAGCGCAGACGCGCCGCCAGCGCGGCGATCGCCGCCCATTCCCCCGCGCGGCACACCCACAGCGCGCGCCGCCCGGGCCGCAGCACCCGATAGGCCTGGAACGCGAGCGGTCCTTGGCGGAGCGCGAGCTCCGACGGGGTGGCGGTACCCGTGCGCTCGGGTTGCGGCAAGTCGGTGGACGCCGCGCTTCGCCGCGTCAGCGCGCCTGGGTCGATGACGAGCGCGTCCACGGCGTTGGACGGCACCGCCGCGAGCCACGCATTCGGGTCGCCGGTGGCAATCATGAAGGGCATGCACGGTACCGAAGGGGCAGTGTTCATGCGGTCATGGTCGAACATCAACTGAACATTTGTCAAGCTGTGAGGGCGACGCACTTTGCGGATTGCGATTCGCTCCCGGCGCGACTAGATTCCGCCCCCTCGTCCGCCAGGAGCACCGATGCGTCCCACGTTCATGCCGACCCTGACCCTGACCCTGACCTTGATAACGTTCGCGCCCGCGTGCTCGAAGTCGCAGCCGCCCGCCGCGACCAGCGCACCCGCGACCAATGCGCCCGCGACCACGCCGCCCGCGACCACGCCGCCCGCGACCACGCCGCCGGCCACGACGGCCTCGACGCCGGACGTCACCGCGCAGCCCGCTGGAGATCAAATGTCGACCACCGCTCCGTCCGACGTCGCGGCCCCGCCGGCCGATGCCACCACGACCGCCTCGGGGTTGGCCTGGAAGGCGCTCAAGAAGGGCGCTGGCGAGAAGCCGAACGAGTGGGATTCGGTCACCGTCCACTACGTGGGCTGGACGACGGACGGCAAGTCCTTCGACAGCAACATCGCGCCGGCACAGCCGATCAGCTTCCCGCTCAAGGGCGTCATCGCCGGCTGGACCGAGGGCGTGCAGCTCATGGGCGTCGGCGATCGCTTCCGCTTCTGGATCCCCGAGAAGCTAGCGTATCAGGGCCAGCCGGGCGCGCCCGCGGGCATGCTCGTGTTCGATGTGGAGCTCCTCGCCATCAAGGCCGGCAAGAAGCCGCTGCCGGCCCCCGATGATGTCGCGGCCCCGCCGGCCGACGCGCAGAAGACGGCGACCGGGCTCGCGTGGAAGGTGCTCACCCCGGGCAAGGGCGGCGCGCATCCGACGGCCGACTCGAACGTCGAGGTGCACTACACGGGCTGGACGACCGACGGGAAGATGTTCGACAGCTCGGTCGCGCGCGGGCAGACGGCGAAGTTCCCGCTGAAGGGCGTCATCGCCGGGTGGACCGAGGGACTGCAGCTGATGGAGGTCGGCATGAAGGCTCGCCTTTGGATCCCCGAGGAGCTCGCCTACAAGGGCCGCCCGGGCAAGCCGGCCGGCATGTTGGTCTTCGACGTGGAGCTCATCGGAATCCAGTGATGGATTTGGATGCCCTCGGACGCGCACCGGCATGGAGCGCGGCCGAGGTCGCGCTGTTGCCCGGCAGGTGCCGCGGGTCGCTCCTTCGGGACTGGGCCGCGCACGTGGCGCGCCACTGGGGCGGCGAGGCGGTGGCGCGCGTCAGGTCCCGGACCGGGATCGACGCGGCGCGCCTGCCCGACGCGCCGGCGCGCGAGAGCTGGGTCCCGGTGTGGTTCCAGTTGGCGCTGACGCGGGCGATCGCGGATGAGTTCGCGGCCGGCGATCTCTTGGCGCTCGAGCCACTCATTCGTGAGGATGCGGCGCGTACGCCCGATCGCTGGATCGACCGGGTCGTGCGCCTGGCGCTGACGCCGCAGCGGATCCTGCGCGCGACGCCCAAGGTGTACGGCGCGCTTTATGACCTGGGGCACGCGGACGCCGAGGTCGGTGCGCGCGAGGCGACGGTCCGCTGGAGCGGCGCGGCCTTCATGCGCGAGCCGACCTGGCGCACGATGCAGGCCTTCGCGGTGCGCGCGATGTTCACGACGCTGAATCGGCCGGCGCCCGTGATCACCGCCTTCGAGGCGGGTCCGGGGGCCTTCGGGCTGACGGCGCGCTGGGGCTGATTCAAGGCGCGGAAGCGCTCACGATCCCGCGCTCAGCCGCCGTGATGCCCGATGGCGCGCGGCATGCCGATGAGGGTGAGCAGCTCCATGCGCGTCGACGCCTCGTCCATGAACGCGCCGAGCAGCTTCGACGTGGTGGTCCACGAGCCGGCCTTCTTCACGCCGCGGTAGCACATGCAGAAATGCTGGCACTGCATGATGACCGCGACGCCCTGCGGCTTGAGGATCGAGTCGAGCGCGCGCGCGATCTGCGCGGTCAGTTTCTCCTGAACTTGCAGGCGCTTGGCGTACACGTCGACGACGCGCGCGATCTTGGAGAGGCCGACCACGCGCCCGTTGGGGATGTAGGCCACGTGCGCTCGGCCGACAAAGGGCACCATGTGGTGCTCGCAGTGGCTGTAGACCTCGATATCCGACACGAGCACGAGCTCGTCGTAGCCTTCGACGTCCTCGAAGACCTTCGAGAGGTACGTTTCGGGATCCTGCGCATACCCCGCGAAGTGCTCGGCCATCGCCTTGACGACGCGCGCCGGCGTCTCCCGGAGACCCTCGCGATCGGGGTCCTCGCCGATGTAGCGAAGGATGCCGCGGACGTACGCGCGCGCCTCGGCGTCGGTGGGTCGTGCTTCGGGGGCCCGCTGGGCGGGCGCCTCCGGCGCGGGTTCATCGTGCTCGGACAAGGGAGACTCCCGTGCGACCCGGTTGCGTGTTGGCTTAGTAGTGTCGCTCGAGCACGAACCATCCGAACGCGCGCAGCATCAGCTTCACGATCGACGGCTCGAGGAGCGGATCGACCGTATGCCACGCGCTTTCGATGAGATCGCGCGCCGCCTTGTCGGTCCGGTCGAGGGCGCCGGTCTTCTCGATGGCACCCACCAACTCGGCGACCAGCAGCGGGTCCTGGGGCATCGCGCGGATCTGTTCCCAGAGCCACGTGCGGTCGGTGGCGCCGAGCGCCCCGAGCGCGTGCACGACCGGCAGCGTGACCTTGCCGTGCATGAGGTCCTCGCCGACGGTCTTCAGATCGCCCGCAAACCCGCGCAGATTGAGCACGTCGTCGATCATCTGGAACGCGACGCCGACCGCCTCGAAGTACCTGCCGAGGCCCTCGATCTGCGCCTCGCTGCCGCCGCCGACGAGCGCGCCCATGCGTGCGAGTGCGCCTGCGGGCGCTGCCGTCTTGAGTCGGTGAATCGCGACGATGCGCGACTCCAGCTCGGCCACGTCGCCCGTTTCGACCGCGCGCGGCATGTACGAATGGAGTCCCTCGAGGTCCGCGGCCTGGCCTGCGTGGCCGGCGCGCAGGGCCTCGAAGTAGAGGTCGTAGAGCCGCAGCTTCTGCACGTTGGACACATGCGTGCCCTGCAAGAGGTGCTGCCCCATGAAATAACAGGACGTGCCGGCGTTGATGGCGAGCGGCTCGCCGTAGAGAATATGGCACGCGGGGCCGCCGCGCCGGACGGTCGAGCGGTCCTGGACGTCGTCGACGATGAGCGAGCCGACGTGCATGAGCTCGGGCATCGCCAGCCAGTGCACGAAGTCGCGCGAGTCGCCGCCGACCACGTCGCAACACGCGAGGGCGGCGTAGCTGCGCCAGCCCTTGCCGCCGCGATCGGTGATGGCGCGCACGGGGTTGACGCCAGTCTTCACGAACTGCGCGAGGTCGACCCCTTCCATATAATGGGCGCGCGCCTCGCTGGCGATGAGGTCGCGCACCTGCTCGAAGGTCGGGTCGAGCGGCAAGAGGTTCGCGACCGAGCGGCGCACTTCCTTGCCGACCGCCTTGAAGAAGGACTCGAGGTCGTTCGCTTCGAGGTAGCCGCTGCGCTCGATGAAGCCGATGCCCTCGACGGTGCGCGCGCCGATCATGCCCGAGACCTTCGCGCGCCCTTCCCAGAAGGCCGGCTTCGAGATGAGCGTGACCAGCTCCTGGTCGTCGAAGGCCGCCTCGATGACGACGTCGACATTTGCACTTGGAACCAAGAGTCGCCACTTGGTCGGGTAGGTGTTGAACGTGCGCGTGCTGCGCCAGGCGTTGAGCGGCTCGAGCGTCGCGTCGGTGTGCGCGTGGCGCGTGCCGTCTTGATCGATGAGGACCGCGCATTGCCCAAGGCTCTGCTGGGTCTCGAGATCGGTCATGGTGTACGCGGTCAGCTCGCTGCCGTCGGCGAGCTGCGCGGCGATCCAGTTCCAAGCCACCTCGTCGTGGGTCTGGCTCTCGGCCGCCGAGGCTTCGCTGGCGTGGCCGCCGAACTCGTGGTCGTACCAGCCTTGGCCGGATGCGACGGGGATGTGGGCGCCGCCGAGGGTGACGCGTCCCGTGACCGCGAGGCGCGGCACGAAGTAGTAGAACATGTCGGCGCCGTCGGGACCGCGCACGACGCCGTCTTCGCCGTGGCGCACGGGGCCGCGATTCGGGGCGATGCGGAAGTCGAGCTCGACGCCCGACTCCCAGTGCTGGTGATAGAGCGTGAGCCGATAATGGCCGGTCTCGATCTTCTCGAAGCGGTTGCCGTCGAACTCGAGCTCGAGGCGCCGATCGGCCACGAAGGGCTCGGCCACGAACATATGATCGGGGTACGGGACCTGCCCGCGCTCGAGCAGCTCGCGCAGGGCGCGGCGGACGCGCGGGTCTTTCGAGGCGCCCTTTTCGCCCTGCTCGGCGCGCGTCAGGCGCTCGAGCCCGAGCCGCGGCGCGTCCTTGTCGACGAGCGTGTCGCTGTAATAGGTGCGCCCGTCGGCGTCGACCAAGGCCCATGAGAGGGAATGGGCGTAGGTCGGCTCACCGGTCCCCTCGTTCTTGCCGGCGACGATGCGAAAGAAGGCCGCAAACACCGACAAATGGCGGCCGTCGACCGTTTCGACGTGCGCGTTGGCGTACCACCACTCGGTCATCGAGGACCGGTGGGGCAGATCGTGGCGCCCGAGATCGATCGGCACCTCGAGATCGGCCGGCGCGAGGCTCGGCCAATCCGCAGGCCGCTCCGGGCCGGCGCGGGGTGGCTCGCGACGCGGCGACGCATCGGACGCGACGATCGAGGGACCGTGCGGTCGCGCGTGAGGGGCGGACGGAGCCAAGGACGAGGTCAAGAGCGGGGATTCCACGCCAACACGAAACGCTTTGCGAGCCGCGACGTCAAGCCGATCTTTGTCACGGCGTGTCTGCATTTGTGCTGGCGTGCATGGAACGCGGGACCGCTCCGAATGAGGCTCGGAGACGTCCGCGACGGGACGGAAGGGATCACCGCAGAACGCGATTCGTTCGCGAAGGGCGAGCGCAACGTCGGCGCCGTTGTGGCTCCGGGCGGCCGGGGGTAGGTTCGCGCACATGGAACGTGTGGTCTTGGTCGACGGCTCGAACCTCGTGTATCGGGCTTTTTTCGCGCTCCCCAGCAGCCTCATGACGGGCGACGGCCTGCACACGAACGCCATCTACGGCTTCGCGGTGATGTTCCGCAAGCTGTTCATGGGCAAGATGCCGGCGCTCGGGGCGGTCGTCTTCGACGCGGGCGGGGTCACCGAGCGCGAACGGAAGTACCCGCAATACAAGGCGGATCGCGCGGCGATGCCGGGCGACCTGGCGGCGCAGCTGCCCAAGGTCCACGCGCTCATCGCGGCGCACGGCTTTCCGATCGTGCAGCTGCGCGGCGTCGAGGCCGACGACATCATCGGGACGCTCACGCGCGAGGCGCTCGAGGCCGGGCACGACGTCCAGATCGTCACGTCGGACAAGGACTTCGCGCAGCTGGTGTGCGAGCGCGTGCGGATGGTCGACACCATGCCGCGCACGATGGGCGGACCCCGCGGCGGGCGGCAGCCGACCGAGGTGACGACCTTCGACGCCGAGCTGGTCAAGAAGAAGTGGGGCGTTTGGCCCACGCAGATGATCGACTACCTGGCGCTGGTCGGCGACAAGGTGGACTGCGTGCCGGGGGTGCCGGGGATCGGGGAGAAGTCGGCGGTCGAGCTGCTCGAGGCGCTCGGGTCGTTCGATCGGATCTTGGCCGAGGCGGACAAGCCCGCGGATCCTGCGACTCCCGCGTCTGACACTCCGCTCAAGCCGCGGCAGAAGAAGGCCCTCGTCGAGCACCGCGATCTGGCGTTGCTCTCGAAGGATCTCGTCACGATCGACCAGCACATACCGCTGCCGGTGAAGCTCGTGGACCTGCGGATCCGCGAGGTCGACCCCGCCGAGCGCAACCAACTCTTCGTCGACCTGCAGTTCTATTCCTTGCTCGACGATGCAAGTAAGGAGGCGCTGGCCGACGACGACGCAGACGCCGACTATGGCGCGCTGACGGCCGCGGACGAGCTGGCGAGCTTCCTGTCGCGCCCGAGCGCGGTCGCGGTCTTGCCCATCTTCGAGGACGTGCCGGCCGCGGCCTTCATGTTGCCCGAGCCGCTCGCGGGCCTCGCGCTCGCGGTCGATGTCGGCCACGCGCGCTACGTGCCCCTCGTTGGATCCAATTCCATCGGACCAGAGTTGCGCGCCGTCCTCGCCGCGTGGCTCGCCGATCCCGCCAAACCCAAGGTCTGCCATGACGCCAAGGCGCTCTGGCGCGCGCTGCGCGTGCTCGGGCTCGACCTCGCCGGCGTTGCGTTCGACACGCAGCTCGCGAGCTTTCTCATCGATCCGACCAAGATCATCCCGCATCGACTCGATCAGCTGTGCAAGGAGTTCCTGCAGCGGACCCTGCGCCCGGCCAAGTCCGTCATCGGCGCCGGTCAGAAGCAGATCCGCTTCTCGCAAGCGGCCCCGGCGACGCTGGCCGCGTGGGCCTGTCACCTGGTCGATGCGGTCCTCGCGATGCAGCCGATCATCGCCGAGCGCCTCGAGGCCGAGGGCCAGACCCAGCACCTCCTAACGCACGAGCTGCCGTTGACCTGGGTCCTCGGGCAGATGGAGCGCGACGGGATCCTGGTCGACGGCGAGGATTTGCGCCTGCTCGGGATCGAGTTCGGCGAGCGCCTGACGGCCTACGAGGCGGAGATCTGGGCGCACGCCGGCCACCCCTTCAACCTCGCCTCGACCAAGCAACTCGCCGAGGTCCTCTTCGAGGAGCTGAAGCTCCCGGTCCTCAAGAAGACGCGCACCGGCTACTCGACCGACGCCGAGGTGCTCGAGGAGCTCGCGGCCCAGCACGACATCTGCCGCCTCCTGGTCGAACACAGGAAGCTCGCCAAGCTCGTCAACACCTACACGGACGTGCTCCAGCGCTCGGTGAACCCGCAGACGGGGCGCGTCCACGCGACGTTCCAGCAGACGACGGGCGCGACCGGGCGCCTCATCTCGACCGATCCGGACCTGCAGCGGACACCCATCCACACGCCCGAAGGCAAGCGCATCCGCGAGGCGTTCGTGGCGCCGCCGGGACGCCGCCTGATCGTCGCCGACTGGAGTCAGATCGAGCTGCGCCTCCTCGCGCACGTGACCGGCGATCCGCACCTGGTCGAGGCGTTCAACGCCCGACTCGATGTGCATCGCCGGACCGCAAGCCAGATCTTCGGCGTCGCGCTCGGCGACGTCACACCCGCCCAGCGCAATATCGGCAAGACCATCAACTTCGCGACCATCTACGGTCAGGGGGCCTCGTCGCTCGCGCAGATGCTTGCAATTCCAAGCAAGGATGCCAAGCGCTACATCGAGAGCTACTTCGCCTACTACGCGGGCGTTCGGGCCTGGCTCGATCGCACGACGCGCGAGGCGCTCGCGGCGGGCTACGTGACGACGATGCTGGGGCGACGGCGCTACATCCCCGAGCTGTCGTCGCACTCGCCGATGGAGCGGCAGGCGGGGATTCGCGTCGCCTGCAATACGCCCATCCAGGGATCGGCGGCCGATCTGTGCAAGCTCGTGATGTTGGCCCTGCCAGCGCGTTTCGAGGCGGCCGGACTCGCGACCAAGATGCTGCTCCAGATCCATGACGAGCTGGTCTTCGAGGCCCCCGAGGCGGAGGTCGCGTCGGCCTCGGCGATCGTGAAGGAGGCGATGGAGACGCTGGTGCCGCTGCGCGTGCCGCTGGTGGCCGACGTCGGCGTCGGGGCCAGCTGGGCCGCCGCGAAAGGCGGATAGCCAAGCCTCACCGGGGGCCCTCCGGGGCGCGTTCCGAGCGCGCCCGAAGGGGGCGTCAGTGCAGAAAGTCGGGCTTGCCGCCGCGGGCCTGATGCGCGCGCAAGGTGGCCTCGAGGATGAGCTGCGCGACGACCCCTTGGACGATGTCGAGTCGTCGTCCGACCTCGAGCTGCTCGAGCAGGATCCGGCGCGCGCTCGGGTCGTCGATGAAGTTGGCGGCGACGATATCGGCGAGGGCCGACGGGGTGCGCGCGGCGACCAGCTGCGGATCCATTTGCGGCCAGAGGCTCGGGATGAGGTTGAGAAGCTGGATGACGCCGCTGCGCAGGCGCTCGGCCAGCATGGTGTCGTCGCGGCGCTCGTGCTCGCGGAGGCGCCGCGCGCGGATGAGGCGGAAGGGCTCCCCGGCCGGGTGCTCGCTGAGAAGCTCGACCCGCGTGAGGCCGCGCAGCGAGATGTCCCAGCGTCCGTCGGCGTGGCGCCGCTCGGCGTGGATCGCGCCGACCGAGAGGACGGGCAAGACCGGCGGGCGGCCGTCGTAGTCGACCTCGAAGCCCGGCTGAATGGCGCCGATGGCCATGACGCGGGGGCCGCGCACGCAGAACTCGGCCAGCGCGCGGTAGCGCGGCTCGAAGAAGTGCAGCGGCAGGATGGCGCCCGGAAAGAGCACCGCGTTGGGCAGCGGAAAGAGCGGCAGGCGCTCGAGGAGGGCGTCGTTCAGCTCGGGGATGGGCGGCGTGGCTTCGCGAGTCATGGCGCGCGATTGTATCCGTTTCGCCGGGGTACGCGAGAAGCGAGTGCGCTTGGTTGCGTGGCCGTCGCGTGGGGCGGCCGGGCGGAACGCCAAGCTGCGGGATGCTCGTGGCGTCCCCAGCGATCGCGTAGGGCGATCGGGTGCCGAGCGCGAGCGTCGCGAAATGCTCGACCGGGTTTACGGCGGGGTGTCTTGGGGCGGCGCGGGAGTGGGGCCGAAGGCGCGCTGGACGAGCGCGTGCGTGAAGGTGCGGCGGAGATACCAGGCCTTGGGGGCGACGGGGACCAGCCAGCCGTCCTCGCCGAGGCCGCGCGTGCGCTCGGAGGCGCTGAGGGCCTTGGGGCGCAGATGGAGGACCAGGCCCTCGGCCCCGCCGATGGTGTCGGCTTCGCCGCGGCGGATGCGGCCGCTGAGGGATTGCCAGTCGGCGGCGAGGCGGGCTTCGTCGGCGGCGTCGCGTACCCAGAGGAAGGGCATGGCGAGGCGGCGCTCGGCGAGCGGGATGTCGCCGCTGGCGACGTAGGGGACGAAGAGGACCTTGGCGAGCTTGTGGCCGACGGTCGAGGTGGCGAAGGTGTGGTCGGCGTCGCGGCCGTCGAGGGCGGCCTGGCAGACGTAGGTGTCCTCGGTGGGCGCGCCGTCGGGGCGGATGGGGAGGGTCTTCAGCTCGACGCCGAGCGCGGGGAAGTCGGGCTCGGGGTCGCTCTTGGCGGAGGCGCCGAGGGCGAGCTCGACGGCGACGCCGAGGAAGCCCTTGTTGAACTTGTGCTGGCGGGGGACGCGCAGGCCGACCCGGCGGGCGAGATCGGCGACGCGCAGTCCGGCGAGGCCGACGGCGCGGGTGAGGAGAGCCTCGAGGGTGGCGGGGGGATCGGGGCGCTCGAGGACGATGCGATCGGGGCGGTCGTGGCTCACGGCGTGCCCGGCGTCGGCGTCGCGGGGGCCAGCGGCAGCGTCGCGCGGCCCAGCGTCAGCGTCGCGCGGTAAGTCCGGAAGGAGCGGGTGTCCGGATCGGCGTCCATGCTGGGGGCGGGCAGGGCCGTGACGATGAGGACGCGGCGGCCGTCGACGAGCGGCACCGTGACTGCCCCATCGACGAGAGCGAGGGTCTCGCCGTCGCTGTCGGGGGTGGTGCCGGGGACCGCTTGGATCGACCAGATCGGGGCGTCGTCGGCGTTCGAGAGCGTCACGGTGGCGGTGGGGCCGGCGTCGTCGAGGGCGATGTAATTGGCGCCGAGGAGCATGACGCCGACCTGGGTCGTGGGGTGGGCGGCGTCTAGCGTGGCGGCGATGCGGACGGCGGCCTCGTCGGGGAAGGCGCCGGCTTCCGCGAGGTGGCGCGCGTCGTCGAGGGGGCCGACGTAGTAGCGCCAGCGCGCGAACTCGAGGAGGCTGTCGACGAAGCTGCGGCGCCAGGGGGAGAGGGCGACGTCGATGGCGTCGTCGAAGTCCGGCTCGTTGTCGGGCGGGACGCTGCGCATGCCTTCCCAGATGCGACCGATGAAGGCGGGGTCGTCGGGGAAGAAGCGCTCGTGGAGGTAGTGCAGGTAGAGCGCGGCGCCGTACATGAAGTAGGTTTCGTAGCCATCATCGTAGTCGACGGGCCACTCGGGGTGGGCTTGGAAGTCGGCGAGGACGCCGAGGTAGTCGTCGTCGTCGTCGAAGATCTGGTCTTCGACGTAGGTCGCGGTGGCTTCGTAGGCGCTCGAGACGTCCCACCAGTCGTCGGCGGCCTGGCAGGCGTGGTTGAGCTCGTGGACGGTCGTGACGTCGAGGGCGTCGCCGGCGAGCGGGCCGCGCGTGTCGAGGACGATGACGGGGTAGCCGTCGAACCAGGGGGTGTCGGGGTTCTCGGCGACGAGATCGGTGGCGACGCTGGGGGCGTTCCGCCAGAGGAAGACGTCCATCGCGGCGTCGTCGGCGCAGCGGCCGTCGTCGGGAAGCGGCGGGCGGAAGCCGAGGGTGTCCATTTCGAAGGCCCAGCCGAGCTCGAGGTAGCCGAGGACGTCGGAGGCGATCGCGGCCTGGGCGGGCGTGCGGTAGTGGACGCGCACGGGGAAGGTGGCGGAGGCGACGGAGAGGGGCCAGTAGCGCGGGTCGTCGCAGGGCTCGAGGTCGTCGGGGATGGAGCGCGTGCCCCAGGTCGAGACGGTGTCGGCGGGGGTGGTGTCGGGGGTGTCGGCGGTGTCCGCCGAGTCGGCCGGGCCCGAGTCGGCGGTTGCGGTGGCAGCGTCGGAGGCGGGGTCGACCTCGGGTGCGGCGTCGAGGTCGCCGGCCTCGTCGCCGTCGGGGCGTGCGTGGCCGCCGTCGTCGCCGCACGCGGCGATGGCTCCCCAGAGTACCGACCCGACGACCAGCCCGTCGCGCATGGCGAGCGTCTACCACACGCGGCGGGGCCGAGGTAGCATCGACGCCATGGGCGTACTGGAGCGAAGCGACAGCGTGATTGCCGAAGTCCTTGCGGGTGGGCATGCGCGGGATCTGCTCGGGCGCTTTCCGCCGTTTGCGCTGCACGGCGCGAGGGCCCCGGGGGCCGGTGGGCCCGCCGAGGTCGGCACGATCATCCACGCGGAGGTGGCCACCGGCGCGGTTCTCGCGGTGTTGGCTGGGGCGGGGACGGCGCGCGCCGAGGTCTATCGACTGGCAGCGAGCGAGGGGCTGGACCCGTTGCACCCGCCGGCGGTCGAGGCCGAGGCGGCGGCGTTCGCGGGCGCGGCGGCGGGGCTGGACGATCCGAGCTTGGTGTCGCTCGAGGCCCTGCCGTTCGTGACGATCGACGGCGCGGAGAGCCGCGACCTCGACCAGGCGCTGCACGTCGAGCACCGCGCGGACGACACGCTGCTCGTGCACTACGCACTGGCGGATGCGTCGTATTTCGTCAGGCCGGGGACGGCGCTCTTCGACGAGGCGCTCCTGCGCGGGGCGAGCTTCTACCTGCCCGGGCTGGTCGTGCCGATGTTGCCGCGGGTCTTGTCGGAGGGGCTGACGAGCCTCAATCCGGACGTGGCGCGGCGGGCGTTGGTCTTTCGGGTCGTGGTCGATCGCGAGGGGGGCGCGCACGAGGTCGCGATCTTCCGGGCGCGGATCAAGAGCCAGCGCAAGCTGTCCTTTGGCGCCGTGCAGCGCTTTTTCGACGGGGCGGACGCGACCCTGACGGAGACGACGTTCGCGGCGAGCTTACGGGCGCTCAAGACGCTGGGCGAGCGGCGCCTGGCGCTGGCCGAGGTCGCGCACGTCGTGCGTCACGCGCGGCGCGAGCTGACGGTCGGCTTCGTCGATCCGGATGGCCGGACGTTCGTCGCGTTCGAGGAGGCGCGGCTGCCAGTCGAGACGTGGAACGAGCAGCTCTCGGTGCTCATCAACGTCGAGGGCGCGCGGGCGCTGGCGGCGCGGGTCGGCGAGGCCGGCTTGCATGCGATCTTCCGGGTGCATCCGGCGCCCGAGGCGGTCGACGTCGCGCGCTTGGCAGCGACCGTCCGGGCGATCGTCGCGGCGCACGAACTGGATGCCGAATGGGCGTGGGATCCGGCGACGGAGGCGCTCGCGGGCTACCTCGGGCGGTTGCGGACCGAGGGCGCGCTGGCGCCCGTTGCGCGTGCGATCCAGCGGCAGGCGCTCGTGGCGAATCAGCGCTCGAGCTACAGCCCGATGCCGGGGTTGCATTACGGCCTCGGGGCCCCGTGTTACGGGCGCTTCACGGCGCCCATGCGCGAGATGGTCGGGATCTTCACGCACAAGGAGACCTTGGAGCTCCTGGCGGGGACGCCGCCGGACCCTGCGGACGAGCCCCTCCAGGCCGCGGTCATCGCCTCGGCCGAGGCCGCGCAGGCGCGCCAGGGGCGGCTCACCAAGGGCAGCAACGCGTGCGTGCTCGACGCGCTGTTCGGGCCCGATCTGGCGCTGCCCGAGGCCGAGCGCCCGGCCCGCCCAGGCACGCTGCTCGGGCTCGCCGCGGATCGCGCCTATGTCGTGCTCGATTCGCCGCCGCTGGAGGTGAAGCTCTACTTCGGGCTGCTGCCCGGCGCGCGACTCGTCAGCCCGGCGGAGGCCGAGCTCGGCGATGTGCGCGTGCGTCTAGGCGACCGACTCGCGGTGCGCGTCATCGGCTGGGACAAGGGGCGGGCGGGCGGGCGCGCCAGCGGTCGCTGGTGCCTCGCGCCCATCGCGCCGGGCAGCGTCAGCTAGAAACGGCAGCTCGTGCCCCCAGACCGCAGCGGCTCGCAAGGGCGCCGGAGGCGACCGCTGTGAGCTGCGTAGGCGACCGCCCAATGGGGCGTTTCGATCCTTCGTGGTGGGCTCCGCCCGAGGGACGTCACTTGTTCCGGGGCTTCGGCGTCGTAAAGAGCCCGGTGTTCAGGGTCGGAACCCCGCTCGTCGTGTTGCCGGTCGTGTTGCCGCCATTCCTGGGGCCGGTGGTCGCCGGCTTGGCGTCACCCGCGGCCGCGGCGAGCTTCTGCGCTTTCTCGAGTTCGGCCTGTAGCGTCGCGTTGTCGGTCTTCAGCTTGGTCTGGGCGTCGTTGGCGTCGGAGATTCGCTTCTCGAGCGCGCTCATGTCGCTCTTCAAGCGCGTCAGATCCCCGGTGAACTTCGTCTCGGCCTGGGCCATGCGCGACACGACCGCGAGCGTGGTCTTGGCCGCGGCGTTCACGTCCATGAAAGCGCCCCGTTGCTCGGGCTGCAGCGCGAACGCGGTCCCGAAGCCGGCGCCGATCCCGAGCAGCACAAGCGCCGCGACGAGGAGCTTCGAGGTGCCCCGAGGTGTGGCAACCTTGACCTCGGCCGAGCGCGGACCGGTCATCGGCTGCTCGACCAGCGGGCGGGCGTGGCGTGCGGTCGAGGCACTCTTGCGCTCCGGCTCGGCGCGCACTTTCCCGAGCTCCTCGTTGCGGCGGCGCGCTTCCTCGATCAGCTTGCGCTGCGCTTCCTCGCGGCGGCGCGCCTCTTCGAGCTCGCGCTTGTCCGTCTCTTCCTGAGCGCGCCGCTCGGTCTCGGTGTCGACCTTCTGCTTCTGCTCCTTCTCGACGGAGGTCTTGACCTCGGAGAGGAGATCCGTGAGAAGGCTCCCGAGCCCGCCCGGAGCCGACGTGACCACACCCTCGTCCTTGTCCGATCGCTTCGTGCCCGCCATGTCATCCCCTCTCGTGTCGGTCCGCTGGCCAACCTAGCCGAGCAGCACTATACGCGGCCTCACCCATTTCGATCCAGCGGCGAGCCGCTCGTTTGGCCCAGACGGCACGAAGCCGGCACGGGGCCGGCTTCGCACGCGCTCCTTCAGGGCCCCGCCGAATGCGGTCGCCCGCCGCCGCTACTCGGCGCGCACGCCCCAGAACTTGGAGTCGATCGTCGTGGTCGCCGTGTCCGTGAACTTGAGCCGCACGTCCCAGATGCAAGGATTGGCCTGTGTTCCCCAGGTCTGAACGATGAGGTTGCCGTTGTTGTCGGAGAGCTTGCAGGGGGCCTTCGTGCCGAGCGTGAAGGCGTCGCCGCTCCCCAGCCCGAGGCTCGCCAGCTTCTGCCGCAGGAACGCCGGCCCGGCCGCGATGATGGTGTTGCAGGCGGCGTTGAGCGCGCCCTCGACGCCACCGTCGACCTTGCCGTTGTTCGCGCCGGTCCCGCTCCCCGCCTTGTCCGCCAAGCGACCGCAGCAATCGAGCTCGTCGATCCCTGGGCTCAGGCAGTCGGCGCCGCCACCGACGAGGTAGCCCAAGAGCGCCTCGTAGCTGTCCACCGACTCGCTGCTGGTGACCAGCGGCAAGAGCACCTTCTCGAGGAAGAAGTTGATGAGCGCGCCGTAGTTCAAGTTCAGCGAGTGCATGTCGATCGTCAGGTCATAGTAGTTCGCGACGCTCGCCGAGAAGTCGCCCGTAATCGCCTGCGTGCTGAACGCGTTGGTCGAGTACTGTTTGACGCCGCAGCCGACCTCGGTGTTCGGGTCGCAGTCCGCGCCGAGCGTCCACTTCACCTTGAGCGTGTGCCAGTTCTCGTTGGCATCGCCGGCCGCGAACTTGCCGAACTCGTCCGGCTCGTTCCGGAACGTGAAGGTCGCGCGCATCTCGAACGCCTTCAGGATGTCCGCGACGTCGCCGCCGGTGCTCAGGATCGTTCCAAAGACGGAGCCGTTGGCGAAGCCGTCGATGACCGCGTTGAGGAGATCCGTGACGAAGCCCGCCAGCACGCTCGGCTGCGTGTGGGCCGCGTCGTCGTACATCATGTCGCAGAACGAGTTCTCGAGGCAGTGGTCGCCGCCGCCGCAATCGCCGTCGCTCGTGCAGCTCGTGTCGGTGGCGTTGGCGCAATTGCGCGGAATGAGGTCGCACGCGATCCGGAGGATCGTCTCGGTCGGCGACTTGAAGAAGCCGACGACGTAGTTCACGTAGGTCCGGTACGGCTCGGGAATCGCCGACACGAAGTCGAATTGGCTCACGACGTCGTACGCACCCTTGTAGGTCGGCGGGCGGTCGACGAGCGTGACGTGCACCGTCTTGGACTTGCCCGCCTCGACCACGCCCTGCGTCGCGTCGCAGACCCACGCCTGGATCGCGTCATGCGAGTTCTTCGAGAACGCGAAGATGGTGTACTTCTGGGTGCCGTCGGTCTCGAGGCCGTCGAATTGCTGGAACTTCGCGGTGCCGCCGGCGAGCAGGATGTGGTCGCGCGATTGATTCGCGGTCTCGTCGCTCATCAGCTTGCCGATGTCCTGGCAGGCGGGCTGGCCCTGGGCGTTCTGCTTGTAGAGGTTGACGCTGTAGTCGCCGACGGGGCGCGTGCCATTGTAGTTCGCGACGACCGTGAGCGGCACCTGACCCTTGGGCGAGACGCTGACGTCGAAGTACTTGACCGGGATCTCCGGGGCTCCGTCGATGTAGACCTTCACGGCGAATTGGCCGGTGACCGACTGCTTCGCCTTCGTAGTGATCTGGGCGAGCCCGTCGGGGCCCGTCTCGGTCTGCAGCGAGCTCAGGAAGCCGATGCTGTTGTTGTCGTTCTCGATCAGGAATTTGACGACCTGCCCCGACACGGCGACGCCGTCCTCGGTGTAGAGCATCTTGAGCGTGCGTTGCTCGGTGAACGACAGGAAGATGTTGCAGCGCGGCTTGGTCTTGCACGCCTGATTGTCGTCACCGAACGCCTGATCGAACTCGAGCACGCGGTTGGCCGCCGGGGTGTCGGGCCCGGTCTCCGCGGTCGTCTCGGAGTTGATCGTCTCGGGCACATCCGAGACCGTCTTCTTGGCGTCATCGCCGCAGGCCGCGAGGGCCGCGATGCTGAGCAGCCCCACGGCCAGGCGGCCTCGGAGCGCGGGGATGTGCGCGGGGGTGCGGATCGCGTTCATCGATATCCTCCAAGCTCATTGCGCTGACGGGGCACGGCCGTGCGGCCATGGTGGTGCGAGAACGCGGCGCGAGTGGCCGCTCTCGTGAGCAGGTCCCGAGCTTGCCCCAATGTCAGATTGGGTGCAACCGGTCCCGACGCGCCGCACCACGTTGGTGGGCGCGGCACCGCGAGCGTCTACCGCCCTTGCGAGGTAGCGTCCGCCGTGCGAGCCGAGCGTATGTCAGGGTCCGACTTCGCGCAAATCTCCTGACGGGCGCGCGTCCCCGCCTCCGGACAGGTAGCGCCGGATGTTGGCGCGGTGCTCGTCGAAGGTCTCGGCAAACGCGTGCCCGCCCTGGCCGTCGCGCTTGGCCACGAAGAAGAGGTAGCCGTGACGCTCCGGGGCCAACGCCGCCGCCAGCGCGCCGCGGCCGGGGCTGCAGATGGGGCCCGGCGGGAGGCCGGCGTGGGCGTAGGTGTTGTAGGGGTTCGTGGCGTCGCGTCGCTCGGCGGGCGCGGGCGGGCGGGCGACGCGATCGGGGCGATACATGAGGGTCGGGTCCGTCTCGAGGCGCATCTTCTTGGCGAGGCGGTTGTAGAAGACGCCCGCGATGCGCGCCGCCTCGGAGGGGTCGCGCGTCTCCTCTTCGACCAGCGACGCGAGCGTGACGAGGGCGTCGTCGTCGAGGGCGTAGGCGGCCCTGAGGTCCCTGAGCGTGGCGCCGTGGGCCGCCGCGAGGGCGCGCCATTCCTTGCCGAACTGGGCGATCGCGCGCGCGAGGACCTCGCGGGCTGTGACGCCCGGGTCGAACCAGTACGTCTCGGGAAAGGCGAAGCCCTCGAGCCAGGTCATCGGAACACCGTCCGTGCGACCGGCCCGTGCGGCGAGCGCGGGCCCGCCGGCGCGGGCGAGCTCGGCCGCAACCCAGGCGCGATCGGCCGCGAGGGTGAGGACCTCGTCGCGCGTGCCCGCACCGGCGGCGGCCACGCGATCGGCGAGCTCCCACACCGACTGGCCCGGGATGATGGTCACGGTGACGCGCTGTCCCGGCTCGCCGTTCGCGAGGAGATCCGCGAGCTCGAGAGCGTTCGCGTCGCCCGGCACCTTGTACGCGCCGGCGCGCAGGTTCGCGAAGACGCCTTTGATGCGGAAGACGAGCGCCGTCACCCACGGACGTTCGACCAGGTGCGCAGCCTCGAGGCGCGCCATGACGTCCTCGCGCGTGGCGCCCTTCGGGATGACCAGCGTCACCTCGGGCGGGTTGCCGCCCGGGCGCGAGGTCGCCATGCAGTATCCAAGGAGCAGCGTCGCCGCGATCAGCGTCACGAACGCGAGCAGGCCCCAGCGAAGGCGGGATGCGGTCGTGGCTTTCATCGCGCGCCTGCTTGGCGATCGAGCCAAGCCTGCAGCGTGACTGCGGCCGCGGCGGCATCGACCGCCACGCCGCCCCGACCCACCCGTCGGTGTCCGCCCTCGCGCAGGCGCGTTTCGGCCTCGACCGAGCTCCAGCGCTCGTCGACGCGGTGCAGCTCGGGCGTAAGCCCCGCTGCGGCCAGCCCCCGTTCGAGCGCGGCCGTGAAGCGCTCGGCCGTGAGCGTCGACTGACTTGTGCCGCCGTCCAGGTGCACGGGAAGTCCGACGAGGACCACCTCGGCCTCGAGTTCGCGGACCAGGGCTACGCATTTTTTGATCTGCTGGCCCTTGTCCTTCTCGCTGATGACCACATGCGGGGTCGCGAGCGTGCGAGTCGGGTCCGACACCGCGACGCCGATCCGCGCCAGACCCCAATCGAAGGCCACCACGCGACTCATGGGCGCCCCCAGTGGATCGCAAACCCGTTCTGCCCGATCGAAAGAACGTCCATCGACAGCGCGACCCCGTAGTGGAGCGCCACGCCGAACCAGACCGAGCGGTGCTTGAGGGCCAGAAAGCCCAGGACGAGACCGGCAGCGATGGCGCCGAGTGCCTCCGCGAACGGCTTGCCGAAGTGCCCTGTCACATAGGGGACGAGCATGAAGCAGAGGCCGTAGAGGCCGAGCTGGCGCTCGAGCCCGAAGGCGATGAAACCGCGCCAAAAGCTCTCTCCCGAGATGAAGATGAGGGCGTAGAGGGCCTCGTAGACGAGCAGGTGTACGATCCAAATCCCGCCATCGGGATCGATGATCTCGCGCGCCATCGGGTACTTGTGTTGAAAGACGAGGCCCTGGGACGCCAGGACGATGAACGGGAAGATGGCGCCGAAGAGCGCGAGGTAGATCCAGCCGATGCCGCGAACGGCGGGCGGGTGCGGCGCGCGCGTCCTGATCGGGAGGCCGAGGGAGCCCGGACGGTCGCCAAAAGCGGTCCGCATGAGCACGAACGGGGTGACCAAGCGCATCAGGACAGCGCAGCCCGAAAAAAACGCAAACGGCACCAGGGGCCAGAGCGACGCATATTCCGGCGGCGGCGAACCGAACAGCTCGCGGTAGGTGTCACTGCGACCGAAATACCAGAAGACCAGCGCCACGCCGAAGGCGACGCCGAGCACCGTCCAAGTGCGGCGCGAGAGTCGCAGAATATGCCAGCCGTGAAATCCGACCAGGACGCCGGCGACCGCGATCCAGCCGATCAGGACGTGGATTCCCTGCCAGCGCTTGTGCTCGAGGAATCCCCACCGGTAGCGCGCGACCACCAAGAGGGCCAACAGCGCCGCGATGATCACAAACGCCGGCCACGACGCGCGCGGTGTCGCCTCGTTCATGCCGGCGGTGCGCGGACCGAGGAGGCGCCGCAGCCAGCTGTTCGTACGCGAATGCGTCGGGCCCTGCGCCAGCGGATTTGCCATCAGGCGATGTCGATGACCTTCAGATCAGGGGCCACCTCGAACGAGGCGCCGGTCGCCGCGCGCAGCGATTCGACCGATTCACCGGGCGCGATCTCTTTGAGCACCATCGTGCGTTCGCCGTTTTCGCCGCGCCGAATCTCGAGCCAGCCGAGCTCGGTCACGACGGCATCGACACAGCCGCGCCCGGTGACGGGCAGCGTGCACTCGGGGAGGACCGTGGGTTCGCCCTTGGCGGTGTGCTGCATCAGCACGATGAC
>SXIE01000474.1 GCA_005772945.1 Pseudomonadota bacterium
CGACCAGCTGCGCTTCGAGCTCTGCGATCCGTTTCTCCGCGTCCACGCGCGACCGTACAGCACGGCGCGATCACGCTGTCGATCCCCCTGCTTGCAAGTGATCGAAACGATCCAGCTTTTCGGGGGCCTGAACGGATACCCGGCATGTGCCGGAGGCCCATCAGCGCCTGCGCGTCGGCGATGTTCTTGTCCGCGCTGCGACTGGCGAGCACGCGCCGCAGCATGGCCGGCCCCTCGTTCCATTTCTGGTCGAAGCTCAGCCCGTCGAACATCACGCGCACCAGGCCCTTGCCATCCAGCGTCCGCACCGCCGCCGTGAAGATCGCCTCGTCGGGCGTCGCGGCGAGCGCCTTCAGCGCCTCCATCCACTGGCTTCCCGTCAGGAGCGTCTCGACGTTCGTCACGAGCGCCTTCGCGTCCGTCGACGCGCCCTCGCCCTCGCCCATCAGCTCCGAGGTCTTCGTGTCGGCCGCCGCGTTCTTCTCGTTCGCCTCGCTGGCGCGCTTGCGGTACGCCTCCTCGTCCTCGCGCAGCGCCTCGTCGGTCGCCGAGAACAGGCTCGCGTCCAGGTTCTCGAGGTCTTTCGGCGTCAGCTTCGCCCCGAAGTCTGGGTGCTGCGCCTTGAACTCGGCCTGCTTCGACGCATCGGTCAACCCGAGCGCCATCGACGCCGCGAACGTGTTGCTCTTTCGCCAGTCGTCCGCCAGCGCCACGAGCTCGGCGTCGTCCGCCGCGTCGAGCGTCGCGCGCGCCTCGCGCGGATGCGACTGGGCCGCGTCCTTCTTGCCGATCGCCTCCAGCATCGAGCCCCACGCGTCCGCCGCCTCCGACCTCACCGTCACCCAGGCCGCCGTGATGGTCGTCGAGTCGTAGCCCGCGAGCAGGTTGAGGACGTCCTTCGCCGCGTTCGCCTGCTTCTTCGCGCGCCACATGCCGGCCAGCTGGCGGATCTTGTCCTCGAGCTTCACGATCGTCTGGTCGTGCGTCGCCTTGACGCCCGCGACCTCGGCGTCGTCGACCACCGGCGTCCCGCTCTGGTCGCCCTCGGTGGTCTCCGTCTCGGTGGTCTCCGCCTCGGTCGTCGCGCCCTCGGTGGTTGCGCCCTCGGTCGTCACCCCGCCGGGCGGCGGCGCTTCCTCGCGCTGCACGACCGCACCCGCGCTGCCGCCCTTGGTCAGCAGCTGAACCGCGCCGCCGTCGCCTCCGCCCGTGGGCGCCAGCGCCTTGGCGCCCTCGTCGTACGACAGCTGCCGGAGCGACCGACGCAGCGGGGTCGACGTCCCGGCCGTGCGCGTGTCGGTCGCCGGAGTTGCGCCCGCGCCGCTCGCGGTGGTCTGCGCGGACTCGGTGGTCGGGGTGCTCGGGGTGTGCTCGGATAGGGCCATCGGGGGATCCTTTGCGGGTCGCACCCCCACGCCGCGCGCGCGCCGTCTATTCAGAAGACGACGACGACGACACGGACCGGCCGCGACCGCCACCAGGAACCGACTGCGAAGGGTGTAGCATAGCACGCGGCCCCGCGCTCCCATGGAATGAGCGCGCTTGACTGCGGGCTAACGACGTTACGCTCGCCCCGACGCCCGATCCCCGCCGAGCGTTCGCTCGCCCGGCCCCGCGCGCCGATTCCGAGCCGTTTGGGCCCCGCGATTTCGGACGCGCCGCTGCGGCGTGTCAGGAGCGGGCGGCTTTGTGTATGCTGCGCGCCGCGCCGAAGGCGGAGGAAGTCGATGCGGGTCATTCAGTCAGCGTTCGCGGGACTCGTCGTACTCTTGGCCGCGTGCAGCGACGAACGCGCCGCCGAACCCGACACGGACACGGGCACGCCCACGACCGCCCCGGATGCGGCCGACACGGCCGATGCGGCCGATGCGGCCGACACCGACAGCCCGTCCGAGGTCGCCGAGACCAGCGACGGCAGCGAGGGCGAGATCGGGCCGGGCCCCGTCTGCGTGATCCCCGACGGCGACGCGCCCGACTCGAGCGCGACCCTCGGCTGCCGCGCCGATTTCGACCGGCTGGCCTCGCTGCCGCTCGACGTCAGCATCCCCGGCGCGCGCTCGGTCAAGTTCGTCATCGATCGGGCCGACGCGGACCGCCTCTACTTCATGAACAGCGTGCGTTTCCCGATCCACTGGGACTTCGCCTCGGCCAAACTCTCGGGCAATGGCCTGCCCATCGTGCCCGCCCTCGCGCAGTTCAACCAGACCGAATATTACAGCCCGCAGCGCCGCTTCGTCCTCGGCTCGGTCACGTTCTATGCGGGTCCCGACGCCTTCACCCTCGAGTTCGCGCCCTACGACAGCGCCAGCGCCGACATGATGAAGCGCGCCTACGACGCCATCAAAGCGGCCGCCTACTTCGGACCCGAGCTCTTTTTCCACCCGACCTCGGACGCCATTGCGACCGAGGTGGCCAAACTCGCGGGTCAGATCCCCATCAAAACGACCGACGAGCTCTTCGCCGGGATCGACTTCCAGCCGCTCAACCTCGGCAGCAGCATCGGCCGCATCCGCTTCCTGCGCGTCGCGGACCTCGCGACCGAGTGCCTCTCGTTCCGCGACATCGTCGTGCTCGACCACGTGCCGAACGACCTCGGGGTCACGCTCGGCATCGTCACCGAGGAGTTCCAGACGCCGCTCTCGCACATCAACGTCCTCGCGCGAAACCGGCACATTCCCAATATGTGGGTGCGCGACGCCTTCACCAACACGCAGCTGCGGGCGTTCGAGAACCAGTGGGCACGGCTCACGGTGGGCCTCCAGGGCTTCACCATCGAGGCCGCGACGCAGGCCGAGGCCGACGCCTGGTGGACCGAGCATCGCCCCGGCAAGCTCACGGTGCCGGCCATGGACACGAGCATGACGGGGCTCCCGAATGTGACCGAGATCGTCGATGCGACCAAGCCGCTGCGCGAAGAACTCAGCCACGACATCCTCGCGTTCGGCGGCAAGGCGACCCACTACGCGGCCATGGCGGGCGCCGATCTCGTCCCGATGGTCGCGCCGAAGGGGTTTGCCATTCCCGTCTTCTACTATGACCAATTCATGCGCGAGAATGGCTTCTACGCCCAAGTGGACCAAATGCTCGCCGATCCGACGTTCACCGGCGGCGACTGCAATGTCCGCGGATCCCGTCTGGAAGCCCTGCGCGACGCCATGGAGGCGGCGCCGGTCAACGCCGAATTCGAGCGGATATTGACAGACAAATTGACGGCCGAATATGGCGCCACTCCGCTGCGCTATCGCTCGAGCTCGACCGCCGAAGACGTCGGAGGGTTCACCGGCGCCGGCCTCTACACGTCCAAGACCGGCATCCTCGGCGACCCGGCCAAGGGTCCGCTGCGTGCCATCAAGAAGGTGTGGTCGAGCGTCTGGTACCAGCGCGGCTTCGAAGAGCGCGAGTATCGCCAGGTCGAGCAGAAGGCCGTCGGGATGGCCATTTTGGCGCATCCGTCGTTCGTCGACGAGACCGCGTCGGGCGTCGCGCAGACCGCCAATTCCTACGACCCGAGCGGGATGCAGCCGGCCTTCGTCGTGAACGTCCAGATCGGCGACGGCTCGGTGACCTTGCCGGGGCCGGGTGAGACGACCGATCAGGTCATCTTCTATTACGACTACCCGGGTCAGCCGATCGTGTACGTGTCACATTCGAATCTGGTGCCCGCCGGGACTTCGGTCCTGGCGCGCACGCAGCTCTACGAGCTCGGGCAGCAGCTCGCGAAGATCCACCAGTTCTTCCGTCCGGCGTATGGCCCACCCGCGGGCGATCCGATGGCCTGGTACGCGCTCGAAGTCGACTTCAAGTTCGACCAACGTGAGGGCGACACGGCCCCGCGCCTCTACATCAAGCAGGCGCGTCCGCTGCCGTCGCCCTTCGGCGAGTGATCGTTCGCGAAGAGCGCACCGCGCTTGCCCAGGTGTGTTGTGGGTCGCACGCGCCGCCGCGCGGAAATCCACACGCGCATGTCGCCAAGGCTGCGACCTGATGCGCTGCGGCTTGCATCGCCGCGCCCGTCGCCGTGCGCGAACCCGCCTGTGAGCGTGGCATGGGGCTTGCGAACTAGCGTCCCACGCCGCCAGCCGCGCGAAGGGAAACGCCCATGACCAGCGACGCCACGCAGCAATCGACCGTCCTCCGCGAGCAGCTCGTCGTGCTCGAGCAGCGCCTGGCCCGCCTCGAGGATCACCAGCAGAATCGCGGTCGCGAGCCCTCCAAAGACGACGACGACCACGCGATCGAGCTCGAGAACGAGGAGGTCGTCGAGGACTTGATCCCGCGCACGCTCGAGCACATCGCCGCCATCCGGCGTGCGCTCGCCCGTCTGGCGTCCGGCGAGGCGTTCAACTGCGCCAACTGCGGCAAGCCCATCTCACCGCGTCGTTTGGCGCTCGTTCCCGAGGCCTTGACCTGTGCCCGTTGTGCGTGACGCGAGCCTTCCGGCCCGCGGGCGCGCGTAGAACGCCCACGGCCGGAGTCGCCCACGCTTTCAGCAGGGGCAATCGAAGTCGGGCGGGGTGAGGTCGAACGTCCGCGTCCACACCGGACCGGCCCGTTGGATGAGTCCCTGGTCGATGACGAACTCGACGTCGCCATCGCCGTCGAGATCGACGACCGCTTCGATCGCCTCCGTCGGTCCGCCCTCGGCATCCGACAAGAGCACGAACGTCGCCTTCGCGCCCTTGTTCTTCACCTCGAAGAGCGCGCCGAACGAGCCGCCGAACTGCCCGCAGCCGCTGCCGGCCTGGCCCACGACCTGCGCGAACGTGCGTCCGCTCGCCGCCTCGGTCCAGGTCGTCACGCTCGGCGCGGCGGCTTCGAAGACATCCCAGGGCGTCGTGATGGGCGGCTCGGCCTGCTTGGCGTCGGCCGCGATGGCCTTCCAACCGGCGAGCTTGCGGTACTCCGCCACGAGCGCCTTCTCGAGCTTCGGATCTGCCGCGTCGCGCGCGTACAAGACCGGCGCCGGCTTGCCCTCTTCGCGCACCCACAGGCCGTCGCTGCAGCCGGCGATGTGCCCGACCAGCTCGACGTCGATGCCTCCGCCGTCGAGCGCCTCGCGCGCGATCTCCTCGTCGCTGAGCGCCTTGCCGACCGCCTCGCCTCCGTCGGAGCCGTTCCACAGCTGGACGGTCCCGAAGTGCGGCACGTAGCGTCCGACCAGCTCGAGGCGGTCGATGCTCCCGGTGCAGCCGCTCTCGGTCGTGACCTTGCGTCCGTGCCACGCCTTGAACTCGGCGGGCAGCTTCTCGAGATCGACCGCCTGGACCACGGTCGTCGGGCCCTGCTTCTTGACGAGCTTGGGCGCGCCGCTGGCCCAACTCAGGTCGACGCTCTCGGCCGGGATGACCACGTCGAGGTCCCCTTCCACCTTGATGACGAACGAGAAGACGCTGAGGTCGAGCGGCTTGGGCTCCGAGCCGGGCGCCTGGATTTGCGACTGCAGCATCTCCTCGCGCGCGATCGCGAGGCCCTCTTTGGCAGGCACCAGGACGAGCTGCTTCTGGCCCTTATCCTGGTAAGTGCCCGAGGCCCAGGTCTGGACGAACGTCACGAGCGCCGTGTCGGACGAGATGGCCACGGTGACCTCGTCGGCCGTGACCTGCATCGCGTTCTTGAACATGCCACGGCGATCCGCGAGCCAGCCGGCCTGCGCGAACTTCCGCTCGCGCGGACCCGAGCGCTTGATGCCGGTGAAGCGCGGCGCGTAGAAGGTTGCGTAGGCGTCGAAGTTGCCCTGGTTCTGCGCGGCGACCCACGCGGTCACGAGCGCCTTGGCCTTGGCTTCGAGCGCGGCGTCCTTGGCGTTCACGACAGGCACGACGGGTGCGTCGGCGTCGGGTGCGGCCGCCTCGGTGGTTTCGGGGGTTGCGTGCGCGGCGGCGTCATCGGCGGCGGGCGTCGTCGCGGCGGCGGCGGCGTCTGCTTCGGCCGCCAAGGCCACGTCGGGTTCGGCGGGCTTGGTCGGCGCCGGGGCCGTGGTGGCCGCGGGTGTCGTCGCGGGGGCAGGGGTCGGGGACTTCTTGCCGCACGCGCTTCCGAGAGAGGCGACGGCGACGAGGGACACGATCGATAGGCGCATGGGAACTCCGAGTGAACGAAGGCGCCGTGTTTAGCGCGTTTCCCGTCGCGAGAGAATCGAAACCAAGCGCGGCCGCGCGACCGCTTCCAGAGCGGGTCTCCGGCCTCGCGCGTCGGCGCGTCAGGACTTGACGACGAGCACCGAGCACGGCGCCAGGCGCACGACCCGCTCGGCCACGCTTCCGAGCAGGAGGCGCTCGAACCCGCGGCGCCCGGGGCTGCCGACCACGATCTGATCGGCGTGCTCGTCGGCCGCGATCGCGGCGATGCGCTCCGGGGGTGCGCCGAGCTCCACGCGCGTCTCGACCGTGATGTTCGGATGGTGCGGCGCGTCGGCCGGCCCCAGGCATTCGGCGCGCTCGCGCGCGATGCGCTGCTCGGCGTCGTCGAGGCACGCCCGGTCGATGATCGCCGTTTGGCCGAGGAGGCCCAGGTCGACGCCGCCCTCGATGCTCGTCCCCGGTAGGTGGACGTGCACGATGACGAGGCGCCCGCCGCCGAGCGCGGCGAGCTGCTCGAGGGCGCGCGTGCGCGCGTGGGTGGCGAGATCGGAGAAGTCCGTTGCGAGGATCCAGGTAGGCATGGGGCCTCCTCAGTGCGAGCGCCGTGCCGCGCGCGGCGCATGTTTCTTGGCTGTACCACATGGTTTCGACGGGCGCGCGCGTGGCGACCGACGGGCACGGCGGCTCGGCGCGAACGCGTGGCTATTCGTAGACGCCGACCCACCCATAGAACCCGCCGCCGGTTCCGTTCCTCTTGCCCGGTTGCGCGTTGGCGAGCACCAGCGTCCCGTCGGCGCGCTGGAACACCACCGGGTCCCCGGGCTCGCAGTTGTGGTCCTCGTCCTCCGCGAAGAAGTACGCGCCGTCGCCGTTGGGATCCGCGTAGAAGCACGAGGTGCCGTCGGCGTTGCGCACGTCGGCGCGCGTCGGCGCGCTCCAGTGGATTCCGTCCGACGACGTCGACACGTACACCCCGTAGACGAGGTAGGTGAAGGCGAGGCCAAACCCTCCCGCGATCGGAAACACGTAAGCCTCGTTGCCGTCGATGATGACGATCCCGTCGCGCACCTGGTCGTCTTGGTGCCAGGTCTTGCCCTTGTCCGTGCTGCGCCAGGGGGCGAGGTCCGGGTCCACGTCGAACTGCCATGACGCACCCTCGTCGGTGCTGACGGTGGCGCAGACGTCGCTCGCAGGCTCGCCGAAGGCGGGCTTGTTCGTGAGGTTGCACGTGAAGAGCCCGCGCAAAGGGCCGCCGGGCGTCGGCCGGAACGCCTTGCCACGCCCGACGAACGCGAGCTGGCTCTCGGTCGCCGAGCCCTGGCCGAACGCGGGTCCCACCGCGGTGAACGTGAACTTGTCGGACGACGTGTAGAGCCAGGTGCCCGTCGGTCCGCCGGCGTGCTCGGCGGAGTCGTATTGGCCGACGAGCAGCCCCCATGAGCCGTCGGTGCGCTCGAACACGACCGACTGATCCACGTTGAAGTTCGGATCGCCCGTGACCCCGCTCGAGGCGATACGGAGTCCCGGTTCCACGGTGAACGTCAGGCCGCCATCTTCCGAGAGCGCGCTCCCGACGCCGCCGGTGCCGGGGCCACGAAAGCCCGACCAGAAGAAGTGACGGATGCGGCCGTTGCCGAGCGGGATGTAGTCGCCGGTTCCGGCGCTCGGGCACGCCGCGTTGCTCGACGCGGGATCGCCGAGCAGGCACGTGGACTCGCGCTGCCAATACGAGGGAAGGCGGAGCGCGGTCGAAGTCTCGGGCGTGTCGGATGCGCTCACGTCGATGGTGGTCGCCTGGGCATCGAGCTCGCCGTCCTGCTTGGCCGAGTCGCCGCACGCGCCGCTCGCGAGCGCGAGTGACAGCAAGGCCGGCCAGGGAAGTGGGCACGCGCCGCGCCCGAGTCGGGAGTGGTTCATCCGAGAACTCCTTCGGTCGGCGCGAGTCTAGGATGTTGCCGAGGTCGCGCGCAACCGCGAGTTCCAAGGTCGTGCGCTTCATGCCGGGTGGCGGAAAGCGCACACGACCGGCTGACGGTAGGAGCCCCGCAGGAAAATTGTATCGACGCTATGAATGGCCGGCGGGCGTGGCGAGCCAGTTGGAACCCTGGCCCCCACCCAACGCGCTCAGTCGATCAGTCGAGCGCATCCTTGATCGCGTGCTTTGCGTCCTTGGCCGCGTCCTTGGCCGCATCCTTCACGTCCTCGACCGCGCCCTTGATCTTGCCCTTCACGACATCCCGCTTGCCCTCACGGACCAGCTTCTCGTCGCCGGTCACGGTCCCAATCGCCTTCTTGATCTCGCCCTTGGCCTTGTCGATGTGCTCACCCACGATGTTCTCCTCTGGGTGTGACGCACACCCGCTGGCTATCCACCCCTGACAAAGCAGCTTCTGGGCCGTCAGTAAGAAACGGCAGGTCGTGGCCCCGGGCAGTATCGGCCACGAGGCCGGGTCGCTGACAGGTGCATCAATTTGATGGCCTGGCGACCATCCTGACGTTGTCGGTGCCGCGCGCACGGCCGCGACGGACGCCAGGGCTGCGCCCCGCGTGAAACGGACGGGTGGGCACGTCGCGTGCGAGGCGAGCGTCGGAACGCGAATGCCGTCGCGCGCCGGAGGCCACATCCATATGAACACTCGCAAGCCCCCCTCGAAGCTCGCGCCCCGCGCGAAGGCCACGTCGCAGAGCCAGGTCCCCGTGCTCGCGACCGTGATCGGTCCCGCCGGCGAGCCGCATCAGCACGCGCGCAGCGCGGACCATGTGCTCACGACCAACCAAGGCGCGCCGATCGCCGATGACCAGAGCTCGCTCGATGCGGGCGTGCGGGGGCCGGCGCTGCTCGAAGATCACGTCCTGCGCGAGAAGATCACCCACTTCGATCACGAGCGGATCCCCGAGCGCATCGTCCACGCGCGCGGCTCCGGGGCCCACGGACACTTCGATCTCTACCGGTCGTGCGCGGATCTCACGCGCGCTGCGTTCCTGCAGGACCCGCTGCGAGCGACGCCGGTCTTCGTGCGTTTCTCGACCGTCGCGGGTGGCGCCGGCTCGATCGACCTGCCCCGCGACGTGCGCGGCGTCGCGGTCAAGGTCTACACCGAGGAAGGCAACTTCGATCTCGTCGGCAACAACATACCCGGC
>SXIE01000475.1 GCA_005772945.1 Pseudomonadota bacterium
ACGAGGACGATCATGCGGCCGAGCCTCCCGTCGTGCGGCCTCCGCCGAGACCCGCGGGTCGTGCGCGCGGACACGGGCACGGGCATTAGTCGCGATGGCGGACGCACCCAAGTCGGCGGGGCCGGGTGAGGCGGGGGCGTCGGCGCCGGCACCCAAGGTTGTGAAACAGGTTCACATTCTTAAGGCGGGGCCGAAGGCGGGGCGTCTCGCGTTGCGTCCGGTGGCGGGCGCTAAGGGCGGCGGCGTCGGACACGTGCTGGAGCGAGGCGACGGCACGGCGTCGGAGGCGAAGCCTCCGAAGAAGCGCGCGAAGCACGTCCACGGGCCCGACTGCAATCACGGGCCGGACCTCCACGCGCATGGGCCTGACTGCGATCATGGTCCGGACGCGCACGGGCCGCGGCGCGAGCGGCCGCACGGGACGCGGACGGCCGAGACGGGCGGGCAGGCGTGCCAGCTCGATCTGGAGTTCCTCCTGCCGGGCGAGAGCGACGAGGCGGGGCGCTTCGCGAAGCTCGAGCACGCGCTCGAGTCGCACCGCGGGATCACCGATGCCCACCTGCGCAGGGATGGGGCCCACCTCGAGGTGTGCGTTCATTACGATGCGGCGGTCGTGAGCCTGACGCAGGTCTTGGCGCTGGTGCGCGGGGCCGGAAGCGGCGTGGCCGAGCGGTACCGGACGCGCACCTGGCTCGTGCGCGGGATGAACTCGAGCCAGTGCGCGGCGATCATCGAGCACGCGCTGCGGCGGGCGCCGGGCGTCCTGAGCGCGAACGTGTCGTACGCGGCCGAGCGCGTGGTCATCGAGTACGACACGCGGGTTCTCAAGGAGCGCGCCCTCGAGCGCCGGCTCGAGGTGCTCGGCTACAACCTCGAGGAGCCTTCGCACGGCCATGTGTGCGCGTTCCACGGGGCCAAGAGCGGGCTCGCGCCGCGGCTCGAGATGCCGCTCGTGGTGTCGGCGGGGCTCCTCATCCTGGCGGCGTTCGTACTCGAGCGGACGGGCGTCGTTGCGACGACCGGGTTCACGGTGGCGTCGGCGCTCTACCTGCTGGCGCTCGGGGCGGCCGGCGCGTTTCCGGCGCGCGGGGCGTTTCAGGCGCTTCGTCAGCGGCGGCTCGATGTCGAGAGCTTGGTCGTCTTGGCGGCGCTCGCGGCGCCGGTGCTCGGGATGTGGGGCGAGGGGGCGTTCCTGCTTTTCTTGTTCGGGCTCGGGCATGCGTTCGAGCATCGCGCGCTGGAGCGGGCGCGGCGGGCGATCGAGGCGCTCGGCAAGCTGCGGCCCGAGGTCGCGCGCGTGCGGCGCGGCGAGGCGTGGGTCGAGGCCGCGGTGCGCGACGTGCTTCGCGGCGAGCGCGTGGCGGTGCGGCCCGGCGATCGGGTGCCGCTCGACGGGGTCATTCGCGAGGGGCGCTCGGCGTTCGATCAGGCGGCCGTGACGGGCGAGTCGGTGCCGGTCGACAAGGGCCCGGGCGACGAGGTCTGGGCCGGAACCATCAATGTATCCGCGTCGTTCGAACTCGAGGTCACGCGGCGTGCGTCCGAGTCGGTGCTCGCGCGCGTGGTCGATCTGGTGGCCGACGCCGAGGCGCAGAAGAGTCCGACGCAGCGCTTCGCGCAGCGCGTCGAGCGGCGCTTCGTGCCGATCGTCCTGCTCGCGGTCTTGGCGCTGCCTTTCGTGCTGTTGGCGCTCGGGACGCCGCTCAGCGAGGGGATCGCGCGCGCGTTGGCCGTGCTCGTCGCGGCCACGCCGTGCGCGCTGGCGATCGCGACGCCGGCCGCGGTGTTGGCGGCGGTGGGGCGCGCGGCGCGCGCGGGCGTCTTGATCAAGGGCGGGGCGCATTTGGAGGCGCTCGGGCACGCGCGGACGGTGGCCTTCGACAAGACTGGCACGCTGACGATCGGGCGTCCGCGGGTGGTCGCGCTGCTCCCCGAGGCGGGCGTCAGCGAGGACGAATTGCTGGCGGTCGCGGCGGGGCTCGAGGTGCATTCGACGCACCCCTTGGCGCGCGCGATCATGGACGCCGCGGGCGAGCGGGCGTTGACCTCGCTGCCGGTCGCGCAGGTCGAGGCGATTCACGGCAAGGGCTTGAAGGCCGTGCACGGGGGCGAGGCGCTCTCGGTCGGCAATCGAGCGCTCTTCGACGGTGTGTTTCCGGAGGCGATGCAGGGCGCGCTGCAGGCGCAGGAGGCGCTCGGGCGCACGACGATGATCGTGCGGCGGGGCGAGCGCTGGCTGGGCGTCATCGCGGTGGCGGACACGCTGCGGCCCGAAGCCAAGGGGGCGCTGGCGGCGCTCAAGACGCTGGGGATCACCAAGACCGTAATGCTGTCGGGCGACCAGCGCGCGGTGGCGCGGGCCATCGCGGACGAGGTTGGGATCACCGATCCGCGCGCGCCGCTCATGCCCGAGGGCAAGGTCGCGGTGCTGCAGGAGCTCGCTTGCGAGGGCGGCGTTGTCATGGTCGGCGATGGGGTCAACGACGCGCCCGCGCTGGCGGCGGCCTCGGTCGGGATCGCGATGGGCGGGGCCGGATCGGACGCGGCGATCGAGACTGCGGACGTCGTCCTGATGGGCGACGATCTGCACAAGCTGCCGTTTGCGATCGCGCTGGCGCGGCGCGCGACTCGGACGATTCGGCAGAACGTGATCGTCGCGCTCGGGGTCGCGGTCGTGCTGGTCGTCGCGTCGATTGCGGGTTGGACGGGGATCGGCGAGGCGGTGATTCTGCACGAGGGTAGCACCGTCGTCGTCGTCTTGAACGGGTTGTGGCTGCTTCGGTTCAAGCAGCGTCCCGAGATCGGGGGCGTAGGTGCGGCGTCGGGGCGGTCGGGGGCCTGAGGCATGGCACGGCGGCGCGCAGCCGCGCGGATCCTGCCCGAGCGTTGGTATCGGCGCGATGCGCTCGAGGTCGCGCGGGACCTGATCGGCAAGCGCCTCGTCGCCGGCGAGGTCACGCTGCGCATCACCGAGGTCGAGGCGTACCGCTACCCGGGCGACAGCGCGAACCACTGCCGCTTCGGGCGTACCGCGCGCAACGCGCCGATGTGGGGGCCGCCCGGGCGGGCCTACCTGTACCTCTGCTACGGCATGCACTGGATGCTGAACCTCGTCACCGGGCCGGAGGGCGAGGGGGCGGCGGTGCTCGTGCGAGCGGCGGAGCCGTGCCAGGAGGGCGCTGCGGGTCTCGAGCTGATCATCGCACGCCGGCGCTGGACGCGGCGCGTCGGGCCCGCACTCCTCACGGGGCCGGGCAAGGTGGCGGCCGCGCTCGGGCTCTGGGCGGTCCACAACGACCGGCCGCTTTTTCGGGCCGGCGGGCCGCTCGTTGTCTGCGACGGGCCCGCGCCCGCGGCGCTCCTGGCGGGCCCGCGCGTCGGCATCGACTACGCCGATCCGGCCGATCGCGCGGCTCCGTGGCGCATCGCCGATGCGGCCTCGGACTGGGTCAGCGTCCGAAAAACGCTCGTTCCCATCGACGGCGAAATCGACTAACACGCGCCCATTCGAGCCCCACTCACGGACGGAGCGAGCGACATGAACGTTGGCAAGGTTCTCACGGATGCGGCGCGCGGGCTCATGAAGGCCGAGCGCGTCGATGGCGAGCTCATCACCACGCACCCGTTTCGGCGCCTCATGACGCACGTGATGCGCGGCCGCAACGAGTCGGTTGTCTACTTCGACACGTACGCGCGCGCGACCGAGCTGCAGAAATACCTCGTCGAGGCCAACAAGCATTTCCACGTCGATGTGACGCACTGTCTGGTCGGCGCGGCGGCGGTCGCGCTCGCCGAGAACCCGCGCATGAATCGTTTCGTGTCGGGTCGTCGTCTCTACCAGCGCAAGGGTCGCCACGTGACCTTCAGCATGAAGCGGCAGAAGCTGGGGCGCGAGGCCAAGCTCTCGGCGGTCAAGCTCGAGATGGGCGAGAGCGAGACCTTCCGCGACCTGTGCGAGCGCATGAACGGCCACATCAAGGTCGAGCGCTCGGACGAAAAGACCTATGCCGACAAGGAGTTCGACGTCCTCAACAAGCTGCCGCGGGCGGCGCTCGACGTGGCCGTCGGCGTGCTCAAGACCCTCGACCACCACAACGCGCTGCCCGACGCCTTCATCAAGGGCGATGGCATGTACACGAGCATGTTCATCGCAAACCTCGGCAGCGTCGGGATGAGCGCCGGGTACCACCACCTCTATGAGTGGGGCAATTGCCCGCTCTTCATGATGGTCGGTCAGCTCGAGAAGCGGCCGCTGGTCGTGGACGACAAGGTCGTCGTGACGCCCGTCATCCCGATCCGCTGGAGCTACGACGAGCGCATCGACGACGGGCTCAACGCGCGCTTTGGGATCGAGTCGGTCAATCGCGCGCTCGAGACGCCGTTCGAGACATTCGGGTGCGTCAAGGCCGACGGATCCGATGTCCATCCGCTGGCGCGGGTCGGGTCGGCCGCGGCCCCCGGAGCGGTGCAGTGACGCGCGCCGGCAACCGTCTCGAGACGCGCGGCAAGCTGCTCGAGGCGGCCGCGGGCGTGTATGCCGAGCGCGGCTGGGAAGGGACGTCGATGGCGCTGGTGGCGCGGCGGGCCGGCTTCACGACGGGCGCCGTCTACGGCTGCTTCGAGAGCAAGGACGACCTCCTGGCGACGATGCTCGAGGTGCGCGCGCAGGAGATCACCGACGCCTTGCGCAAGAAGGTCGGGGCCGCCAAGACGCTGCCCGAGAAGCTGGCGGTCCTCAAACAGTGGTATAGCCGGCGCCTCGATACGTTCGCCTTGCGCGGGCGCTTGACCTTGGATTTGACGCTGCGTGCGCACGAGAACCCGGTCCTGCGCGAGCGCCTGAAGCGTGTCTACGACGCGGGGCGGACGCTGCTCGCAGGCGCCATGGAGGACCTGGCGAAGGCCAACGGTCGCAAGCTGCCGTTGCCGGCGTCGGAGCTGTCGGTGCTGCTCTTCGCCGTCTTCGAGGGCATGCTCATCCAGCAGATCGTCGACGACGACAACACCGCGCTCGACGCGTTCTTCAGCCTCGCGGACAAGCTCGCGGCGCTCAGGATCTTGGGCTGAAACCCCTAGCTACCGCAGCAGCGCTTGTATTTCTTGCCGCTGCCGCACGCGCACGGCCGGTTGCGCCCAGGCGTCTCCGGCGCCCGCAGCGGCCAGCTCCGCTCTGGCGGGTCGAACCGCGGTTCGGCCGGGCCGCCGAGCAGCCGCTGGAGACGCGTCGGCATCTCCTTTTCCGGCGCGGTGGTGAGGCCCAGTGCCATGAGGTCCGCGCGGCGCAGGAAGCGGACGAGTGGCTCCGGATCGTCGACCAGTCTCAACCGCGCATCGCTGACGTCGAGCGTGACGCCATCGTGCTCGAACGTGCCGCCCACCCAGGCCGCCATGAGACCGAGATCGCCCGGAAAACGATGCGCCGCTTCGAGCAAGAGTTGTGCGAGCGATGGCGCGAATCGGCCATACGAAGCGTCGCGCTTCAGGTGGATCGGGTAAGCCTTGACGGCCATGGTCAGGAAGTTCAGCCCCTTCACCCCGTCGTCGGTGTGACCGACGTACCACTCGGCAAGTGAGTGCGCCGCCTCGAAGTCGGCGCCGTCCAACTCGGTGGCGCGCGTCCAAGCTGCGACCGCCTGCTCCGGACGACCGAAGCGATTGCAGAAATTGCCGAGGCGGCGGTGAGCCTCGACACTATCCGGACGCTGCTCGCACAGGCGTTCCAGGTGAGCAAAGCCCTGACTCGGCCGCGTCAGCGGGGTGCCGTCCCACAGCTGCGGTCTTGCCACGTGGATCCGGCCGTTGGAACCACCTGCCGACCCCTGCTTGCGGAGGCCCACGAGCGTCGCCGGGCTGAGCGCGTAGTCGTCGACCGCGCCGCACCCCGCGCACGTGACGAAGCGTGACAACACGACGCCGTCCCATCCCTTGGACGCCTCGTCCGAGTCGACGATCGCCCAATCGAAGCGCTCCTTGGATTCGCGCGCGCATGCGCGGCATACGAGTTGGAGTTCGAACGGCGCACTGTCGCGGTCGTTCAGCTCTTCGGGCGTGATGCTCGACCTCATGGCATCCTCGTCTCGCGGTGGCCCGGCGTTAGGTCCGCGCTCTCGGGTGCGGCGGCCGGCGGGGGTACCTGGGCGATTCCCTGCGCCACGCTTCGACCCTCGTCGGGCGCGGCGGGTGCGTCAGCGCGCGTCTTGGTGTGATGCGTCCGGGCTGGGCGGTCGGGCGCGCGATGAAGGTGCAAGCTCTGGGTCGGGTACGCGAAGACGATGCCGAGGCGACCGGCGAGCGCGAGGACGTCGAGGATGAAGGCCTGGCGCGCGGCGACCTGCTCGGGGCCGGCTTTGGGGATGAAGTGGCAGATGAAGAGGATCTCGAGCCCGCTCGGGCCGATGTCCTGGACACCCGCAGAGAATCCGACTTTGCGGGTGGTCGTGTGCTGCTGGACGAGCGCCTCGAGCCCGGCGCAGAACGCGACGGCTTGGGCCGGCGGCGTGTCGTGGTGCAGCGTGAAGATCGCGCGATAGCGATGGAACGTGCGCTTGCCGAGGTTGTCGATGTTGGCGGAGATGAGGTTGCCGTTGGGCACCGTCAGGAGGGTGTGATCGAAGGTGCGTAGCCGCGTCGAGCGGAAGCCGACCGCCTCGACCGTGCCCGAGATGTCGGCGCCGATCTTGACGTCGTCGCCGATCTCGAACGGGCGATCGAAGATGATCGTGATCGAGCCGAACAGGTTCTTGACCGTGTCCTGGGCGGCGAGCGCGAGGGCCAAGCCGCCGATGCCGAGGCCGGCCAGGAGGCTCGCGGGGGAGACGCCGAAGACGTCTGCGACGAAGACGATGCCGAGCGCGACGATGACGACCTTGGCGGACTTGTCGAAGAAGGGCACGAGCAGATCATCGAATCGGCTCGCGGTCCTGTCGGCGCGGTTCTTCAAGATGTGGGTCGCGATGTCGATGGTCCGGAAGGCGATGCGGATGACGCCGAGCGCCGCGAGGAACTTGACGATGACGACGACGATCGCGGAGACCTCGGGCGGCAGCGCCAGGTAGCGCAGGCCGACGACCCAGAGGATCCCCATCGCTACGAAGCCGATCGGCTCGAGGAAGCGCTCGACGAGGCGATGCGGCACAGGCATCTGGCGACCGCTCAGGAAGCGGAGGGCAGGGCCCTGCAGCACCAGACGGATGAGGCGTCCGAGGACCCAGGCGACGACGGCCAAGACGAGGATGCTGATCCACTGCCAGTGCTCGAGGAGGAACCCGCGCGCGTGGAATTCGGGCGGGAACTTCGAGCGCAGCCAGAGCGATGGAGACATCTCGATCCCGCCAGCGCCGACGCCGGCGACCTTGGGGAAGGCCTCGTAGTAGCGGAAGATGGTCTCGACCTGCGCGACGGTCGCGGGTGAGAAGAGCCACTCACCTCGGGCGTTCGGGGCGATCGTGATCTCGGCGCCGAGCGACGGGATGCGCGTGAAGGTCCAGGGCGGGCCGCCTGGGTGGTCGGGGATCTTGTCGTAGACGACGAACTCGATGCGGTCGATGACCTCCTTCAACTTGATCGCGAGGTCGCGTGCCGCGTCCGGCGTGACCAACGGCAGCTGCGAGAGATCGAGGCAGGCGGCGGCCGTGTTGATGAGCGCCTCGTCGCCCTTGACCGAGGCGCCGACGACCGCGTCGAGAAACGTGCGCATCGTGGCGCGCGCGGACGCGTGCTCGCTGGGGATCGGCGTCGATGCGGGCGTGGGCGTCGCCGGCCCGAGCGTCGCCGCGGGCGGCGGATCGGCGGCGCGGGTGGGGGCGGCGGCGAGCGTGAGCGACGCCAGCGCGAGCGTGACGAGAAAGCGCCCGAGAGGCGCCACGCGGGGTGCCATCAGCTGATCCAGATGGTCTTGGGGTTGGTGAAGGCGTGGAGCCCGGCGCGCCCGAGCTCGCGACCAAACCCCGAGGCCTTGGTGCCGCCAAAGGGCAGGCGGGCGTCCGAGCGCGGCATCGCGTTGACGAAGACGCTGCCGGCGTCGATGCCCGCGATCGCGCGCTCCGCCTCGCTCGCGTCGGCGGTCCAGATGCTGGCGGAGAGGCCGAAGGTCGAGCTGTTCGCGAGCTGGATGGCGCCGTCGAGATCGGCGACGCGGAAGAGAGCGCACACCGGACCGAACAGCTCCTCGGTCGCAGCGGGGGCGGTCGCGGGGACGTCGCCGAGCACCGTCGGCGCCACGAAGAACCCGGGGCCCGGCAGTGCGCGCCCGCCGGCGAGGAGCGTCGCGCCTGCGGCCACGCTCGCGTCGATGGCGGCGAGCAGGCGTTGGCGCGCCAGATCGGTGCTGAGCGGGCCCATGTCGACCGACTCGTCCATCGGGTCGCCGACGCGCAGGGCCTGCATCGCCGCCGTGAGCTTGGTCGCGAACGTGTCGTAGATGCTCGCGTGGACGAGGAAGCGCTTGGCCGCGATGCACGACTGGCCGGCGTTCTGGATGCGCGCGAGCACCGCCATCTTGACGGTCTGGTCGAGGTCGGCCGAGGGCATCACGATGAAGGGGTCCGAGCCGCCGAGCTCGAGCACGATCGGCTTGGCGTGCTCGCCCGCGAGCTTCGCGAGGATGCGCCCGGTCGCGGTCGAGCCGGTGAAGGTCATGCCGCGCACGCGCGCATCGGCCGCGACCGCCGGCACGTCCTCGATCGCGATCGGGAAGTGCGTGACGAGCCCGCGCGGGGCGCCGGCCTGGCGGAAGACGGCTTCGAGGCGCGCCGAGGATCCCATGGTCGACGGGGCGTGCTTGATGAGGATGGTGTTGCCCGCGAGGAGCGCGGGGATCCCGAAGCGAAAAACCTGCCAGAACGGGAAGTTCCAGGGCATGACGGCGAGCAGGACGCCGAGCGGCTCGTAGCGAACATAGGACGATTGCGCTTCGGTCTCGGCGCGCTCGTCGGCGAGCAGCGCCGGGCCGTGCTCGGCAAACCAGCGCGTCGTGCTGATGCACTTCTTGAGCTCGCCGAGCGCGTCCTTGAAGGTCTTGCCGACCTCGCGCGTGATGACGGCGGCGACATCGCGTTGCTCGAATTCGAGCTGGCGCGCGACCGCGAGGAGGATCTGGGCGCGTTGGGCGAGGGAGACTTGGCGCCAGCGCAGGAAGGCCTCCTGCGCGCGGTCGAGCGCGTGGGCGCGGGCGTCGTCGTCGAGGGCGGCGTGGCGGGCGAGCTCGCGTCCGGTCGTGGGGTCGATGCTGACGAAGGTTTGGCTCATGGCGGCGCATCTTGCCGCGAGTTGCGCCCGAGCGCGACCGAGTTTTCGTTCGGGCCCGGCTGTGGCAGGGTGGGGTCGCGTGAACAACCCGATTGCAGAGGCGCTTGGGCGCGGGGATGCCGTCACAGCCTTCGAGCACATCGACCGGCTGCCCGAGGCCGAGCGCGCGCCGTGGCTCGTAGCCGCGTGGCGGCTGGTGGGCTCGCCCGCTCGCCTTGGTGCGCTGGTCGGCGACCTCGACGCTGCCCCGCCCGAGCTGGCGGATCTGGTGCGTTGCGGCGTGCCGGAGACGCCGCTGCCGACAGGCGATGCAGCCGCGCTCGAGGGCGCCTGTGCGAAGGCCGCGGCTGACGGGCGCGCGCATGAACTGGCCTATCTCCACCTCGCGCTGGCCGCCTCTGCGCCGCGCGTGGACCTGCGTGCCGCGCATCTGGCGCATGCCGAGACGCTGGCGGGCGCGCTCGGCG
>SXIE01000476.1 GCA_005772945.1 Pseudomonadota bacterium
CGACCAGCTGCGCTTCGAGCTCTGCGATCCGTTTCTCCGCGTCCACGCGCGACCGTACAGCACGGCGCGATCACGCTGTCGATCCCCCTGCTTGCAAGTGATCGAAACGATCCAGCTTTTCGGGGGCCTGAACGGATACACGGGCGACGCGGTTTCGGAGTCTTGCCTCAGCTTCGTCCACGGTCAAGCCGATGGCTGAAGCGGTAGCGAACACGCCCGAGAGCGCATAGTTTGCGCGCCGCGCGGAAACCCGCATGATGAGCGCATGTGCCGTCTGTTCGGGTTTCGCTCGGTCATCCCCAGTCAGGTCCATCGCTCGCTGGTCGCCGCCGACAACGCGCTGGCCAAGCAGTCCGAAGCGCATCCGGACGGGTGGGGCGTCGCGTATTACGTCGATGGCGCGCCGCACGTCACCAAGAGCGCGGCGGGCGCGATGGACGACGTGCTGTTTCGGCGCGTGTCGGGGATCGTGAGCTCCGAGACGGTGATGGCGCACATTCGGCGCGCGACGCAGGGCGCGCTGACGGTGCTCAACTCGCATCCGTTCCAGCATGGGCGATGGGTCATGGCCCATAATGGAGACATCCCGGGGTTCGAGCGCTGCCGCGAGCGCCTCGAGCACGTCATCGCGCCGCGCCTGCGCCGTTTCATCCTCGGCGAGACCGACAGCGAGCGGATCTTCTTCGTGTTTCTGACCGAGCTCGCGAAGTACGGCGACCTCGGCGGGCGCTTCGGGCTCGACGAGGTCGTGACGGCCCTGCGCGAGACGGTCGCGCAGGTGCGCGCGCTGTGCGACGGGCCCGCGGGGCCCGATGGGCCCGATGGGGAGGTCGCGCCGAGCCGGGCCCTCCTCACGCTGATGGTGACGAACGGGCAGGTGATGGCCGCGCATCACGGGGGCAAGGATCTCTTCTACTCGACGTGGAAGCGGCGCTGCGCCGATCGCGACGTGTGCCCGTCCTTGTCGAGTGTGTGCGAGGCGGCGAGTACGACCGGTTTTGTGAACCACCTTCTCATCGCGTCCGAGCCGCTGCAGGGAGAGAACGTGTGGGTGCCGCTGGCCGAGGGCGACGTGGTTGGGGTCGACTGGCGGATGCGGCTCGCGCTCTCGACGGCGACCGTGGCGCCGGCGGCATGAGCTTGGCGCGGCGCCCTGGCCCGGTGGGTCAGGTCTTCGCGCGCGTGCCGGCGCGGTAGAGCACGAAGGCGAGAACGGCGAACGGGGCCAGCGGGAACCAGCTCTCGCCGAGGAACTCGAAGGTGTGGGCGATCGAGAGGTCGACGTCCGCGCCCGAGAAGACGGCTTGAAGCACGCCGGCGATCGCGGCGCCTGCGATGAGCCCGGAGGCCATCAGCATGCCGGGCGAGAACTCGGCCTCGGCGGCGCTCAGCTTCTTCTTGCGGTCGACGAAGTAGCGGATCATGCCGCCGATGAAGATGCCGCCCGAGGTCGAGATGGGCAGGTAGAGGCCGACCGCGAAGGGCAGCGACGAGACCTTGACGAGCTCCATGATGATGGCGAGGAAGACGCCGACCAGCACCAGGCCCCAGGGAAGCGGCGCCTCGCGGTCGGCGTCGACGATGGTGCCGTCGATGAGCAGCCGGAAGAGCTGGGCCTTGGGGGCGTCGTATTTGAGGATGCGATCGGTCGCGCTCCAGGCGGTCTGGCCTTGGGCGTCGATGAGGTAGTGGCCCGACGGGGTCTCTTGATAGGCGAAGGCGATGTTCTTGGCGTGGCCGTCGGCCTCGTCCGCGACGAAGCAGCCGACGAGCCGGCCGTCGACGGTCGCGCCATCGGGAAGCCGCAGGCACGTGATCGTCTGCCTCACGTCGATCGCGCGGTAGGGCTGGCGGTCGACGCCCAGCTCCTCCTCGAAGCCGTCGCCCACGGGCGCAAAACGAGAGGCCTGCTTGGGGGTTTGGAGCTTCCAGGGGTAGCCACCGCAGACGCCCGGGTCGACGAGGAAGGCGACGTGGCCTTGGGGGTCGACGAGGTACTTGCCGCGCGTGATGCCCGGCACGTCCTTGGCGACGTGGTAGACAGCGTAGGGTTTCCCGTCGGGGCCAGTCTGGTCGAGCCGGGCGGGGCGGGTTGCGGCGTAGCCTTCGATGGCGTGCGCACGGAAGCCCTCTTTGACGCTCGCGTCCTTGGCGAAGGCGATCCGGCCGTCGCCGTCGATGAGGTAGTCGCCGGCCTTGACGGGTTCGAAGTCGGTCGTCGCGTAGAAGACGCGGTAGGTCGTGCCGTCGGGGCCGGCCTCGGTCGGGGCGTCGGCGGCGAGCGACACGGTGTAGTTCGGAAAGTCGACGCCGCGGTGGGTCGTCGAGCTGTTGTTCATCAGCTGGAGCATGAAGCCGATGACGATGGCGCTCGAGACGACGCCGAAGAGGATGGAGATCTGCTGTTGTCGTGGGGTCGCGCCGACCAGGAAGCCGGTCTTCAAGTCCTGGGCGATGGTGCCGCCGTTGGAGGCCGCGACGCATACGAGCGCGGCGGTCGTGAGCGCCATCGCCTTGAATTCGACGCCGGTCCAGCCGACGGCGGCGAAGAGCGCGCAGGTGATGATGAGCGTCGCGATCGTCATGCCGGAGATGGGGTTCGACGAGCTGCCGATTTCGCCGGTGATGCGCGCCGAGACGGTCGTGAAGAAGAAGCCGAAGAGGACGATGAGGATGGCCGACACGGGGTTGATGTCGATGATTGGGGCGACCGCGATGCCCAGGGCGAGGGCCAGGGCGCCGAAGAGGACGACGCGCATCGAGAGGTCGCGCTCGGTGCGCGGGACGGCGGTTCGGCCGGTGGCGCTCCGACCACGCCTCCCGACGTTGCGCATGCTGGCGCGGAAGGCCTTGACGATGGTCGGGATGGCGCGCGCGAGGGCGATGAAGCCGCCGGTCGCGACGGCGCCGGCCCCGATGAAGAGGATGTAGTTCGAGCGGATTTCGCCGGGGCTCATGTTGGCGATGGTCTTGCCGGTCGACGGATAGATGATGCCGGTCAGACCGTCGCCGAAGTGGTGGATGAGTGGGACGAAGACGAGGAAGGCGAGGGCGCCGCCGGCGAGCATGTTGGAGGCGACGCGCGGGCCGATGATGTAGCCGACGCCGAGCATGGCGGGCGAGACCTCGAAGGCCAAAATGGCGCCCTTGAGCTTGCCCCAGAAGTTGACGGCGAAGGTCGCCTCCGACGGGAAGACCTTCAGGATGAGGTTGATGAACGCGTAGAAGAAGCCGATGCCGAAGCCCAGGAAAACGGTCTTGGCGTTCGTGCCGCCCTGCTCGCCGACGATGAGGACGTCGGCGCAGGCGGTGCCTTCGGGGAAGGCGAGCTTTCCGTGCTCCTCGACCATCAGGCCGTGGCGGAGCGGGATCATCATGAGGACGCCGAGGAGGCCGCCGAGGAGGCCGACCAAGAGGATGCGGCCGAGCTCCATGTCGAAGCCCCTGAGGCGGAGCGCCGGGAGGGTGAAGGCGATGCCGGCGGCGATCGACTCGCCGGCCGAGCCGGTGGTCTGGACGATGTTGTTCTCGAGGATGGTCGCGGGGCGGGCGTTGAACGCCTTGCCGAGCCAGCGGAAGAGCGTGATCGAGAGGACGGCCACGGGGATCGAGGCCGAGACGGTCAGGCCCACCTTGAGCGCGAGGTAGACCGACGAGGCCGCGAACACGATGCCGAGCAGCGAGCCGATGACGACGCCGCGGATGGTGAGCTCGCGGGGGCTTTGATCGGGCGGGATGAAGGGCTTGAAGGCGGGGGCTTGCATGCACCCTCGTTAGCATCGACCGGGCGCGCGTGAAAGGGGTGCGGGGCGCGAAGTTCGCCCGCGTGCCGGCGGGCGTTCAGTCCTCGACGACGTGAACGAAGAGGCCGTCGGCCAGCTTGGGCTCGAACCACGTCGACTTGGGCGGCATCACGAGGCCCGCGTCGGCCGCGCGGAAGAGCTCGCCGAGGGAGGTCGCGTGCATCGCGAAGGCGACCCCCTGGCCGGCGGCGCTCGGCGTGGGCAAGCGCGTAGCGCTCTTCGCGAGGGCGTCGCTCGGCGTGGGCAAGCGCGTAGCGCTCTTCGCGAGGGCGTCGCTCGGCGTGGGCAAGCGCGTAGCGCTCTTCGCGAAGGCGTCGACGCGCGCGGCGAGCTCGGCGGTGCCGCGGATCCCGCCGACGAAGTCGATGCGCGCGTCGCGGCGCGGGTCGCGGATCCCGAGGATGGGCGCGAGCAGGTGATCCTGCAGGATGGCGACGTCCAGGGCGGCGATGGGGTCGGTCTCGTCGACCAGGGCCGGCTTCGGGGCGAGGAGGCGCCAGGCGCCTTCGAGATACATCGCGAAGGTGCGGTGCGGGACCTGGTCGGGATCGGCGCCCGGCGGGCCGATGTCGAAGGACTCTGCGAGCTCCGCGAGGAAGGCCTCGGGCGTGTGTCCGCCGAGGTCGGCGACGACGCGATGGTACGGGAGGATGCGGAGTTCGGAGGCGGGGAAGACGACCGAGAGGATGCCGCTGGCGGGGCCGGCGTCGCGCTGGTCGCGTTCGTCGGCGACGCGGGCGGCGCTGGCGGCACGGTGGTGGCCGTCGCAGATGTAGAGCGCGTCGATGGCCGTCGTGATGGCTTCAAAGGCGGCGATGTCGCGGATGAGCCAGGCCTCGTGGCGGACGCCGTCGGGGGTCGTTATGTCGAGGGCGGGCTCGGTGGCGGTCACGCGGGCGAGCGCTTGGCCGAGCTCGGCGCCCGCGCGTCCGCTGGGGCCGGCGTCGCGGCAGGCGAGAAAGACGGGGCCGGTCTGGGCGCCGGTGACGCTGATATGGCGGGTGCGGTCGTCTTCCTTTTCGGCGCGCGTGAGCTCGTGGCGCTTGACGGTGCCGGCGCGGTACTCGGCGACCGACGCGAGGCCGACGAGCCCGGTCTGGCGCCAGTCGCCGCGCGTCAGGCGATAGGCGCCGTAGACGGGGGCGGCCTCGCGGGCGAGCCACTCCTTTTCGAGGAAGGCGGCGAGGTTTGCGCGCGCGTGCAAGTATATTTCGGGCGCGTAGGGCGAGGCGTCGTCGGCGAGTTCGAGCTCGGCGCGCGTGATGCGCAGGAACGACGCGGGCTGGTTCTTGGCCCAGTGGCGCGCCTCTGCGAGCGACACGACGTCGTAGGGTGGCGAGAGGAGCGACGCGGCGATCGCGGGCGTCGGGCGCAGGGGGCGAAAGGGCGAGAAGCGCATGGCGAGGCTCCGGCAGCGGGGGGTCCACGGGAACGGCGAGCGTCTAGCCGATGCGGTCGGTCGGGGCAAGGCCCGTTCGCGAAGGCTCGGCTTGGCCCGTCAGGGCTGTTGCCGGGCTGCCCGCGTGGGGTGGCGGAGCGGCGATGGGAGCGGCGGGGCGGACGAGCGCGGCGCCGGCGAGGACGACGAGCGCGACCAGTGGGGCACCGACGAGGATGAAGACTGCGACGCCGTGCCAGAGTGCGTGGGCACCGAGCGCGATCGCGAGGGCGGCGCCGAGCGCCATGAGAAGGGGGAGGGCGATCGCCGGGAGGGCGCGGAGGAGGCGCGCGCCGAGCCGATCTGGGGGACCGCCTTTGCGTGCGAGGACCAGGCCCGCGAGGAGCGGTGGGAGCAGCGCCGTGAAGAGCATCGCGAGGTCGGCGGCGAACGTCAGCACGGCGCCCGCGAGCACGGTCGCGCCCACGGCCGTGAGGGCGGCGCCGAGGCCGGACGTGGCCAGCGCGAGGGTCGCGGGCGAGCGGCGCCAGAGGAAGAGGGCCGCGAGGAGGGCTCCGACGAGGCCGAGGGCGCGCGCGAGGGGCAGGCCCCACCCGGACGGAAGGGCCGGCGCGACGTCGTGCGAGGCCTCGATCTGGAGCGGGGGGACCCGGCCGAGCAGGAGGACGCCCACGAGTTCGTGCGCCTCGCGTTCCTTTGCCGCGTCCGAGCCGGCGCCGAGCGCGATGCGGATCCGGCCGCCGGGGATCGCGCCATGGATCTTCGGCGCCATGACCACGCGGTCGCCGAGCACGACGGCGAGGCGCTCACCGCTGTGCGTTTGCGTGAAGGCCGCGAGGAGGCGGCCGCCCTCGCGGTCCAGGTCGATTTGCACGCTCGGCCGCGTATCGCGCTCGTCGCGAACGACGCGCGCCGTGTTCACGTGCGTGGGCTCGAAGACCGCATTGGTGCGCACCAGCAGCGAGGCGCCGCCGCCGTCGGCGCGCGTTTCGAAGACGACGCGGGTCCCGTCGGGAGGCGCGCCGAGAGCGTCGATGGACGCTCCGAGGGCGGCGCGGTTTGGGGGGGCGCGTTGGTCGGTCCAGGGCGATCCGTCGACGACGGGCAGGAACTCGACGCGCGCGTCGACGCGGAGGGCGGCCACGACACGGGCCGCGCCACCTTCGACGCGCGGCGTCACGGTGACGCGGAACTCGGTCCGATCCGGGCGCTGCGTGGCGTGGCAGGTGGGCTCGGCCCCGTGCTCCGCAGCAAGGTACGCTTCTTCGAGGCGTTGGCAGGCCAGCCTCGCGGCGTCGACGCCGGTCGGCTCGCTGCGCAGGCGGATCTCGCTGCCGCCCATGAAGTCGAGCCCGAGCGGGACGGGCACGACCCAAAGGAGGTTCGCGACCAACGTCGCCAACACGATGCCAGCGTGACCGACGAGGCGCGCCAAACGGACCTCCGTGATGCTGCCGAATGGCTAGCCGATGATGACGGCGCGGGCAAGGCTCGCGACGGCCCGCCACGCATGGGTCGTGCGATCGAAGACGGCCCCGAGCGCGCCCGAATGGACGAAGAAGCGGTCGAGATTCCGGAGCGCCATGACCGGGGACGGATGCCGCGCGCGCTCGATGCGCCAACGGAGCAGCGTGGCCCAGAGCGCGACCAGGCGGATCCCGAGGTCGGGCGCGATCATGTAATCGGGCGACACGAAGAAGCGGTGGATCAGATAGCGCGTGAGAATCGCTTGCTCGTCGATGCAAGCGACGTCGGGGAGGTCATGCGGCTGCGCGGGCGGGTGGCCCCAGAGGTGCCAGAGGCCGCGCGGGGCGACGCCGGCGAGCAGCTCGACCTCGCGCATGACGGCCGAGTCGAAGACGCCGTTCTTGAGCGCCGGGCCCGAGAGCGTGGCGCGGGCCGGGAGCTCGTCGCCGGTGACCGCGCGCGTGAAGTTCGCGACGCGCTCGAAGGGATCGGCCTCGGGGGCGCTCGCGAAGCGGTCGAACCAGGTCCAGTGCTTGGCCCAGAAGGCGCGGCACGTGAGGCGTTCGCCGTGTGCGTCGTAGTAGGGGATGTCGTCGCTCGCAAGGGGGGCGACGCGGTCGACCGGGGGAATGCCGTCGGGCTCGATGAGGCGCTCGAAGTGCGTCTCGCGTAGGAAGAGCTCGAGCGCCGTCGGGCACTGGAGCGACAGCGAGACCAGCTGGCGGTCGGGCGTGAGCAGCGACAGGAACGGGAACAGCTTGCAGATCTGCGGGTAGACGCTCTCGCCAAAGCGCGTGCGCAACGTACAGAGGCGTTCGGCGTCGAGGAAGACGCAGGTCGGGCCGTGCTCGGCGTCGTCGCGCATCGGCAGGACCGGCAGCCCCTGGATCTCCGCGAGGCGCGCGATCTGGCCGACGTGGGGGTCGCCCGCCTCGGTGAGCGCGCGCGTGATGCGCCGCTGCTCGACCACGTCGACCTGGACGCGATGGATACGGCAGCAGAGGCCGCGTTTCTGGCACTGCCAGGCGCGCACGATCGCCGCGAGGTGCAGCGGAACCGGTTCGATCAACGCGTCACTCGAGGTCGCCGCCCAGGACCACGTAGCCGCTCTGGTTCTTGACCGAGAGGTTTCCGAGGCCGAGCGTCGTGCCGGGCGGCAAGGTCGGGATGATGGTCGAGAGATCGGTCGCCGGGATGGCGATGGGACCGAACGTCTGGCCCGACAGGAAGCCGCCCAGGAGGCCGGGTAAGGCGCTCTCGATGATCGATCGGAGGTCGAAGAGATCGCCGAGACCGCCGTCGTCGAGGGCGATGATCTCCATGTCGGTGCCGAGGACGTCCGACAGCTGGAGCGAGACGCCGTCGGTGCCGGTCACGAAGTTCACGCCCAGGCCCATGTCGACGTACAGATCGACGCTCACGTCGAAGCCGAAGATGGTGCCGGTCAGGGTCACGCCGAGGTCGCCGATCTGCGCTTGAATTGGGCCCTTGATGCAGTCATTGACGATCGGCGGCAGGAGCCAGTTCAGCGTGAGCTGGAGGTTGTCGACCGGGATCGGGAGCGCGCCGCCGCCGAGCAGCGTCGCGAGATCGACCGGGCCGTTGAGGTAGCCGGTCCACCACGCCGCGAAGAACGCGGCGTTGATGAGGTCGGTCTTGACGCCGATGCCGACCGAGGGGTCCCAGGCCCAGTTGAGGACCTCGCTCGAGGTGCCGAGGCAGTCGGCGCGGCGGATGGCGCCGAGAGGGTCGCGCTCGACGCCCTTGTCGCTGTAGAGCCCGACCGCGACCGTGGTGGTGTCGCCATCGTCCGTGAAGGCGATGGTCGAGAGCTCGGTCGCGAGGCCGATCTCGGCGGTGACACCGTTGCCGAGGAGCGACGGCAGCGGGATGGTCGTGTCGATGACGAGCATGTCGAAGAGGCCCGAGAGAAGCGGCCCGGCGACCGCTTCGATGAGCGGGTTGAGGAGGGCCGGGACCAGATCGGCGATGCCCTGGGCGAGCGGGTCGAGGAAGCTGCCCATGAGCGCGCCGAGGTCGACGTAGTCCGAGAGCGGGATGTCGATCGTCTGGCTGAGCCCGGGGATCCCGCTCAGGCCGAGGTGAAAGACGATGTCCTCGATCGGGGCGATGTGGATGTCGCTGGCCGACGAGTCGAAGTGCGTGAAGGCGATCTCGGTCGGCTGGCCGAACAGCTTCGACATGTCAGTTCCGACATCGACGTTGAAGGTGCCGATCTGGGCGCCGCCGGTGGCCGTAGCCGATCCGACGAGCTGGATGGTCGGGTTGGCGGTGCAGCCCAAGAACGGCACGCACGTCTGCGAGGTGACCGTGAACGTGGCGGTCGCGGCGAAGACGAGGTCGAGCGCGAAGGCGGGGCGGTTGGCGTCGCCGAAGGTCAGCGACCAGTCGAGGCCGCCGGTACGCGAGTCGATCGTGACGCGGGCGGGCGCGAGGCCGGTCGTCTCGGCGCTCGCGAGGGTGAGCGTGAGGACGCCGTTGAATTGAAGGTCGACCCACAGGGCGTTCGGGACGATGTCGATGGTCTGCGAGGTCGAGCCGAGCGGGACCGTCGGAAGTTGGAGGCCGGCGAGCGCCGTGTCGATGAGGCTCTTGATGTCGACGGTGCCGAAGACGAGCTCGAGGAGCGTCGCGATATCGTCGATATGCGCCGGGTCGTGTTGGCCGTCGTCGAAGAAGTCCTGGCCCAGAAGGACCGCGAGACTGTCGGGAATTTTCAGGTTGCTCGCGTTCTCGTCGACGAAGTCCGTCCAGCCGTCGGAGTATTGATAGGTGGGCGTCAGGCGCGTCTCGAGGTTCGCGATGTCGTTCGCCTCGATGACGAGCATGTTGAGGCCCCATACGGAGTCGACCGCGTGCGCGAAGTCGCCGTCGTCGTCGACCGCGACCTCCGCGCCGTTGATGAAGAGGTGGCTCAGGCCGCCCGCGTCGAAGACGTTGCCCTGGACGGTCACGGGCTCGACGGTCTCGAGGATGGTCGCGCCGCGCGGCGGGAACGTGATGGTGACGCGCGGGGGCGTGACGTCGACGATGAGCTCGAGGTCGTCGGTGAGAGCCTGCCACGGGTCGGCGAGGCGAACCGAGAAGAGGTAGTGGCCTTCGTCGGCGAGGCGGTAGCGGTGGAGGGCGTCGTCGACCAGCTCGGGGCTCGGGATGGTCGGCGCCGTGAGCGTGCCGGGGAGGTCCTCGATGGGGTTCTCATAGGCGTCGTAGGCGGTCCAACGGAGGTTCACCACAGCGCCGGTCGCGTAGGCGACGCGCGCCGGATCGGCCGTGAGCTCGAGGCGCACCGGGTCGCCCGGCAGGACCACGAGCTGGCTCGGGGTGTGGGTGGCGCCGTCGTTCGGCGCGCCGCACGAGACGCTGTAGGTCCCGACCTCGGAGGGCTCGACGACCCCGGCGGTGAACGCGAGCTGCGGCGGGGCCGTGTATTGCGGGGCGTCGACGGTCCACTCGTTGCCGAACGCGTCGGCCGCCACGCACGACACGGTCGACGTGTGGCCCATCTGGACCGGGTTTGTGCCGAGCACGACGCGCGTCGTGACGGGCGCGCCCGCGACGACCGTGAGGACCGCGCCGACCGTGTCCGCGCGGTGGTAGTCGGCGAGGGCGCAGAAGGCGCGGTAGGTCCCGACCTTGGTGCCGGTCACGGTCATTCCGGCGAGCGTGGCGCCCTCGGCGGGCCCCGTCTCGGAGACCAGCGTCGCGCTGAAGTCGTCGGCCTCGAGCCAACGCGCGGCCGGACCGTGCGCCACGCAGCGCACGTCGGCGGTCGCGCCGGCCCCGATCGACGCGGGCGCGACGGTGGTCGTCAGGCTCTCGATGAGGCTCGCATCGAGGCGGCTCGACTGGCACGCGAAGAGCGCGGGCGAAAGGACGCTTGCGACGATGGCGAGGCCATGGCGGAGGGGGGCTGGGGACGGCATGACGGACCTCGCGGGGGGCGAAAAAGTCCGCGGAGCATACACAGGCGACCCAGGGGCGGCCAGGGTCTTGTTCCTATCTAATGGTGGCGTGGTCCGAGCCGGACCGCGGGCGGCGTTGTCGGCGCCCCCGAGCTGGCGCATGCTAGCGTCATGGCCTTCCCACACCGCGTCTTCCATCCCGAGACCAGCTCCATTGCCGAGGGGTTCGATCCGAGCCTCTCGGTGATGGCCGTCCGCCCGCCGATCTACCCGGTCTCGACCTATGCCTTCCATTCGGCCGAGGCGGCCGCGCACCACTTCGATCTCGCGCTCGGGCGCGTCGCCGTCGATCCGGGCGAGAGCCTCGGGCTCATCTATGCGCGCCTCAACAACCCCAACGCCGAGATGTTCGAGGACGCCTTGTGCTCGATCGAAAAGGGCGCCACCGCGTGCGCCGCCTTCTCGAGCGGCATGTCGGCCATCGTCACGACGCTGATGGCCTTCGCGCGGCCGGGTCAGAAGATCCTCTACCAGCGGCCCGTCTACGGCGGGACCGATCACTTCCTTCGCCACATCCTGCCCGAGTGGAAGGTCGAGACCATCGCCGTCCCCGAGGGCGCGTGGCCCGCCGCACTCGCCCAACACGCGGCCGAGGTGGCGCTCGTCCTTCTCGAGACGCCGGCGAACCCGACGCTGCGCATGATCGATCTCGGGGCCGTCGCCGCGCTGGTCCGCCTCGCGACGCCCGAGCGCCACGTGCCGATCGTGGTCGACAACACCTTCCTCGGCCCCGTTTTCCAGTCGCCGCTGCTGCATGGTGCCGACCTCGTCATCTACTCGGCGACCAAGTTCCTCGGGGGCCACAGCGATCTGGTCGCGGGCGCCGTCACCGCACGCGACAAGGCGCTCGTCGACCAGGTCAAGGGCCTCCGGGCCTTCCTCGGCACGATCTGCGAGCCGTTCACCGCCTGGATGCTGCAGCGCAGCATGGCCACGCTGCACCTGCGGATGATCAAGCAGTCCAAGAACGCCGCGCGCATCGTCGGCGCGCTGGCGGGACATGCGGCCATCGCGCGCATCCACTATCCGAATCTCTTCACCGGCGAGGACGCGCGCGTCTTCCACGCGCAGTGCACCGCCCCCGGCTCGATGATCGCCATCGAGCTACACGGCGGGCGCCCGGCCGCCTTCCGCTTCTTGAACGCGCTGCAGCTCGTGCGTCTCGCGGTGTCGCTCGGCGGCGTCGAGTCGCTCGCGTGCCACCCGCGCAGCACGACCGCCTCCGAGATGTCCGACGAGGACCTGCGCGTCGGCGGCATCACCGAGGGCCTCGTGCGCATCTCGATCGGCGTCGAATACTGGCGCGACCTCGCCAAGGACCTCGGTGTCGCGCTCGACGCCGCGCTCGGCTGAGCACGCTGTCCGCGGGTTGCCGCCGCTTGCGCCGCCCGCCCAATGCCGCTATGGACGCCGGACGATGGCCCCCGATGCCCCCGTCACCGTGCCGAGCGAGGTCGCCGAAGAGGAGCGCGTCCTCCAGGCGGTCCGCGCGAACCTCCTGCGCCTGAAGGCCGCCCCCGCGCCCGTGGACCACAGCGCGACCCTGGTCGAATTGCGCGACAGCCTGGCCGACGAGAAGCTGGCCGACGACAAGGCCAGCATCGTCGAGCAGATGGACCGCATGCAGGCCCTCATGAACCAGCAGGCCAAGAGCCCCGAGGGCACGTACGACCTCGAGAATCCGTACTTCGGCCGCATGGTCCTCGACGACGACTTCGGCACGCGCAGCATCCTCATCGGCAAGAGCACGTTCATCTCGGACCGCGTGCGCATCGTCGACTGGCGTAACGCCCCGATCTCGCGACTCTTTTATCAGTACGGCGAGGGCGACGAGTACGACGAAGAGGTCAACGGGCGCATGGTCTCGGGCGCGGTCAAGACCAAGCGCACCATGACCATCGCGCAAGGGGGCCTGCGGCGCTTACAGACCGACGACCACACATGGGTCTTGCACAGCGACGGCTGGGTCGACGCGCGGGCGCGCGAGGCCAAGCTGGCCGGCGGCGCCGGCACGGCCATCCGCCCCGACAGCCTCGGGACCGGGCACGCCGTGGCGCACGGGGCAGGGCGCGCGGGCCAGGTCGGGGGCGGCACGAGCGGGAAACGCGACCGGCACCTGCCCGAGATCGCCTCGCTGCTCGACCCCGAGCAGTTCAAGCTCATCACCAGCCGGGACCAGGGCCTGGTCGTCATCCAGGGCAGCGCGGGCTCGGGCAAGACGACGGTCGGACTGCATCGCATCGCCTGGCTCGTCTTCCAGAATCCGGCGCTCTTCCGGCCGCCGGCCATCTTGGTGGTCGTCTTCTCGCGGGCGCTCGCCGCCTACATCTCGCAGGTCTTGCCGGCGCTCGGCGTCGACGGCGTGCGCGTCCTCGAGTACGGGCCCTGGGCCGAGGCGCTGAGGCGCGCGCATTTTCGGAATATGCCGGACCGCTATTCGGACGATACGCCGGCCCTGGTGTCGCGTTTCAAGTCGCATACGGCGCTGCTCACGATGCTCGAGGCGGCCGCCAAACGGCGTCCGAATGCGGATCCGAGGGTGCTGTTCGAGGAGCTGCTGACCGACCTCACGTGGCTCGTCGATGGCCTCGCGCGCTTCGCGCCGGGCGCCTTCACCGAGCGCGAAGTCGTGCGCATCCATCGCTACTGCACGCGCCAGATGAACCGGCGCGATGACGGTCCGCGCACGCGTCGCAAGCGCCCCATCCGCGGCGACGAGGCCCAGCGGGGTTTCGACCCAGATGGGCCCGACGCGCCCGACGAGGACGACGACGAGCTCGACGACGACCCGGAGGATCCGACCCTCGACCGCGAGGACGACACGATCCTCCTACGCCTCTGGCAGCTCGTGCGCGGACCGCTGCGCGGCGAGGACAAGAAGCCCCTCTACTATGACCACGTCATGGTCGACGAGGCGCAGGATCTCTCGCCGCTCGAGCTCGCCGTGCTCATCGGGGCGGCCGGCGAGCGGCAGAGCGTGACCTTGGCCGGGGACGTGGCGCAGCAGGTGCGCGAGCACCGCGAGTTTCCGAGCTGGATCGACGTCTTGGGCGCGCTGCGCCTGGGGCACGTCGATGTCTCGCCGCTGCAGGTCAGCTACCGATCGACGCGCCAGATCATGGAGGTCGCGCGCCGGATCCTCGGGCCGCTCGCGCCCGACGAGCCCGTCACGGCGCCGCGCATGGGCGCGCCGGTCGGCCATCTGCGCTTCGACTCGAAGGGCGCCGCCGCGACGTGGCTCGCGCCCGCCCTGGCGGATCTGATGCAGCGCGAGCCGATGGCGAGTGTGGCGGTCCTGACCGTGGATCTTGCGCAAGCCCTCGATTGGTATGGGATCCTCGAGCGCTCGCAGGTCCCGCATCTCGCGCTCATCGTCGAGCAGGACTTCTCGTTCGCGCCGGGCGTCGAGGTGTCCGACATCCGCTCGTCCAAGGGCCTCGAGTTCGACTACGTCGTCCTGGTCGGGGTCGACCAAGACGCGTTTCCCGCGCGCGACCAGGCGCGACATCTCTTGCATGTCGGTGCAACTCGCGCCGCGCACCAGCTCTGGATCGTGTCGACGGGAACCCCGTCGGCGCTGGTCCCAGAGGGGCTTCCCGGACTCGAAGGGGCAGGCTGACGTCATGGCGATGAAACCCGAAGAGCTTCCGATCTATCGCTACGAGCAGGACATCGTCCGCGCGCTCACCGATCACCGCGTGCTGGTCCTCGAAGGGCCGACCGGCTCGGGCAAGACGACGCAGCTACCGAAGATCCTGCAGCGCGCGATGGTCACCGACGGCGTCATCGGCATCACGCAGCCGCGCCGCATCGCGGCTGTCTCGGTCGCCTGGCGCGTGGCCGACGAGCTCGGCGTGCAGTGCGGCACCAGCGTCGGCTACGCCATCCGCTTCGACGATCAGACGTCGTCGGAGACGCGCATCAAGATCATGACCGACGGGATCCTCTTGCAGGAGGCGCGGTCGGATCCGGAGTTCTCGCGTTACGCCGTCATCGTCGTCGACGAGGCGCACGAGCGGACGCTCAACATCGACGTCACGCTCGGGCTGCTGCACCGCGCGCTGAGCCGGCGCCCCGATCTGCGCGTCGTCGTCGCCTCGGCGACGCTGCAGCCGCTGCTCTTTCAGAAGTACTTCCAGTCGGTCGTGCCCGACGTGCCGGTCGTGTCGATCGACGCCCGTCCGTACCCGGTCGAGATCGTCTATCGGCCGGCGCGCTCCGAGGACGACGACGCGATCATCGACGCGGCCGCCGAGGAGATCACCGCGATCGTCCAGAGCGGTCAGCCCGGCCACATCCTCACGTTCCTGGCCGGCGAAGCGGCGATCAAGCACGTCTATGATCGCCTCCTCTACGCGAAGCTGCCGCGCGAGGTGGCGTTGCTCCCGCTCTATGGCAAGCTCACGCGCGCCGAGCAGGAGCGGGTCTTCGACGAGCTGCCGACCGAGCGTGGTCGCAAGGTCGTCCTCGCGACGAACATCGCCGAGACGAGCATCACCGTCCCCGGCGTGTGCTTCGTGGTCGACTCGGGGCTCGCCAAGGTGCCGCGCTTCAATTCGCGGACCGGCATGTCGACGCTCTTCGAGGAGGGGATCTCGAAGGCCTCGGCCGATCAGCGCGCGGGTCGCGCGGGCCGCACCTCGCCGGGGCGCTGCATCCGCCTCTATTCAAAGAAGCAGTACCTCAACCGACCCGATTTCACCGACGAGGAGATCCTGCGCCTCGACCTCACCGAGGTGGTCCTGCGCCTCATCGATCTCGGCGTCAAAGACGTCGAGACGTTCCCGCTCCCGACGCCGCCCAAGCGCCGCGCGATCGAGGCCGCGCTGGCGATGCTGCAGAGCATGAACGCCATCGATCGCCACCGCGAGGTGACGCCCATCGGGCGCAAGATGATGGCCTTCCCGCTCTCGCCGCCGCTCGCGCGCATGGTCGTCGAGGCGATCGAGCGCTACCCCCGCGCCATCGACCCGGTGCTCATGGTCGCGGCGTTTCTCTCGGCGCACTCGCCCTACCTCTATCCGCAGGGCGAGGAGGCCGAGGCGCGCCGCGCGCAGGCGGTCCTGGCGCAGCCCACCGGCGACGCGATGACCGCGGTCGCCACGCTCTCGCGCTACCTCGCGACGGGCGGTCCAGAGGGGTTCTGCAAGCTCCACTACCTCGACCCCGACGTGATGGCCTTCATCAAGAAGGCGCACCGGCAACTGCGCGACATCGCGACCGACCTCGGGGTCGAGATCGGCCCGACCGAGCCGCGCATCGAGGCCGACGCGGTGCTTTCGGCGCTGGTCGTGCGCTGCGTCGCCACGGGTTTCGCGCACCAGATTCTGCGCGCCCACGGTCGCGTCTACCAGTCGGGTGCAGGCGACACCTCGGCCGGCGAGGCCGTGTCGATCCATCCGTCGAGCTCGCTCTTCGGCGCGCGCGCGCAGTACATCGTGGCGACCGAGGTCGTCATCAGCACGCGCGCCTATGCCCGCAACTGCACGGCGCTCCGCCCCGAGGTGGTGGCCGACGTGGCGCCCGAGCTCGCGCGCGCCTGGCACATCACGGTCGCGCGCAAGAAGAAGTCCGACGCCGTGTCGCTCCCGAAGGAGGCGGTCCCGCAGACGATCCTGGTGGCCGGTGTGCACCTGGGCGTCGAGGACAAGCGCGGCAAGATCCTGGTGGCGATCGAGGTTCGCGACGCGGCGCGGCTTGCGCGCGCGGATCTGGCCAATGTGCCGCGTCCGTTTCTCGCGATGAAGGCCGAGCTGCGCGCCGCGGGCGGCGGGATCTGGGGACGACCGATGGCGCTGGCGAAGTGGCTCGCGCTGCTGCCGCACCTGCCGCTGACGACGACCGAGGCGCCCGTGGTCGGCGATCTGCCGGTCGGCGCGCTGCTCGAGATCGACCGCAACCTTCATACGCTGGCGCGCTTTGTCGGGCGCGTGCTCGAGCCGGTCGCCATCTCGCGCGGGCGCCAAGCCGGCTGGGTGGCGCTCGTGTCGAACGGCGAGGGCGGTTTCTGGTTCGAGCTCGTCGCGGACTGGGGCGACGTCGTCGACACCACGCTCGGCGCGCTGCGCGATCTCCACGCCGCCTTGCCCGCGACCGATCCGCTCGCGCTCGCGGCGGACAAGCTCATCGAGGATCTCGAAGCCCGCCAGAGCCTGGTCGAAGAGGCCTACGGGCTGGCCAAGCGGCTCGGCGGCGGGTCGCGCCAGGGGTAGGATCGCGCCCGATCCGGTCGGGGTGCCGCCCTGCGCTCATTCAGTCAGCAGCTCGAACGCGACGATCTCGGTGAAGTCGTATTTGGCCATGTTGCGCACTTTGTCCATGATGGACAGCTGCTTGAGGCCCCAGGTGCCGGGGGCGGACCCGACGGGCAGGACGACGACGAGCGTGTATTCGGTCCACGCGGTCGGGTCGCCGTCGAAGAACATCGAGTGGAAGTTCGCGTGGTAGTGGTAGTCGGAGTGGAGTAGGCCCTGCGGGTCGACGAGCGAGTAGTACACCTGCCCGACGCCGGATTTGTCGTCGCGGGCCTGGTAGACGATCGTGACGATGGTCTCGCCGTTGGGTGCCTCGGGGTGAGTCGGCTCGGCGCTGACGAGGATCTTGTGGGTCCCTTCGACGGGGTCGTCGTTGAGAGATACCTCGGGCGCGGTGAGGTCGGGGTCGCTCGTCACGATCGGGACGGTGAGCAGCGGCTTGTGTTGGGGCGAGTTCGAGAAACGCTGGTCGCCGATGTTCCCGGCCAGGTCGTACATCATCAGGAAGGGGAGCCCATAGGTGGCGGTCGGCCAGAACTGCGAGATGACGTAGTCGATGCTGGCAGTCTGGGTCTCGGGATCGACGTCGCCCCATTGCCCCATGCTGTAACGGTCGGCGAGCTCGGGGGTCGTGAGGGACGCATGGACCGGCGTGCCCGCGGGCATGCCCCGATTTTCGACGTACTGCCAACTCGCGTGGATCCGCTGAACCGGATGCTCGACGCCGTTCTCGACGTAGACGTCGTCGAAGCGACTGAGCGTGAGCGAGCCAGGGACGTAGCGCGGGGCGATGAGGTCCTCGAGCGGGTTGTCGAGATACATGCGCCAGCCGTAGTCGTGCACGCCCTCCATGCGCTGGTTGCCCACGCTGTCGCTCATGACGATCTGGTCGGTGCGCCAGAGCCCGGCCTTGGCGTATTTGCTGATGTTCACGGTGCCGCGGAGAACCGATCCGGCGGCGTCCTGCGGGCCGAGCCAGAGGTCTACGAACGTTCCGATTTCGCTGAAGAGCCGAAGGTGCCCGGCTGCGGCGCCGCCGAACGTCTCGTCGGTGAGGGCCAGGCCGACCTCGATCGTCACGACCTTGTCGTCCTCGGGGGCGCCCTCGACGCGGATGTCGATGCGGTTGATCTTTCCCGGGTACGTGTAGTCCGGAAAGAGGTTCAGCACCTGGAACGTGAGGTCCGCCTGGATCATCGCGAGGTAGACGTTGCCGTGCATGATGCGGTCGCGGATGAACTCGTATTTGGGGAGCGAGCGCGAACGCAGCGCGTCCGGGTTCATGATGAAGTAGGAGAGCGACTCGGCCATGTCCTCGTTCGGGTTCTTTTTGTGGGCGTAAGCCGAGACGAACTCGGTCTGCTGCGTGGTCGACCAGCCGTCGGGATCGTCGGGATCGGGGTACCATCCGCCGAGCGTCATCCACTCCTGCCTAAGCCCGTCCGAGAAGACGTAAGACCAGAGGAAGTGCGACTTCTCGTGGATGAGGAGGCGGTGCACATAGTCGGTGTCCACGGAGTTGAAGCCCGACTCCATGAACTCGACGTAGCCCTCCGTTCCCAGGACGCTCGGCAGCGCCCAGGCGACGGCGGGCGCCTCGCGATACCAGGGGTGAGGCATGCCGTCCTTGCGCCGCACGAGGTATTTGAGGCCCGTGATCGCGTGGTAGCCCTTGGGCATCTCCTCGAAGGTGGAGATGATCGCCACGAGCTCGGCTGGATGGAACGGCTGGAAGCTGTCGGCGTCCTCGGCGGTGATGAGGGCCGTGAGCGCCGCGTAGTCGGGGATGACGGTCGTGCAGCCAAAACGTGTCGTCAGGATCTTCTCGACGGCGGCGAGGTCGGTGCCGTCGCGCGTGACGAAGCGGGCCAGCGCGTGGTGGAGGCGCTTCGAGTAGAAGTTCCCCTTGAGGCCGCCCAGGAGCACGAGCTTGGGCGCCGCGTAGACCAGCGTCGCGGCGGCGAGTCGGACGCTGGCGCCGGCCTCGGAGAAGTCCATCTCGAGGTCGCCGGCCAGGTCGTCTTCGGTCAGCGTCCACTTCGTCGGCTTGAACGTTTGCGGGCCGCCTGGCCAGCGGGTTGCCTGGGGGATGGTCTTCATCGTCTCGAGGAAGCGATAGGCGTCCTCCTGGTTCCAGGGGAGCTCCTCGTCCGAGAGGATGATGTTGTAGTCGTAGAGGAGGGTGTCGGCCGTCGCGAGATCGGGGACCGGCACCGCTTGACCGAGGAACTGGATGTCGTGCGGCTTGTTGATGTAGGCCGTCTGCTCCGAGCCGGCGCGGCTGAGATCCTGCTCCCAATGGTACGTGAAGAGGTCGTTCGCGAGGGCGCCGGTCTCGAAGTCGATCGAGGGCGCGGGCCAGCTACCCAGGGTGCCGTCGGCCACGACGAGCGCTTTGGTCGGCGGCGTCGCGAGGCCGGTGCCTTCGACCTTGAGGAAGTAGTCGCCCGCCGGCATGTCGCTGAAGGCATACGCATCCCCGTCAGCGACCACCTTGGAGGTGAGGTATCGGTCGTTGCCGAGGATGACGGTCGCCGTGCGCCCGGCCGGGATCCCGCGTACGACGCCGCTGAAGCGCGCGTCCGGGATGATGAGGGCCCGGTTCGCGACGCACGTCGGTGGGGCGGCAGGGTTGTTCGCGCAGGTGGCGAAGGTCAGGCTCCCGCAGCCGCCGTTGTCGACGCTGCACTCGTCGATGTCGGAGCAGGTCGGGGCGCGGCCGACGCCGTTCGAGCAGGTCGCGTGCGCGGGCGCGCCGCAGCCGCCGTTGTCGGTTGCGCAGGCGTCGATCGGGGTGCAGGTCGGGGCCGTCCCCAGACCGTCGGCGCAGGCGATGTGGGCGGGGTTGCCGCAGCCGCCGTTGTCGGTCGCGCAGGCGTCGACCGGCGGCGCTACCTCCGGGGTGCCGTCGGGCGGCGGCGCAGTGTCGTCGGGCGGCGGCGTCGTGTAGTCGGGCGGCGTGGCGTCCGTCGTCGTCGTCGTGGTGTCCTCCGGCGGTGTCGTCGTGGCGTCCTCCGGCGGTGTCGTGGTGTCGACCGGCGGCGGCGTGGTGTCCTCCGGCGGTGTCGTCGTGGCGTCCTCCGGCGGTGTCGTGGTGTCGACCGGCGGCGGCGTGGTGTCGACCGGCGTCGGCGTGGTGTCGACCGGCGTCGGCGTGGTGTCGACCGGCGTCGGCGTGGTGTCGACCGGCGGCGGCGTGGTGTCCGCTGCGATGTCGAGAGGCGCCTGCTCGGTTCCGTCGCAGGCCAAAAGAAACGACGCGACGAACGCAACATGTAGTGTGCGCACGACGTCCTCCCCGCGTTCGCGGTCTGTTGTCCGGTGCCCTTGGACATCGGATCATCGCGTCGAGAACGTGAGAAAATTCAGTGACATTGATCGCGATCAAGGCGTCGCGCCGCGCTCCACTCTCACAGCGCGAGGACGAAGTACTTCAGGATCCGCCCCATGTCCTCGGTCGCCTGCTCCTCGTTGTGGAACGACGTGAAGACGACGCGGCCGCCCTTGCCGGGCCCGGGCTTGAACGACACGATCAGCGGCACGGTGTGTCCGTCGTCGCCGAGGTCGCCGGTGACGTGCGTCGTGACGTCGCTCGAGGTGGCCTCGATGAACGCCCACGTCCCGTAGTTGAACGCGATCGAGACGGTCGCCTTGCCGAGCGCGGCGGCGAGCGCGGGGTCGGTGACCGTCCCGGTGTAGGTCCCCGCGAGCCCGTATTTGGGACCGGTTTCCTTGGCCGGGTTCGTGTCGGTGCCGTGGAAGTCGATGGCGCTCGGGAAGGCCGGGTCCTCGTACGCGTAGGCCCAGTCGGAGGCGTAGAACGAACCGCCCGCCATCACGAAGTCGCGCAGATGGTCGGAGATGGTCGGGTCCGCGTCGACCATCGCGTCGATACGCTTCGAGCAGTTGAGGAAGATGATGTCGAAATCGGCCATCGCCGTGGGGCTGGCGAGGAACGCCGCGCCGTCGCTGAACTCGCCGCCCGTGTCGGAGAAGTCGGTGTGGGCAAAGCCGAGCTGGTCGAGGAACTCGCCGATCCTGTCGTGGGTACCCTCGACGACCGCGATCCGCGCGGAGTTGGCGCCGAAGCAGCGCTTCTCGCCGGCGCCCGAGATGTCCTTGGTCTGGCCGGCGACGATCTGCACGACGAAGCTGGTTTCGTACGAGCCCTTGGTGACGCGGACGGTTACGGTGCCGGACGGGATGTCCGTGAGCGTGTAGGCGCCGGCGGGGCCGCTTTGCGTCGCGGCGTGGACGCTCTCGCCGTTGCACCCGATCGCGTCGACCGAGATGGTCGCGTCGGCGACGTACTCGAGGCCGCTCGGGGCGCAGACGACGCCCTTGAGCGTGCCGAAGCCGCACGGGCCTTCGGTCTCGGCGGGCATGGTCTCGGCCGGGGTGATGAGCTCGCCGGCGGAGGTCTCGGTGGGATTCGCGGTCGCGTCCGCGAGCACCTCGACGAGCGTTTCGTCAAGCGTCGCTTCGGCGACCATGGTCGCATCGGCGCTGGCGTCGCCGCCGGTTCCGGCGCCGCCGTCGTCGGCGCACCCAGGGAGGAAGACGAGTGCGAGCGCGAAGCGGGTCGAACGGAAACGCATGCACGAGCGCATAGCAATACGCGGAGGCCGCTTCAAGCAGCGTCGAGCCGCCGCGTCACCGGCCGGCGATCGGTTGCACGCGGTTTTTGTGTTCCCAAAAAAGGCGATAGCCGGGGAGCCGCGGCAGGTGCATCGGGGAGGGCGGCTCTTTCCGCGTGCCGCGCACCTGGTGCAGGATCGCCGTGCGGTCGGCGACCTGGTACTCGATGTCGTACTTAGCGTCGCCCGTGTCGAGCGTGCGCGGGAAGCGGCGCTCGAGCTCGTCGGCGAGCGCGCCGGTCGGTGCTGCCGGCATCAGATCCTCGGGATTCAGGAGCGCGAGGTCGTCGCCGCTCTCGAGGCCGAGCGCGGTGAGGCGCGCCATGAGCCACTCGGAGAGCGGCGGCAGCGGCGCCCCGCGCGGGTTTGGATCGAGCGCGTCGCGGGCAAGCGCTCCGCGCTCTTCGCGATCGAGCTGCGCGGCCAACGCCGCAAGGGCATAGCGTTCCTCGAGGCGCGCGCGCAGGCGCTCTTCCTTCCAGATCCGCCCCGCCAAGACGAGGTCCCGAATCGCCACGCGCGCCGCCTCCCCGATCGGAGGCTCCTCCCGCGTCGCCAGGACCTTGCCGGCGTAGGTCTGCGACACCGTCACCAGCAACGCACCGTCGACGAACTCGGGCTTGCTCGCCTTGGGCTCGCCGAGGCCGGCGGCCGCCAGCCATGCGATCGGCACGGGCATCGCCGCCGTGATGAGGAGGCCGCTGCCCGGCCGCTGCTCGGCCGCGACGGCCCGCGAGTCGAGCACCAACAGCGCTTCGGTGTCGGCCGCGCGCACGGCGCTGTCGCCGTCGAGCTCCATCTCGGTGCTGCCGGCGGCCCAGGTGTAGCGGTGCTTCTTCTGGTCGCGGCGGACGTGCGCGCAGCCGGGCCAAATCAAGATGAGCAGCTCGGCAAGCGCGCGGCGTGGAAGCGTGCCGCTCCAGCGTGGGTCGCCGAAGCCGAGCTTGCGGAAGCGTCCGGCCGCGGCGCGCGCCTCGTCGAGCGCCTTCGCGTCGAGGTCGTTTCGGTGCGCGTCGCCCGTGCGCACGGCCTCGATCAGCGCGACCGCATCGCAGCCGTGGGCGCGCAGATCGTCGTACGCCGCGGGGCCGGCGTGCCCCCCGCGCCCGTCACGCCCGCCACGATCAGCGCGCCGAAAGATCGGCCGGTCGACGCTGAGGGCCGCCGCCAGAAGTAGCGTCGGCTCGGCCAGCCCCGCGACGGCGTCGCCTTCGACCAGGAGCCGCGCGAGGCCGACATCGAGCGGCAACGAGAAGAGCCGCACGCCCGCCTCGGTGATGACACCGCCCTTGACGCAGCCG
>SXIE01000477.1 GCA_005772945.1 Pseudomonadota bacterium
ATGTACACGTCGACCGGCACGAGCTTGTCGGCGCCCTCGATGATCGCGTACTGGTTCTGGTACTTGAACGGGCCGCCATCGATCGTGCACCCGCCCATCGCGATGGCCCACTTGGGCGCCGGCATCTGGTCCCAGAGCTGCTTGATGACCGGGCCCATCTTCTTCGAGATGGTGCCGGCGAAGATCATGACGTCGGCCTGGCGTGCGCTCGGGCGGAAGACGCCGGTGCCGAAGCGATCGAGGTCGTAGCGCGAGGCCCCGGCCGCCATCATCTCGATGGCGCAACAGGCGAGACCGAACGTGAGCGGCCAGAGGGAGTTGGCGCGCGCGCGATTGAGCAGGTCCTCGAGGAGTCCGAAGCGAACATACGGTTGCAGCTCGAGCGGCAACTCGCTGGGGTCGGCGCCTTCCTTATGAAGGAGGGGCCGGGCGCTCGGGGGCTGCCCGTGGGGCGGGGTCGTCAGCTCAGCGTTCGGATGCCCACCGAGTCGGTTTGGGCCCGGCGGGACTGAGGAGCCCGGTGGCTCTTCCATAGAAACACCCCTTTGCGCCACGCGTACAGGATCGCCAGCGACAGGATCACCAGGAAGATCGCGATCTCCGCGAAGCCGCGCCAACCGGACTCCTCGTAGGCGACGGCGACCGGGAAGAGGTAGAGGATGTCCACCTCGAACGCGACGAAGATGAGCGCGAACACGTAGTAATTGATCGAGAAGCGCATCCACGCGCTGCCGACCGTATCCACACCGCATTCGTAGGTCTGCTCGGTGGTGCGTCCCATGAACCGCGGGCTGAGGAGCTGCGGCAGAATGAGCGTCACCAACCCGAGGACCACCCCTAGAACGAGATACCAGGCGAGCTGTGCGTAGCCGGTCATCACGGCGCCACCTTATCCCCACCGCGCGGCAAGGGGAAGCCGATTGGAAGCGGTGGGCGAAGACTCCCCCACCCTTCGAGTCCGCCGCGCGCAGACCCGCTGCGAAGGGCCTTCAGAGCCAGGCCGCACGCCGCGCACGCGATGCGCGCGCCGGCCGGCGACGCTTGCATGGTGGTGCCATTCGACAACTCTGCGCACATCGGAGACGCTCGCGCCGTGGCAAGGTCGCAAGCTCGTTCGTCCCCGTATCCGAAAGAGACCCGCCTGGCGCCGCCGGAGGCACCCGCCGCGGGCCCGCGCGCAACGCGCGTCCTCGGGGACCTGACGCAGGAGCGCGCGACGCGCGGGATGGGCCTCGCGGCGCTCGCCTTCGTGGCGTTCCTGCCGGTCGATCTGTTCGTGCGCGCCAGCCTGTTCCCCGAGATCCCCGTCGCCGAGCCGCTCGCGGCGCGCCTGGGCGGCGCGGGCCTGTTCGCCGCCGCGTGGCTGTTCCTGCGCGCGCGACCCTTGCATACAACTGCATTGGTCGTCGTCGCGAGTGCCTTCGTGACCATCGCGCTCGTGCCGATCGCGCTGCTCGCCATCCAGTTCGGCGGTCTCGAGAGCGGCTACATCTATACGCCCGCCTTCTGCGCCCTCGCGATGTCGACGTTCCTGCCACTTCCGTGGCGCCGGGGTGCGCTCGCCACGCTTTTTGGTGGCGCGGCGTTCTGCGCAACGCTCATTGCGGGCGTCGCACTTTCCCCGCGCCTGGCGCCACAGCTCTCGAGCCCGCACTCGCTCGCGGTGTTCGTCGAGTACTGGGCGCACGTCTTCGGCATGACCGTCTTCGCCGTCCTCGGCGGGCACTACGTCCACGCCTCGCGCGCGCGCCTCATCGACGCGCGCCGCCTCGGGCGCTACCTCCTCAAGCGCCAGCTCGGTCATGGCGGCATGAACGACGTCTGGCTCGCCTGGGACTTCCCTCTCAAGCGCGACGTCGCGCTCAAGCTCCTCCACGCGCGCGAGCCCGGCGACGCACGACGCACGCGTTTCGAGCGCGAGGCGCGCGCCACCAGCCGCCTGCACTCGCCTCACACCGTGCGCATCTTCGACTTCGGTTCGAACGACGAGGGCACCGCGTGGATCGCCATGGAGTACCTTCACGGACAGGATATCGATCGCCTCGTGGCGGCCCGCGGTCCGCTCGATCCGCGCCGCGCCGTCCACTTCGCCCGACAGGCGGCCGCCTCGCTCGCCGAAGCGCACGCCGCCGGGTTGGTCCATCGCGACATCAAGCCGGCCAACCTGATGGTCCTCTCGCGCCCGGGGGAAGCCGACTTCCTGAAGGTGCTCGACTTCGGCATCGCGCACGAGACCGACACGAACCAGACGAAACTCACCGGCACCGGGCACATCGTCGGGACCCCTGCGTTCATGGCACCCGAAATCTGGGCGGGGCTGCCGGCCGATCCCCGCAGCGATGTCTGGTCCTTCGGCGCGACGCTCTACGTCATGCTCACCGGGCAGCTCCCGTTCGGCAGCTCCGTGATGCAGGCCATCGGGCCGCTCACGCCCCCGTCGGCGTGCCGAGGCGCCGCGCTGCCGGAAGGCCTCGATGCCCTGGTGGCGCGCTGCCTCTCACCCGACCGCGCGGCGCGCCCCCA
>SXIE01000478.1 GCA_005772945.1 Pseudomonadota bacterium
AGGCACGTGCGCAGCGCGGACGCCCTGAGCGATGGCGGGGGTGCGCCGGAGGCGGCTGGCGCGGGGATGGTTGCTACTCCAACTATCTCTGACGGGAGGCGCGGGTGGCGCGGGAACTGGCTGTGATGCGGCGGCGGACGCCGAGCGGCTCGAGCCGCCGTGGCCGGTGGGGGAGTTTCCGGCGCCGAGCGGGCCGATCGCGGTGCTCGAGCTGGAGCCCGAGCCGTCGAACGCGCTGAGGGGGGAGTGGGAGCGGGCCGAGCTCGGGCGGCTCCTCTTCTACGATCCGATCCTGTCGTCCGATCGCGAGACGGCGTGCGCCACGTGTCATGCCGAGATCTGGGGCAGGGGCGACGGACTCGCGGTCTCGATCGGGGTCGGCGGCGGACTCCTCATCGGGCCCGGCCGCGCCGGCCCGAGCGTACTTACGCGCAACGCGCCGACGCTGTGGAACGTGGCCTTCCGGCGGTCGCTCTTCTGGGATGGACGCAGCGCATCCCTGGAGGAGCAGGTGCTCCTGCCGCTCGCGTCGCCGCTCGAGCTGGACCGCGACCCGATCGCATTGATGGACGAGATTGCCGCCATTCCCGAATATGCCACGCGCTTTGCGCGCGCGTTTCCGAAGGCGACAGGCGATGCGGTGACGCTGGCGCATCTCCAGATGGCGATCGCGGCGTTCGAGCGCACGCTGGTGTCCGACCAGAGCATCTACGAGGCCTGGCTCGCGGGCGACCGGCGCGCCCTCGGGCCCGAGGTGTTGACCGGGATGCAGGTCTTCGCGGACGCCGGCTGCCCCAGCTGTCACACGCCTCCGACCTTCGACAGCGAGCGCTTCGCGGCGCGCCACGTGGGCGCTGCGGGCGGCGACCGCGGACGCGCGGCGATCAGCGAGGCGCCCGAGGACGAAGGCGCCTTCAAAGTGCCGAGCTTGCGCAACCTCCGCAATACGGGCCCCTACTTCCACGATGGCTCGGTCGCGGACCTGGGCTTGGCCGTGGACCACGAGCTCGCCGAATCGGGCGCGGTCGTGACGGGCGACGAACGGCGCGCGCTCGTGGCCTTCCTGACCCAGGCGCTGGTCGATCGCAGCCGGGGCCCCGCGATCCCGACGGCGGTCCCGAGCGGCCTCCCGGTTCCCGTCGACGGGTTTCGCGTGCTGCGCTGAGCGCCATCAGAAGAAGCGGTAGCCGACCTGCACGTTCACGGCCGGGGCGTGTACGTACGACGTGAACGTGTCCACGATGTAGGCTTCCGACGCGGCCTCGAACTGATGGACGGCGTTGGGGAAACGGGGCTGGAATTGCGCCTCTACGTTGCTATCGGCACCCAGCGTGAAGAGGAAGCCGAGGGAGGCGCGCAGGACCAGGTGATCGTCGAGGAAGAGCCACTCCCAGCCGATCTCGCCGACGAAGAGGTGCAGCGACGCGGCGGCGTCGAAGGTGCGCTCCGATGAGGACGCGCCGTCGGAGAGCGCGAGGCCGGTGGCGGCCTCGACGAGCTCCTGGGTCGTCACGCCGCCGCCGAGCCCGCCGAACGTGTAGCCGAGCTCGAAGTAGAAGCCCTCCTTGCGGAACGGGCGCCAGCCGAGCGTCGCGCGCACGACGATCGAGTCGCCGATGGTCTGGCGGATGAAGTCGGCGGTGGCTTGGTCGTAGCTGCCGATCTCCTGCTCGAAGGCGTTGATGACGTCGACGTAGCCGCCGGGCAGATAGCCGACGCCAAGAGTTGCACGTAGGCGCAAGGGTCCCTCGAGCGAGGCGCGCAGGCCGAGCGAGGCCGGAAAGTCGGTGCCGGCATCGAGCGAGAGGTGCCAGTCGCCGCCCGCATCGTCGGCGTGCGCGGCTGGCGAAGCGGGTGCGAGGAGCGAGAGGGCACAGATCAGCGTGGCGGCGAGTCGGGGCATGGCGCGTCCTGATGAGATAGCGTCCGTCGCGCGGAGGATAGCCCGGGTCGCGCCAAGACCCAACCGCCGCCGACGCCCGCGCGTTTTCTGATGCGGGTGGCTGGTCGACGCGGGCGCGCCGCATGTATCCTCCGCCGCGGAGGCACCATGGAGCGCACGCTTTTCTCGGCCGAGCACAACCTGTTTCGCAAATCCTTCCGCCAGTTCATCGACGCCGAGGTGAAGCCACACCAGAAGGCCTGGATGGACGCCGGGATGGTGTCACGCGCAGCGTGGAAAAAGGCGGGTTCGGCGGGATTTCTATGCACGTGGCTGCCCGAGGCGTACGGCGGTCCGGGGGCCGATTTCCTGTGCTCGGTGATCGTCACCGAGGAGCTGGCGATCGCGTATGAAAGTGGGTTTGCGGCGCCGCTCCATTCGGACATCATCGTGCCCTACATCTTCAGCTACGGCAGCGAGGCGCAGAAGCAGCGCTGGCTCCCGGGGTGCGCGGCGGGCGAGCTCATCACGGCGCTCGCCATGACCGAGCCGGGGACCGGCAGCGATCTGGCGGCGATCCGGACGACGGCGGTCCGCGACGGCGATACGTATGTCGTCAATGGCGCCAAGACGTTCATCTCGAACGGACAGCTCTGCGACCTGGTCCTGGTCGCGGTAAAGACGGATCCCGATCCGAAGAACGCTCACCGCGGGATCTCGCTGCTGGTGGTCGAGGCGACGACGCCGGGGTTCGTCAAGGGCAAGAAGCTCGAGAAGATGGGGATGGCGTCGCAGGACACCAGCGAGATGTTCTTCGAAGACTGCCGCGTGCCCACCGCGAATCTCCTCAGCGTCGAGGGCGCCGGCTTCATGATGCTCATGCAGAAGCTGCAGCAGGAGCGGCTGATGGTGGCGATCGGCGCGCAGGCGGTCGCCGAGCAGGTGCTGCGCGACACGATCGCCTACACCAAGGAGCGGACGGCCTTCGGCAAGCCGATCTCGAAGTTCCAGAATTCGCAATTCGAGTTGGTCGAATGTGCCACCAAATTGCAGATCGGCCGCGCGTTTCTCGACCAGGTCATCGCGCAGCACATCGCGGGCAAGAACCTCGTCACCGAGTGTTCGATGGCGAAGTGGTGGATCACCGACATGAGCCAGGAGGTCATCGACCGGTGCCTGCAGCTCTTCGGGGGCTACGGCTACATGCTCGAATACACGGTGGCACGCGCGTTCATGGACGCACGCGTCCAGCGCATTTTCGCGGGCACCAACGAGATCATGAAGGTGATCATCGCGAAGCAGATGGGGCTATGAGCAGGCACCTCGTGTTGGCGCTCGCCGCCTGCTGCGTCGCTTGCAGCACCACGCAAGTGACACGTGTCATTCTCGTGCGACACGCCGAGAAGGCGACCGGCGGCGGCAAGGATCCCGACCTCAGCGAGGCCGGCCGCGCGCGGGCAGAGCGCCTGGCCCGCATGGCGCACGAGGCAGACGTCGCGGCCGTGTTCGCGACGCAGTTCAAGCGCACGCAGCAGACGGTCGCGCCAGTGGCCGAGGCGCGCGGCCTGAGCGTCGTCCCGGTCGACGCCGGCGACGCGGCGGGGCTCGTACGCCGGATCCTCGCGGACCACGCCGGCAAGGTCGTGCTCGTCGCGGCGCACTCGAACACCGTCCCCGCCATCATCGCGGCGCTAGGCGGGCCCACGATGGCCGAGCTGGCCGACGACGCGTTCGACGACCTGTTCGTCATCACAACCGACGGCCACGCGCGCGGCCCCGACAGCGCGGGCCACACGGCCGTGGTCCACCTGCGCTACGACCGCGCCGACTGACGCGCTTCCTGACAGACGGAGCCACGCCATGCCCTCTCTCGCGAAGCGCGCAGCGACCGTTCTCCTCGGAATGACTGCATGTTGCCTCGTTGCGTGCGGCCATACCAAGCCGGACGAATCCGAGGGTGCGCCGCCGCTGCGTGAGCGCGTCAGGCCCGAGCTGGGCTGCACCGAGCGCCCGACGGCGGACGACGACGAGACGCAGCGGTGCGCCGCGCAAGGCTGCCAGTGGGGGCCCGCGCTGGTCTGCTCGGGGGTCGAGCGGCCGCCTCCACCGAAGCGCCGCGACGACCCCGATTTGGTGCCGGCGCCGAGCTGCGCGTGCGTGTGCCCAGAGGACATCCGGAACTGCCCGTTGTGGCCCTGACGGCGCTGTGCGCCGGGGCTCATGGGACGTTCAGGGGCTCGCCGGCGCGACCGCGGGCGTCAGGTACCGCGCCCGCAACGCGTCGAGAGTGACCCCGGTCTGGAGCGCGTATTGCGCGATGCGCGCGCCGATATAGACGTACGCCGGTACGTCATCGCCGAAGAGCGTCGACGGCTCGGTGCTGGGATGGTCACGCCCGTCCGTCGCGATCATGCGCTCGGTCTGCGCCTTCATCTCGGCGCTGACGAGCGGACCGAGGCGCGCGACGTACCGGTCGAAGACGCGCCGCATCGTCTCGAACGTGTACGGGGTGCTCGGTTGCTTCGCGAGCACGCGCTCCATCGCCGCGGCCTGGATGAGGTTCGCGGCGAGCTCTTCGCGCCACGGGTGATCGACGTGCGTTCCGGTGTGCATACGCGCGGCGTGGGCCATCTCGTGTGGAAGATAGACGTCGAGCATGAGCTCCATCTCGGCGAGTTGGTCCGCGCGTGACGCGGGCCGGATGACCTCGCGGTTGAGGACGAGGCCGCGCGCGATCATCGCGTAGGCATTCTGGTAGCGGACGATGGCGCCGCTGGCTTGGTCGCCGTGGGTCGAAAAGCCGACCAGCTCGGGGTCGCGGCGTTCGAGCGTCGGACTGAAGGAGGCGTCGCCGAGTAGCTCGCGCATGACGTCGCGCGCCGCGACGAACACCCGGGCGGCGTGGCGATCGATGTCCTCGGCGGTGTGGTCGTGCTGGGGCAGGCGGTGCCATGCGAGCGGCGCGATCGGGGGCTCGTCGGCGCGCGTGACGCGGACGTCGACGTAGAGTTCGTCCTGCGACGGCAGCGGTGGCAGCGTGCGAACGACGGTCGCGCCGGGCGCGATCGTGCCGAAAAATAGCGTCGCCGCGGTGGCCGGGGGGTGGTGTGGATCGGTGATCGCGAGCGACGCGCGGACCTCGTACGCGGCGCCCGGCCCCGTGTTGCGAATCCGCAGCTCGATGCGACGTTCGGCGGCCGTGGTCGCCGCCATCGCCGGCGCGAGCGTCGCCGTGAGCTCGGACCAGGGAGCGCCTGCGATGGGCGGCGGTTGCCAGACGATCGGCTCGGCTCCGATCACGACCGACTGTGCCGGCCAGGCGGACGCCGGCAGCGATCGGAGGACGCCGCGGCGCTCGACGACGAGCGCGTGCCGCGCGGCAAAACCGGCGGCGATGACGCGCCGTTCGACTGGCATGCTCGCGACGCGCTCGGGTGGGACTGCACGGACGTTCCATACGTTCGCGCGGCCCGACTCGCGGCTCAGAAGCGCGGTCCCGTCCGCCGAAAACGCGGCCTCCTCGACGCTCGCGAGGTCGCCGAGGCGCGTGAGTCCGCGCGCGTCGATCGCGTACAAGGTCCCCGAGAACGCGCTTCCTATCGCCACGAGCCGACCGTCGCGCGAGACGCGGATCTGGTCGGGCGGTGCGAGCTCGGCGGCGATCGGGATCTCGGTCGCCACCAGCAGCGATGGGCTCGGGGTGGCTTTGGAGGCGGCTCCCGTCGCAGTTTCGGGTGCGCCTTGGGACCCGACGCGGGCCTCGCCCGAAGGAAGCGGCACGCGCCACAGGCTCGGTCGGAGCACCCCGCGGGCAGCGGTGAGCACCAGGAGGTCACCGGCGTGCGTCGAGGCGATCGCGAGGGCATCGATACGATCACCGGACGCGTGGAACGTGCCGACGGGCGTGACGCTCGGGGAGGCGCCAGCGCGCGCGATGCGCCACACCGCGACATCGCCGCCTTTATCGCCGCACAGCGCGAGGGTCCCGTCGTCGGCCAGCGCGAGCGACGTGACCGTCGCGGTGATCGGCATCTCGCCGACGAGTTCGATCGGCGGGGAGGCATCCGGGCGGAGCGACCAGAACCGTAGCATGCCGTCGAAATGCCACGTCATGGCGACGCTCCCGTCGCCCGAGAGGACGATCGGCGCTTCGACCTCGAGACGGTTGACCGCGCGCACGGCGATCTCGGCGCGCGGGCGCAGCTCGAGACGTGCGTCGTCCGCGACGATCTCGAACAGCTTCAGGAGGGTGCCGCGCGCGGGCAGAACCAGACTCTCCGCGTGGAGATACCAGCGTCCATCCGCGGAGATAGCGGCGGCGCCAGGGTCACCGCCGAGCGGCGGCAAGGCGCGCGGCGCGAGTGACGCCGCGAAGGCTGCGTCGTCCGCGAATACGGCGTTCGGTGCCGTCGCGCATCCCACGGCAAAGGACAGGGTCGATGCCAGGCATAGGCTCGCGCCGAGCGAGCCGAGCAGCGAGGACGCGGTGGGCATGGGGCCTCGTATGGTGGGTCCGGCCGATGGATATCACACGTGTGGTGGAGACGTCAGCGGCTGAGCGTCACGAGCCGCCATCCGCGGAGAAGGCCGCGGGCGCCCCGTCGACCGTGAGCGCGCCGACACCGGCAGCGAGCATGGCGAGAGCAAACGAGCGATGATTGCCAGAACCTCGCGCTGAGGTAGACTGCCGGCTGGACCCAGCCCCTAGCGCTGCGGCGGCTCCGTTACGCCAACGCCGCGACGATGCGCGCTTGCCCCGTCCGAGGCGACGCCCGCAGCTCGACCGCCCCACCGACCGGACCCCCGAGGTGTTCACCATGCGACGCATCATCGTCTTGACGACCGCGACGTTGGGGCTCGTCGATCTGGCGTGCGCCGGAAAAGACCCCGGGCCCGCGGCGGCCATTTCCTGCGTCGGCAAGTGCGACGGCGGGACCGCCGAGCCGCCGGTTCTGGCCCGCTGCTGGACCGAGGCGAGCACCTTCCTGTGCGACGTCCCGCTCAGCGTGCCCTTGCGGGTCAACAAGCTCGACGTGCGGATCAAAGACAGCGCCGACCCTGGCACGGCGATCTATCGGTCGTCGCAATCGACCGGTGCCGGGAGCGAACGCGCCGCGCTCGCCACGCTCGGCTCGTTTCCGCAGCACCTTCAGATCGTCCTCGATTTCAGCGGTGCGCAGCCCGCCACCGTGGCTCGCACCCTGCTGCCGCTCGAGTTCCCGCTGACGCTCCGCAGCGCCACGGAGTACACCGCGGACAAGCCGCTGGTGCTCACGTTGCCGTTTCACTTCTGGGCGGTCGAGCTGCTCAACCCCCACGCTGTGGACGCGATCGTCACGAGCACCTCCGCGGGAATCGACCTGAGGCCGATGTTGGTGCGCGACGGGGGCGCGAAGTACCAGGTCGACGTGACCTCGTTCCTCGCGCTCGGCCACGGGCAGCGCGCGCCGCTCGTCATGGTCGCGGTCGACCAGGGCGTGACGCGCGTGGCGCTCGACGTCAAGGTCGGCGACCGGTTCTTCGATGGCGTCGAGCCCATCACGTACAAGGCGACCATCGACAAGCCGGGACGCTACGTGCTGGGAGACACGGGCCTCCGGCCCCCGACCGCCGCCGAAGCGGCGATGTTCGGAAGTGCCGTGGTGGAGCCGGCCGACGTGGCCGATCCGGCCGACGTGGCCGATGCCCCCGATTCGGGCGATGCCCCGCCCGAGGTATCCGAAGCCGACGTAACGCCCGATGAGATCGCCACCTCCGACGCAGTCGACACCGCGGTCCCCGTGGACCCCTGCGCCGATACATGCACGGAAACGCAAGTGTGCGTCGCCGCGAGCTGTCGGTCGAAGTCGGGCCAGACCGAGAATGCCGGGGCGGCCTGCGACGGCGACGACAAGGCCGACTGCGCCGGCGGTCATGTCTGCGGCGGCGGAACCTGCCAGCTGCTCGGCCCGCAGACCGAGTCGTACAACGCCAGCTGCGACGGCGACGACAACGCCGACTGCGCCACCGGCCAGGTCTGCGTCGGCGGCACCTGCCAGCTGCTCGGCCAGCAGACCGAGTCC